>ONDC01000029.1 GCA_900316495.1 uncultured Eubacteriales bacterium
TGGATGAGACCATAGTTGCTCACGTACGCGGCGGGAGTACCATTGAGGCCAGGCGAACGGAGCCACCACCAGCCCGTTTTCTCCCCACTTGCAAGTGAATATTCTCCGCTGAAATATGCTCCCTGCTTTTTTGCATATCCTGTCGGCGCAGCCATGCGGTCACCGTCATTTCTAAAATATTGATTGGCTTCTTCGATGCTCAGTGCAAAGATTCTGTCCTGCGTGGCGTTGCCGCCTTGGGTACCATATTCCGGATTATCCGGATTCTGATTGGTGACGGTGGCGATTTTCGACTGTTCGCTGCTGCTGAACGCCTTGTTGAGGAATTCCCCGTTCATCCATTTCCGCAGCGTGCAGGTTTCCCATGTGACATCGGTTTTTACTTCATTATACTTCACACAATCCAACAGCTTCTCCGAAATCACCAGTGCCCTGCCGTTTTCCACCGTTAGCACCCGCCACTCGATCGGCTGCACCTCGCCGTTCGCTCCCTGAGGGTACTGCCCGAAGGGGATCCTGTTCCCCGCACGAAGGTTTTTGTAGGACACGGGTTGAGGTGTGGGCTTCTGCGCGGGTTTGGGCTGTTGTTTTGCCATGGGCTTTTGCTCCGTGGGCTTCGGAACGGGCTGATAGGTCGGCGACGGCGGCTGGGGCTTCATTCCTGTGATCAGGTGGAACTCCGTCACCATGCTCCATGCGATGTGCTCCGTCGCGTTTCCCGCCATCCTGATTCCCTGCAGGTCATCCACATCCAGAAACCAGTCCTTCAGTCCGTCGCTCACTTCGTCGGGGTTCTCATAGGGATTGACAGAATCCAGCCACACAACGTATTTTTTCTTTCTGTACATCTTGGCGATATTGAATTCCTTGCGAACCCACGTGTCCTCGGCGGAAAACAAGGCTTTCGTCGCAAAGAGGATAAACGCTTCGCTCTCTTTGATCGCCCGGTTGATCTGCTGGTTCCATTTTTCGCCCTTTTCGATGCCGTAATCGTACCACATCGGCACGCCTATTTCATTGAGCCGACGGGTGATCTCCCCGACACGCTTCGTGTCGTCGCTCTTGTAGCTGATAAAATACCGCTTGCCCGTCAGCACGGGCATAAACCCGAAATTCGTCGCCATTTTCTTCACTCCGGTTGAACATGCAGGATGCATTTGATTGAAATATAGATGATAAGTATATTATACACCACGCCGCGACAGTTTTCAATAGCATTTTAACAAAATTCATCTTGCAATCCTCCTCTGTCCGGTGTAAAATACAGAATGATTGATGGCAAAAAAGACAAGCATTGGGGAATGACTATCTCATTTATCATTTTTTCATTATTCTATTATCACAAAATTCGACACCAAAAGGAAATGAATACCATGAACAAAAAAATCATTCTCCGCGCGGCAGCGGCAGCCGTTATCGCGGCGGCATTACTGACCACCGGCTGTTTAAAAACACATACGGACAGTGAGGGTTGGTCGGCTTTGCACCGTCTTGACATATGGTTCGGAGAAGGATATAATATCAGTGTAAAAGAGGGTGATACCTTTGTCTGAAAAAGATGCCATTACAAAAGAATACATGCAGGACAAGGAAACATTTGCAGACGCGTTCAATTTCCTGCTTTATGACGGAAAACAGGTCATCCGACCGGAGCAGCTTCGACCGCTTGATACTACTTCTATTGTACTTCCCTACGGCGAGGACAGCAAGCTCGTTCCGATACAGAAGTACCGGGACGTACTGAAAATGGTGACGGCGATGGAGGACGACAAAGCGGCTTACCTGCTTTTAGGAATCGAGAACCAGTCGGAAATCCACTACGCCATGCCTGTGAGAAAAATGCTGTACGATGCGATACAATACGTTGCACAGGTGGACGAAGCCGCCAAATCACACAGAATAGGCGATAAAGCGCCGGAAACACGGGCAGAATTCCTGTCGGGCTTTTACAAAACCGACAGAATACTTCCTGTGATCACCTTGACATTGTTCTTCGGGGCAGACGAATGGACAGCACCGAAGGATCTGCACGGTATGCTTTCGGCGGATGCAGATATTCTGAGATTTGTCGATAATTACCACCTTCACCTGATTGCTCCGGCAGAGATAAACGACAGCGATTTTTCCAAATTTCACACAGAGCTGAGCCTTGCTTTAAAATTCATCAAAAAATCCAACAATAAAAACAAGCTGAAGGAAATGATAAACGAAGACACTTCCTTCAGAAGCGTTTCCAAAAAGACAGCCGACTTAGTCAATATCGTAACCAAATCAAACCTGCGCTATGATGACAGAGAGGAGAGTGTTGATATGTGCAAAGCGATACAAGGTATCAGAGATGACGCTTTAGCCGAGGGCAGGGCTGAAGGCAGAGCCGAGGGCGAAGCAAAAGGCAGAGCCGAGGGCGAGGCGAAGGGCAGAGCCGAGGGCGAGGCAAAAGGCTTTATGAACGCGATGATCAGCCTTGTAAAGGACGGCATTCTGACTATTTCCGACGCTGCCAGACGACTCAACATGACAGAAGCGGAATTTGAAGCAAAAGCGGGACTGACGGAGGAATAAGTCTGATTTATTAACATTATCCATCCCGATTTTCATCGGAAAACAAATCACCATTCCCCGCTGACAGCGGAACTGAGGTATTATGAAATCCACCTACACAAGCATTCTTTCCCTGATACTGCTGATCATGCTCTCGGCGTATTTTTCCGCGACCGAGACGGCGTTTTCCGGTGTGAACCGGATACGGCTCAAGAATATGGCGTCCGACGGCAACAAAAAAGCGTCCCGCGCCCTCAGACTCACGGACAATTTTGACAAGCTGCTTTCCACCGTGCTTGTCGGCAACAACATCGTGAATATCGCCGCTTCTTCCATTGCGACGCTGCTTTTCACCTCCTTCTTCGGGGATGCGGGCGCGGCGGTCTCCACGCTGGTCATGACGGTGCTGCTGCTGATTTTCAGCGAGATCACGCCAAAAAGCATCGCCAAGGAAATGCCGGAGAGCTTCTCCATGTTCTCCGCGCCGTTCATTTCGGTACTGCAGGTACTTCTCACCCCCGTCAACTGGCTCTTTTCCCAATGGAAGAAGCTGATTTCGCGGCTGTTCGTCGTGGAGAGCAGCGGCGCCATCACCGACGACGAGCTGATCACCATCGTAGACGAGGCGCAGAACGAGGGCGGCATCGGCGAGAATCAGGGCGAGCTGATCCGCTCCGCGATTGAATTCAGCGACTTAGAAGTGGTGCACATTCTCACCCCGAGAGTCGATATTTTAGCGGCGGAAATTTCCACCCCGCCGGAAAAATTCGCCTCCATCTTCAAGAACAACCATTTTTCCCGCATTCCGGTCTACAAGGGCACTATCGACAACATCGTGGGCGTCCTTCACGAGCGGGATTTCTACGAAAAGATGTATTTTGACAAGACCGTGGACATCCCCTCCCTGCTCATCTCCGTTGAATACATCCCCAAAAACACTAAAATCTCCGAGCTGCTGAAAATCTTCCAGCACTCCCGCTGTCACATGGCGGTCGTCATCGACGAATTCGGCGGAACGGTCGGCATTATCACCCTTGAGGACATTCTGGAAGAGCTTGTCGGCGACATCTGGGACGAGAACGACGAGATCATCAGCGAGATCGAGCATTGTGAGGACGGGGGTTACATTGTGGCTGGCGTCGCTTCTCTCGGCAAGGTCTTTGAAATGTTAGGCATTGAGGAGGACGAAAATACCGAAGCCGTCACCATAGGCGGCTGGCTTACCGAGCGCATGGGCAAAATTCCTTCCGTCGGCGAGGGCATCGAGTTCGACGGCTACCGCATTTCCGTCTCAGAAGCCACGCCCAAGCGCGTCGTGCGCGTCAAGATCATCCGGCTCCCGCAGAGCGGGGATAAGGAAGCATAATGTAATGTTAAAAAACGGCTGCGCCGTGTCAATCGACACCGGTACAGCCGTTGATTTTTTTGGAGGGAATAGCTTTTCAGAGATAACCGTTACGGCAGCGGAAGAACATCCAATCCCATTTCTTCCAGCATAGTATTGGCATCCAACACGCTTTTTCTCCTGTCCAGCGCGTAAATCAGCACCAGATCGCGAGGATTCCTGACATACAGTTCGCCGTTGGAGCTCATTTTCAACAGACGGTTCGCCTCATCCGCTGTCAGCGCCAGCCCGAAGCACAGCATAATCAGCTTGTCCCTCTCGGGATTTTTCCGGTCACCGTTAATGATGTTGTACGCGTAATTGCCCAACATGGAACGTCTGACGACCTCGCTCTTTTTTAGACTTTTGCTTTTCATGTAAAAGACGATCATATCCGAAAGGCTGTCAAATATCAGCTCCGAGGCATTTTCTTTGAAAAAATCCTCAATGTCGTGCTTTGACCGGAGCGATTTCAATAATTCATCTGTTGATTTTTTCATCTTGACCTCCTATAATGGATGAGGATGGAATGCATCGCGCTAATTGATGTGAGGTGTTGGCATGACGGAAAAGGAAAAAATGCGGCTTTGGGCAGTCGAAGAAATGGCGGAGCTATCCTCGGAAATGAAATTAGTAAAAATATATACACCGGACAATTGCTTCTTCGTCGCATATACCCGCCGGATTCTCTCGGCATACTGCGCCGTCTCAGCCGCATTCACAGCCCGAATCTGATGGCTATTTACGACGCTGAAATCATCGGAAACGTCTGTGTGGCTCTCTGTGAGTTTATTTCGGGCATAACGCTTGAGGAATCAGTCAGACAGCGGGGATTGTATAATGAATACGCGGCGGCAAAGATCGCCGCCGCGATATGCGCGGGGCTTTCCGCCCTTCACAGCGCGGGCATCATTCATCGGGACATCAATCCCTCCAATGTTATGCTCGACCAGAGCGGCTGCGTAAAGATTATTGATTATGATATTGCAAGAATCGCAAAAAAAAACGCAGGATACAACGGTATTAGGCACCGTGGGGTACGCCGCGCCGGAGCAGTTCGGCTTCCGGCAGACCGACGCCAGAGCGGACATTTATTCCTGCGGGGTGGTGCTGAATTTCCTTCTGACCGGTAAAACGCCGCAGGAACAGCCGTACCGGGGAAGACTAAGACTCATCATTTCCCGCTGTGTCAGCCTTGACCCGAATGAACGTTACAAAAGCGCAGCGCATCTCCACGCGGTTCTGACCGACGACAGAAGGACGCTTAAGCTGCTGGATAAAAACGACTTTGAAAGCATGCGGTTCCGACCGCTTCCGGGGTTCCGCTCAAGGCAGGTGTTGCCGAAGATCATCACGGGATTTTTCATCACTATATACACTTTCGCGCTGATTCTTCATATTGCCACCCTGATAGTCTTTCCGGTTCACGGTTTTTCCGTCAAGACCTTTCTGGGGCATGTATTTTTCATAACCATCCTGTACGGCTGTTGGACGTTGTTTCCCTATCTGCTCTTCGGAGACATCGGGAGATATTCCCTGTATTTTTCTCCTGACCTTCGCACCCGAAGAAGGCTCAACAAGCTGCTCGGTTGGCTGAGTATCATTCTTGGAATTGTTCTGTTTTTTGTCATGGTTGGTTTATCCAGCAAGAATCTGATTGAATTATAGCACATATGCCAATGAAAAGTTATGCTGGCAGCATAACATATCCCGTTCAGACCCGTGTATAATACAGACACGGTTTTCCCCTCTGCAAAACCGAATAAAATTGAACGGAGAATGATTATGCCAAAGCTGATCAAAAAAGGATTTGCCCTGCTGCTCTCATTGACACTTGCCGCGACAATTGTCGCCTGTTCGGATGACCCGGACGGAGAACCAAAACTGACGGATGATCTTCTGCCTGTCTTTGATAAGACAATCGGCATAGAAGAAACCGAGCTGACGAAAATCAAGGGCGTTACAATCACCGCGACGGAACTGACCTATACAAATTACGAGGCAGTACTGGGAATCAGAATTGAAAACACATCCAAAAAGTCCAAAGAAATCTATTCCGAGACGATAGGCTACAGCGTCAATTCTGTCAACGGATATATGATCGAAGACGGTTATTTGTGTTGCGAAATTGCCGCAGGCGAGACAAAGGAGGAAGAAATAGGCTTCTCCTACACCGAGCTTTTTTCGCACGGCATTTCCAAAATTGCCGACATTGAAGTGGGATTCACTGTTCACGAGAATCAAAAAAGCTATAAAACAGGCCCTCTTTCCATCAAAACAAGCGCCGCCGGGGACTATGATTATAATACCGACTCCTATCTGAAAGCCATCAAGGGCAAAGCTCTGAAAAACGCCTACGGCATTACGGTGGATTCGCTGAAGGAAAAGCAGCTCTATTCGGAGGGCGGCATCAGTCTGATCTCCGAAGCGGTTATGTCCAACAAATGGAATTTGAAAGCAAGTCAGATCGGATCATCTACACGGAGCTGTCCGATCTGACCATCAACGGAATTGTGGTAGAAGGGGGATATACAGAAGGAGGACGGATTTGCGAAGGAAAGAGGTATATTATGTCGCTGAGAATCGGAAGATACATGGATGAAGACGAACAGCTCAGGGATAAGAAACCCGAATCCATTTCCTTCAGAATCCGTCTGAAAAATGACGATTACGATGAACTGACACAGAAGAAAACCGTTTCAATCAAATTCTGAACAAAGCGCATCCTTGACATGATTGTCCAGGAAAAGCAGCAACAAGTCTGTTATTCCCCACTCAACGCATCTCTGCGGGGATAACAGACTTGTTTTCACTATGTGAGCGTCAATAGCTTCACTCATTGTCCTTCTTGGAAATGCTCCTGCGGCGGATAGGGCGGAAGGAATTCCACTCGTAATAGATTTCCTCATAGCGCTTGTAGGCATTGGCGACCGAATCGTCCCACGACAGATAGACCTCTCTGGCAGCCATCTCGCCCATATGGGCAAGAGCGCTCCTGTCTTTGACGGCGTTCAGGATAACCGCCGCAAAGGCATCGGCGTTCTCCTCGCTGACATAGCCGTTGCGCCCGTCGGTGACAATCTCGGAGGCGCAGCTATCCTTGATCAGCACGCTGGGCGTGCGGCAGGCGGCAGCCTCCATGACCACCAGACCGGCGGTGTCATAGGTCGAGGGGAAAAGAAACAGATCGGCGCGGGTAAAATACCCCTTGAGCAGCGCACGGTCGTGAATCGGACCGGTAAAGAGCGTCTGCCCCATCAGTCCCACCTTGCGGGTATATTCCTTGACGTCCTCCAGCTCATAGCCGCCGCCGACAAAGATCATCCTGAAGCGAACGCCGGCTGCCTTGACCTTGACCAGCGCGTCAAGAATGATCCTGAGACCCTTGTACCACTGCATTCTCCCGCAGTACATGAACACCAGCTCGCCGGAATGGAAGCCGGTTTCCGCCTGCACTCTGTGCATGATCTCGTCCGAAGCGGGGTCGAGCGTGATGTCAGCGCCGTTCACCATGACGCGGTAATCCCCCTGATAGCCGAGGGCGCGAAGGGATTTGGCGCAGCCGTGGCTCACCGTCCACACCTCGTCGGCATAATTGAAGCTGCTGACGACAATTTTGCCGGCAATATTGCGGAAGGAGTTGTTCTTGACCGTAAAGGCAATATCGTCATCAAATTTTGTATGATACGTCATGACAACGGGAAGCGCGTGATGAGAATTGGCGTTTCTTGCCAGCATCGCCGCCGTGAAGGGGCTGTGGCAGTGAATAAGGTCAAGATGCTCCTTATTGACCTTCCGGATGGCATTGAGGGAGAATGGATTGCCCGTGCGGTAGCGCACTCTCGTCTTGTCGGTGGGGAACGACTGATAGCGTATTACCTTGAAGGGGTAGTTGTCCTCCACCTTTTTGTACTTGGGTGCGACAACCACGCTCCTGCCGAATTTCTCCTGAATCACGCGGGCGTAATTCACGACTGTATTGGCAACGCCGTCAATGTTCGGCGGAAAGGAGTCATTGAATAGACCAATTGTCAGCTTTTTCATTATTCTGTATACACCTCTCGGATTTCTCTGAGTTTTGCAATTTATTATACCATAGCCATCAGATTATTTCAACAATTATCCATAAAATTTTATATTTTCTGACGAGGATTCTGACAATATTTTTGAATTAATGTAAAAATATGTGAAAATGGGTTGAATTTAAAGGCGGGTAGTATTAAAATATAATTGTACTCATACATCGCTATGTTTCTTCCACTCAGTTTCAGGAAAACAGGCGTTGTAAATCATTACAAACAGGAGAATGATACCAATGAAAGTATTAGTTGAAACATCCGCACGTCACGTCCACGTCACAGACGAGCATCTTGCAGCTCTCTTTGGAGAAGGCTATCAGCTCACCAAGAAGAAGGATCTCTCCCAGCCCGGTCAGTTCGCCAGCAACGAGCGCGTGGACATCGTCGGCCCCAAGGGAGTCATGCCCAACGTATCCATCTTAGGTCCCACACGCAAGGCGTCACAGGTCGAGCTTTCACTCACCGACGCGCGCAAGATCGGCATTGCCGCTCCCGTCAGGGAATCCGGTGACCTCGCCGGCACCCCCGGCTGCGTCATCAAAGGCCCCGCCGGTGAAGTCACCCTCGAGGAGGGCGTGATCGCCGCCAAGAGACACATCCACTTCACCCCCGAAGACGCGGAGAAGTTCGGCGTGAAGGATGCGCAGGTCGTTTCCGTAAAGATCGAGACCGCCGACAGAACCACCACCTTCGGCGACGTCGTCGTCAGAGTCAGCCCTAACTATGCCGCCGCTATGCACATCGACACCGACGAGTCCAACGCCGCCGGCTGCGCAGGTCACGTTGAGGGCGAAGTCATTGTGGACTGATCTTTTTCGGTCGGCTCTTTCCCCGCACACTGATTATTTCAGCATGTAAAATCAATCATCCCGGCTGTTTTTCTTGGGTAAACAGCCGGGATGATTTTTTCATGTCCGTTTGCTAAGTTTTTGATACCAATTGAGAGACTATTGCCTGCGCCAGACCTTCCGCAATGGATGCATCATGCCAACACTCCACGGGGCGGGGTCATTTCCATTACTTAAAATACTTCACGCCGGAGACAAAGAGCTTCTGATCCTTTTCGCCGGGGACGTTCTTGTAGAGGTCGCGTCCCATGCGTTCGGAGTGACCCATTTTGCCGAATACCCTGCCGTCGGGGGAGGTAATGCCCTCGATGGCGCAGACCGAGCCGTTGGGGTTCCACTCGATGTCGGAGGACGGCATGCCGTTCGGGTCGACGTACTGGGTGGCAACCTGTCCGTTGGCAATCAGCTTGCCGAGCATTTCCTCGTCGGCGACAAATCGGCCTTCGCCGTGGGAAACAGGCACCGTGTGCAGCTCGCCCACCTCGCATTCGTGCAGCCACGGGGATTTGACCGAGCTGACGCGGGTGTAGACCATGCGGGAGACGTGTCTGCCGAGGGAATTGAAGGTGAGGGTCGGATCCTTCGCGCCGATCTCGGTGATCCTGCCGTACGGAACCAGCCCTAACTTGATGAGCGCCTGGAAGCCGTTGCAGATACCCAGCATCAGACCGTCTCTTTCCTCAAGCAGCCTTGTCACCTCGTGGGCAATGACGGGATTGCGGAAGGTGGTGGCGATAAACTTGCCGGAGCCGTCCGGCTCGTCGCCGCCGGAGAAGCCGCCGGGCAGCATGACGATCTGCGATCTGGCGATTCTCTTGGCCATTTCCTTGATGGTTTCCTCGATGGCGGAGGGCGTGAGGTTCCTGACCACTAATATATCGGTCTTTGCCCCCGCTTTTTCAAAGGCTCTGGCGGTGTCGATCTCGCAGTTGGTGCCGGGGAATACCGGAATGAACACGCGCGGCTTCGCGTCGGTGCAGGGCAGGATGCCGGGATAGGCGGCTCTCGCGGTGTTCATGGGGACGTTCTTGACGACCGGCTTGCTCTTGGGGGCAACCGGGAAGATGGTCTCAAGGGGCGCCATCCACGCGTCCTTCAGCTTGCCGAGGGCGACCTTGCCCGCGCCGATCCGGACGAGGGGACTGACGGTGGTCTTGCCTAAATTGATGTACTTGACGCCGTCGATCACATGCACGCCGTCCTTCAGCTCCAGAATGAGCGAGCCGGAGAGCGGGGCGAACAGTTCAGTGTCCGTGACAGCCTCCTCAAAGGTGAAGCCAAGTCCGTTGCCGAAGCAGGATTTGATGACCGAGGCCGCCGCGCCGCCTTCATGCACCACGCTGGCGGAAAGCACGTCGCCGGTGCAGATCATGTGGTAGACATTCTCATACATCGTGCGCAGCTTGCCCCACTTGGGCATATGGGACTTTTTCTTGTGATACGGCACCGGCACCATCACGACGGTCGAATTCGCCTTGGTGAAAGCGGCCGAAAGGGTTCTCTTGGCGCTGGTGGAGGCGAGCGCGAAGCTCACGAGCGTCGGCGGCACGTCAAGCTCGTTGAAGGAACCGGACATGGAATCCTTGCCGCCGATGGAGGGGGTTCCCAGCTTGAGCTGCGCGGTCAGCGCGCCAAGAAGGGCGGCAGCCGGCTTGCCCCAGCGGGAGGGCTTGTCGCCCAGACGTTCGAAGTACTCCTGGAAGGTCAGGCGCGCGCTCAGCGGGTTCGCGCCCACTGCCAACAGGCGGGAGAGCGATTCCACGACGGCGAACGCGGAGCCGTGGTAGGGACTCCACTCGGTGTGTCCCGGAACGTAGCCGAACGCCATGGCGGTAGCGCAGTCGGTCTCGCCCTTGTCGACCGGCAGCTTGGCAACCATTGCCTCCTCGGGCGTGAGCTGATTCTTTCCCGCAAACGGCATCAGCACGGTTGCCGCTCCGATGGAGGAATCGAAGCGCTCGGAAAGCCCCTTCTGACAGCAGACGTTGAGCCTGCCCATATTCTTCACCAGCGCATCGGTCACGGAGAGACCTCTCAGCTCATAGGGAACGGAAACCCTGTAATCGTTGTAGGGGAAAACCGCCTTGATCTTGGCGGAGGCATGCTGGCGCACACCGTTGGTATTGAGGAATTCACGCGACAGGCTGACGATGGTCTTGCCTCTCCACACCATATTCAGACGGGCAGTCTCGGAGACAGTGGCGACCTCGTAGGCCTCGAGATTTTCCTTCTCCGCCTCGGCAATGAATTTGTAAACGTCCTTCTTTTCCAGCACGACCGCCATTCTCTCCTGCGATTCGGAGATGGCAAGCTCGGTGCCGTCCAGACCCTCGTACTTCTTGCGCACGTCGTCGAGACGGATGTCCAGACCGTCCGCCAGCTCGCCGATGGCGACGCACACGCCGCCCGCGCCGAAGTCGTTGCAGCGCTTGATCATGGCGGCTACCTTGCCGTTGCGGAAGAGACGCTGTATCTTGCGCTCTGTCGGAGGATTGCCCTTCTGGACTTCAGCGCCGCAGGTCTCGAGGGAGCTGCTGTTGTGCGCCTTGGAAGAGCCTGTCGCGCCGCCGCAGCCGTCGCGTCCGGTTCTGCCGCCAAGCAGCACCACCACGTCGCCCGGCTGGGGAACGCCTCGCACGACGTTCTTCTTGGGAGACGCGCCGACGACAGCGCCTATTTCCATGCGCTTCGCCGTGTAGCCGTAATCATATATTTCAGTTACCTGACCGGTGGCAAGCCCGATCTGGTTGCCGTAGGAGGAATAGCCCGCCGCCGCGCCGGTCGTGATCTTGCGCTGGGGAAGCTTGTTCTCCATTGTCTCGGAAACGGGCACTCTCGGGTCAGCCGCGCCGGTCACGCGCATAGCCTGGTAGACGTATGCCCTTCCGGAAAGGGGATCACGAATGGCACCGCCTAAACAAGTTGCCGCGCCGCCGAAGGGTTCGATCTCGGTGGGGTGATTGTGGGTTTCGTTCTTGAACTGGACGAGCCACTGTTCGGTTCTTCCGTCGATCTCCACAGGTACCTCGATGGAACAGGCGTTGATTTCCTCGCTCTCGTCAAGGTCGGGGATCAGCCCTCTCTTTTTCAGCACCTTCGCGCCGATAGTGCCCATGTCCATCAGCGTGACGGGGCGGGAGGTCTCCTCGCCGTAGACCTCGGCGCGCGCCGCTAAGTACCGGCGGATGCCTTTGCGGATCTCGGCTTCATAGCCGCCCTCCTCCACCTTGACGTCGTCAAGCTCCGTGAGGAAGGTGGTGTGGCGGCAATGGTCGCTCCAATAGGTGTCGATGACCTTCAGCTCGGTGACGGTGGGATCGCGCTTTTCGTCGTCGCGGAAGTAATCGCGGCAGAATTTGAGATCGTCCAGCGTCATGGCAAAGCCCATGGAAGCATAATACTCCGCCATTCTGTCATCGTCCCACGCGGTGAAGCCCTCTAACACCTGCACATCCGCGGGAACGTCAAACTTCTGCTCGAGCGTGCGGGGCTTGTAGAGCGAAGCCTCGCGGGATTCGACGGGGTTGATGATGTAGCTCTTGACGCGGGCGAATTCCTCGTCCGTGATGTCGCCGCTGAGCACGAACACCCTCGCGGTAAGCACGTCGGGGCGCTCGCCCTGCGTGAGAAGCTGGGCGCACTGCGCGGCGGAATCGGCGCGCTGGTCGTACTGACCCGGAAGGAATTCGGTTGCGAACACCCTTACGTCGCGGTCAATGGGGAAGGTCTCGTCATAGACAATGTCGACGTTCGGCTCGCTGAACACCGTCGTCTTAGCCTGTGCGAACTGTGTCTCGGTCAGACCGTCCACATCGTAACGGTTGAGCAGCCGCAGTCCCTTGATGCCTGTCATGCCGAGGTTGTCCCTCAGGTCAGAGAGAACGCCTTTGGCTTCAATGTCAAAGCCGGGCGCCTTCTCCACAAATAGTCTCTTTACTGCCATAGCTTATCAAATCTCCTTAGAATTTACTTGCGTCTCATACTGCCGCAGCAGTTCAATTTATATTGTATCACAGTATTTCGCTTTTTTCAAAATATTTTTCATCAAATATTGCAAATATTATATTAATAACTGTTGCGGCAGCGGTACAATGTGTAAAAAAAACGTAAACAACCCCGAATACGCGCCAACTTGTGACGAATATCGGTTGACGAACCGGCGGAACTATCCTATAATATAGATTAAACGTCATGATAAAGGAATGTGAAAGCATAAATGAACGCTAACACCAATATCGCCGAATATCTGAAGCTGTGCGCCAAACGGCTCTCGGTGCTGTGGCTGATGATTGCCATCGTCTTTCCCGTCGTGCTGATCTTCGCAAAGATCGCCACTCCGGTGCAGTATACGCTTACCGGAACCCTGACGATACAGTCCGACGTCATGGGCGAGAGCATCTCCGATCAGTACAACATCTCCGAGCTGTCGCGCTCCGCCGCCCTCACCTCCATCGCGCTGATCGAGAACAGCGATACCGTCCGCAAGGCGCTCGAGGACAGCAAGATCAAGGCGGCCAATCTCGCGGACTTCAAGAAGCGCGTTTCCGTCAGACAGATCAACGACTCCAACGTGCTGGAAATCACCGTCGTCTTTGACTCCGACGGCGTACTGGGCGAGACCTTCATGGCCAACCTGATGAAGGAAGCCGACTTCGCCATCCGTGAAAAATTCGCCAATTCCAACCCCTCCTTTTCGGGTGCCGTAACGGACGCAGGACGTATCGACAGCATCAACAGCCCGTGGCTGATCTCCTTCGGCGCCGCGCTGACTGCCGTGGGGATCACCGCCGCCGCGTTCTTTATCTTCAATATTTTCTCCTTTGCCGCCGACCGCACGCTCCGCAGCAGCTCGAAGTTTGAGACCATGACGCGCATCCCCGTCATCGCCGCCATTCCGCCGGTCGCCCGCATGATCGGCACCGAGCGCAGCGTCAATCAGGTCAGCAACGCCTACCGCGTGCTGCGCTCCGCGATCAAATATTCCCGACGGGGGGTGCGTTCCATCGCAGTGTGCAGCCCCTCCCCCCGCGACGGGCGAACCTCCGTCGCCATCGGACTGTCCCAGGCACTTGCCGACACCAACGCCATGGTGCTGCTCATCGAAGCCGATATGCACCGCCCGAACATCAGCCGCGAGCTGCGCTTCGATCCGGTGTTCGGTCTGGGCGACCTGCTGCTTGGCAAGGCGAATCTCGCCGCCACCATCAACAAGACCTCCAACCGCAATCTCTACGTGATCACCGCCGTCAACAACGTCAATATGAACAGCATCGACGTGTGCGACCTGCTGGACAGCGAGGTATTCACCGAGCTGCTGAAGGCGGTGGAGAGCCAGTTTGACTATGTCATCATCGACACGCCCGCCATCGAGTTGCTTCCCGACGCGGCTGCCGTCGCGGGCAAGGTGGACGGAAGCCTGATCGTCGCGCAGTACGGACACACCCGCACCGACATGATGAAGTACGCCATCGACGTGTTCGACTCGCTCGATTCGGAGGTCATCGGCATCGTCACCACCAATTCTCCCAGAAGAAGCGGCGCGTTCGGCTCCGTCTCCCGCTACTACCGCACGCGGAACAGCCGCAGCGGAGACAGCATCATCACCACGCTGCTTGACAATTTCTTCGGCGTGGTCAACATGGTACGCAGCAAGCTGCCGGGAAAGAAAAAACAGTAAGCAAAACATAAAAACACAAAACGCAGATCAACGCGGCGCTTCGCTTCGCGCCCGGATCCGCGTTTTATTATTTTTATTCCCTTTTTGCCATATCGGTGATGCCGCCGATTTTTGACATAATGTAATCATACCCTCCCCTGCCGTGCGGAATGCCGCATTTCAGGCAACTCTTGACGCCGCTGGGAAGGTATTCAAAATTCCCTCCGCACTGATCGCCGAGGGCATAGAGCGGACAGTAGCAGAACAGGCAGTTGAAATAGTCCCCGCTCAGCGTGTGACAGGGGAAGTATTCGCATCGGGTATTGGAAAAATACCGGTAATGCGCCGTTTCATGATTCATCATCCATTCCTCCCGCAAAAATATCCGGGGCATTCTTTTGAAAAAGGACGCTCCGGATATTGTAAAATGCATAATTCATTGGGATTTTTTCTTTTTGCCAAGACCGACATGAGACGTCATATTTTTGATTACCTTGTCCCGTTCTTCACTCAGATGAGCGATCTTGCGGCGCGTGCGCCGGTAATACCGCGCGGCAATACGGCGGTAGGTGCTTTCCCACGCGACGTTGATCTCGGCGCCCACCAGCATAATGAACATGCAGAAGTACAGCCAAAGCATGAGCAGCACAACGGCGGTAAGACTGCCGTACACAGTGGCGTAATTGCCGAAGTTCTCGATGTAATAGGCATACAGATAGGAGAACACCGTCCATCCCACCGCGCTGACCAGCGCGCCGGGCAGCTCCCTCATGATGGTGGATTTGCGGTCCGGCACGGCGATGTAGCTGATCTCGAAGAACAGCACCAGCACCCCGAATCCAAGCAGCCACCTGATTCCCTTGGAAATGATGGCGACGTGGTCGGCGGCAAACGGCAGATAATTGATCAGCGCGTGGTAAATGCTGTTGCCAAAGACCAGCACGCCAAGAGCCGCGATGATCATGACCATAAACACCAGCGTGTAGAGAATCGCGAGCGACCGCATCCGGATATATCCGCGCGTTTCCTTGATGGAATAGGCGGCGGTCAGCCCGAGCATCACGGAATAAATGCCGGTCGAGGACGACCACACGGCGGTGATCGCCGAGATGGAGATCACCATATTGGACGAATTGTCGATGATCTCCTGCAGCATTTTCTGGACAAAGGCGTTGACGTCGTCGGGAAGAAAGCTGATATTGAGCAGCGGAACGCCTCCGCTGAAATAGGGAACAAACCGCAGCATGGTCAGCATCAGCATGATCATCGGGAAAGCCGAGATAATGATGAAGAACGCGGCCTGCGCGGAATAAGCGCTCACGGCGTCATCCATAATAGCCTTGACCAGACCTCCGACGGCCTTGCCGAGTTTTTTCATCACTCTATTCGTCCTGCTAAGCACCTTATTCATTCCGCACCTCCCGATACCGGATTATCTTGCGCTGCCTCCGTCAGGCTTCCACACTCTGTAATTGCGCTTGGTGGTCTTCTTGACCACATACAGAGCGTCGTCCGCCTCCTTCATCGCCTGATCGATCGCTTCCTTGGAGAAGACGTTGGCGGTGGAAATGCCGATGGAGCAGGAAACCCTGTTTTTGGGATCGATCTTGAAGTCCTTGCCCATTTTCTCCTTGAGCCGTGCCGCGAAGCCGTCGGTCTCGTCAAGTCTCCGGTAGATGGACTTGGCGACCTCCACGCCCTCCTCCTCGCTCGAGTCGGTGAGCACAATGACGAATTCGTCGCCGCCGTAACGGATGGCGTAGCCCTTTTCCTTGGTGATCTGCTTGAAGATTTCCGCGAACGACACCAGGATCACGTCGCCGATGGCATGGCCGAAGGTATCATTATAGAATTTGAAGTTATCGAGGTCGATATACAAGACAGTTGTTGTCACATCCGGCGCGGTTTCGTATTTCTTCATTTCCTCATTCAGCGTCTTGACAAAGCCCTGCCGGTTGTAGAGGCCTGTAAGCATATCGGTGACAGAGGTCTGCTCCAGCTTCGCGTTCATTTTTCTGATTCTCTCCTGCGTCGCCAGACGGTTGAGCGCGTCGACCAGCTGATGGAACGCCACGCTGAAAATCGTCAGGTCGCCGTCAAGGAAGAGCGAGAAGTTGTTGGCAAAATTATCGTGCATTTCCATGAGCGCCAGCAGCAGGTTCTGCAGCTTGCCATCGACGATAATCGGCACGCCGATCATGGAAACCACCTTGTTGATGCCGAACAGTCCGATCAGATCCTTGTAGTCATAGAAGGATTTTTCCAGTCGGTTGGTCATGAATTCGCCCGGATTGCGCATGAAGAAGGAGACAATGCCCTGCAGCACCTCCGGACTGGGGTGATAGTCCTTGTCGCAGTAGACGAGATCCGCCTTGCCCTTGTCGACATTCAGATAGAGAACCTTGTCGGCGTTGTAGTTGTTCTGAATGGAGTACATGGCAGTATTGATCAGCGTCCGGGTATCAATGTCGTCGCGGTTCATCAGTTCCTGCCAGTTGGTGAGGAAGTCGATGCTCTTGTTCTTGAGTCTGAGCTGAAGCTCCGCGCCGACGCGGCGTGAAAGCTCGATGGCCTGCGCTACACTGATCTTCTTCAGACCGATATTGTAGTGCTTTTCGAGGATCGCGTTGCCGGTGAGGGCGGAATTGAGACGTTCCACCTTATCCTTGTAATTGTTTTTGGTGCAGAAATCAAGACAATCCTGAAGCAGCTCGTTGGCCTCGACGTGTCTGCCCTGCGCGCGGTAGAGATCCGCCTGCTCGATGGCGAAAAGCTCATAGGCAAAGAACCACAGACCCTCGGTGCGCTTGAGATGGAATTGGGCGCGGTCAAAATTGTGCTGCGCTTCGGCGAGACTGTCCTTCCGCGCGACAAGTCCTCTGTCGAAATAATAGAAGAACATATCGTCGTCCCACAGGAAGAAGCTGGGTTCGCCCTCGGGGAAGATCAGGTGATAAAGCACCAGCTGCATACGGTTGAGATAGAGCTGCGCGTTGTATTCAACACCTAACTTGATATAGCACAGCGCGATCATGCCGTAGATCTTTGACATGTTGCAAAGCTCTAATTTGTTCTGATTAAGATTCTTCATGATACGCACAGCGGTCACCAGCAGGTCGCAGCCGCTCTGGTAATCGTGCGCCAGCATGGCGTTGACAGCCATATTGTAAAGGGACTCGCCCATGTTTTCCGGCTTGCCAAGCTTGTACCAGATTTCCATCGCGCTGTTGAAGTAGGCGTCCGCCTCGTTGAACTGCTCGCTGACAATGCGGTTATAGCCCAGACCGTTGTAGACGTTGCCCATCTCCGTGAGGTTGTCCTGCTTGCTGAGGATGACCAGACTCTTCTTGTAGAAATGGTCGACGGCGGGATAATAGCCGAAGGCCGACGAGAACACGACATTCTTTTTATAGGCTCTCAGCTTGACAGCCTCGTTGCCGAGCATATCCGCAAAGTGCATACCCTTCTTATAAAAGTCGTGTGACTCGCAGAATTCAGGGTCGACGTCGTAGTAGCTTCTGTCGTTGCCGAAGCAGAAAAGATAGATATACGCCAGATGGTTGAAATATCCGTATTTTTCAGCGTTTTGAAGAAAATTCGACGCGGGTTCAAACGCCACATTCCACAGATACACATTGGTCCAGCTGCGGAATTTGACCATGCATTTGAGCAGCTCCGTCTTGAAATTCAGATAATCGTCGCCGGTTTTCTCGGCAAAGCCGCTGCATTCCTCGGCGTATTTCTCGGCGAGCGTATCCTGACCCGCGCAGGAATGACACAGCGCCACCAGATAGGTATATTCAAAATTGAAGCGGTTGATGATGGCGTCATCGGTATTTTCGTTGATCATGCCCTTGCGTTCGTCGCAAAGGGTGAGCGTTCTGGGATAGTTGCCCGCCTTGAAGTTGGCGTCGGCATACAGCCTGTAGAAGCGGTGGATCGCTTCCTCGTCCACGGTCAGGGTTCCTCCGTCAAGCGCCTCCTTGATGATGTCACAGTAATAGATCGCCTGCGACATGGTGCCGGACTCCACCATGTTATTGATCAGAACGAGATATTTTTCAAAGTCCTCGGCGACGGGGACGAAGATGTCGTTTTCGTCGGGCGCATTCTCCTTGTCCTCGAGACCCCAGTCCTGGAGCAGGTTCTTGCTCTCCAGCGCCACCACGATGTCGTTCTTGATGGATTTGACATAATCGGGCAACACAAAAACCTCGTTCACTGTGCAGATGAACGCCAGCTTGTTATTGGGATTTTCCGTGATTTCCTTATAGAGGAATTCGTAGGTGGAAAGCGGGGCGAGATGGAGCTTGTTGAAAACGATAAGGAGCGGAACCTTTTCGGAGATGTAGTTGAAAATGCCGATGAGTCCCTTGAGAAACTTGTCGTGCTCGTATTCGTTTTCAATCGGAATAACTTCCTCTGTGCGCTGACAGACGCCGCTTTCCCTGTATTTTATATAAATGCTCTTGTGCAGCGAATAGACGCCCGCATTTTCAAGAAACGTCTCAAACGTCAGCTCGTTGGCATAATACCTGTCATACAGCGCGTTGATCCAATCCATCAAGGGAGAATATGCGGGCTTGATGACCCCCGGCTGGAACTCGTGATAGAGAATCTGCACGAT
Source organism: uncultured Eubacteriales bacterium (assembly GCA_900316495.1). Taxonomy (GTDB): domain Bacteria; phylum Bacillota; class Clostridia; order Oscillospirales; family Acutalibacteraceae; genus RUG762. The sequence goes on from ONDC01000029.1 coordinate 19,136, forward strand.
ATTGCCGGATCTGAGCATGGCGTTGTTGACAACGTCAAGCGGTATGGAAAAGGTGTTGTAATGCTTAAAGAAGCTGACATTGTGATCCTCGTAATAGAGCTTCTGGAGAACGGAATCAACAAGATTGCTTACATATGATTCAGCATTTGAACTCAAAATTGATCACCCCTTGTTATTTGTTACATTATACCAAATTATTATAAAAATAGCAATAGATTTTAAAAAATAATTATAACAGGGTTTTTAATAAGCGGATTCCTCCAAAAAATCTGCCTTTTGCACAAATTTTTATCTTTAAATTGATGCATATTCAATAATCCACGCGCGCAAAAAAAGCGGCGTCCCGCAAGACTGCCGCGTTTTTTTCAGTGATTTTTAATTTTATTCATGGCGCCCTTTTCAAGGCGTGAAACCTGCGCCTGAGATATGCCGACCTCCTGCGCCACCTCCATCTGGGTCTTGCCCTGCATGAACCGCAGGGTGAGAATGCGCCGTTCCCTCGGCGAAAGGTTTTTGATTTCCTCTCTGAGCAGAATCTCGTCGAGCCAATTGCTGTCGTCGTCGTTGTCCCCGATCTGATCCATGACGTAAATCGTGTCCCCGCCGTCGGAATACACTGCCTCATAGAGCGAAACCGGCTCGGCAATCGCCTCCAGCGCCAGCACGACGTCCTCCCGGGGCACGCCAAGCTCCCGGGCGATTTCCTCGACGCCCGGCTCTCTTCCCTGCTCGCCCATCACACGTTCCTTGATCTGCATCGCTTTGTAGGCAGTGTCCCGCATGGAGCGGCTGACGCGCACGCTGTTGTTGTCCCGCAGATAACGCCTGATCTCCCCTATCACCATCGGAACGGCATAGGTCGAAAACTTCACGTCCATCGCGGTGTCAAAATGGTCGATCGCCTTGATCAGTCCTATGCATCCCACCTGAAAGAGATCGTCCGGGTTCTCGCCCCGGTTGGCAAAGCGCTGTATCACACTCAGCACGAGACGGAGATTTCCCTTGACCAATTCATCGCGGGCATTTCTGTCGCCTGCCTGCGATTTTTTGAGCAGCTCGGTCTTTTCCTTTTCGCTCAGCAGCTTAAGATCGGCCGTGTTGACCCCGCAAATTTCCACCTTGTTAAACTGCACAATGCTTCCTCCTGCGTTTTTTTGTTTTATCATTAAGTAAAACAATCTTACAGTTGAAGTATTGACAGTTTTCAGACGTTCATTCACCCGCTAACGGATTCCAGTATTATCCGTTCAGAATAAAGGTCGCCCCGTTGAGGTAGGCGGCAAAAATCAGCCAGAGAAGATAGGGCAGCTGCAGCAGCGCCGCCGACCGGCTGACAAACCAAAAGCTGACAAGCATTTTTACGACCAGCGCGATCAGCACGATGATCCACAAGAACGCCGCCAGACGCATGTCAAAATAAAAGAAGAGCACCGGCCAGATCAGATTCACTCCCAACTGAACAAAATACAGCCATAACGCGTCCGAGCGCACGCCGACCGGCTTATCCGCCGTCAGCACCAGATAAGAGGAAATCCCCATCAGCGTGTAGAGAATCACCCACGCCACAAAGAAAACCCACGGCGGCGGACTGAGCGGCGGCTGGAACAGCTCCGCGTAATCGGCAAACTGTCCTGTCACCGCTAAGACCATCCCCACAACGCCGCCGAGTCCCAGCGGAATCAGCAACGAGATAAGCAGCGGTCTGAGCTTTATCATTTTGACAAACTTCACATTGCATGCCTCCCTGACCGGCAGAACTGCCGGTTTCATTGTTCATCAAAAATATATGACAGGTCAAAGAGGTTCATGCCGTGTTTTTCCAAAATTATTCGGCGGCAAGCATTTCGTTCAGCTCATCGAGAGAAATAACCCTGACGCCCAGTTCCTCGGCTTTCGTCAGCTTGCTGCCGGGATTTTCGCCTGTCAGCAGGAAGGATGTTTTCTTGCTGACCGAGCCGGACGCCTTGCCACCGTTGGCGAGGATCAGGGCCTTGGCTTCGTCGCGTGTCATGCCCTCCAGCGTGCCGGTAATGACAAAGGTCAGACCCGTGAGCTTGCCGGAGGACTCCCGCTGCTCCCCGCCCAGCGTCGTCATGTTGACTCCGCTCCCGGCAAGCCTGTGGATCAGCTCCTTCGCGTGCGTGGTGGAGAAGAAGTCCACCACTGCCTCCGCCATGACCTCGCCAAAGCCGTCGATGGAGGCAAAGCTCTCGGCGGTCGCCTCCATGAGCTTCTGCATGGAGCCGAATCTCGCGGCAAGCAGACGCGAAGCGGATTCCCCGATGTGGCGGATGCCAAGGGCGCAGATCAGCTTGTAAAGGTCGTTGCCCTTTGATTTTTCAATCGCCCGCAGAAGGTTCTGCGCGGATTTTTTGCCCATCCGATCGAGGGAGGCAATGTCATCCTCCGTCAGCGAATAGATGTCGGAGGGGGAATGGAGGCGTCCTGCCGAAATAAGCTGCTCGATGACCGCCGGACCCATGCCCTCGATGTCCATCGCGTCGCGGGAGGCGAAGTGAATGAGGTTCCGCAGCAGCTGCGCCGGACAGTCGGGATTCAGGCAGCGCAGGGCGGCTTCATCCTCCAGGCGGAACACCCTTTCCCCGCAGGAGGGGCAGACCTCCGGCAGATGATACGGCTCTCCCCCGCCGTGAACCGCCACGGAAACCACCTCGGGAATGATCTCTCCCGCCTTGCGCAGCACAACAGTGTCCCCGATGCGGATGTCCTTTTGGGTGATGTAATCCTGGTTGTGGAGCGAAGCGCGGCTGACCGAGGTTCCGGCAAGCAGCACCGGGTCAAATACGCCCGTCGGGGTCAGAACGCCCGTGCGTCCCACCGTCACCTCAATATCCCGCAGCACCGTCTCCTTCTGTTCGGGCGGGTATTTGAAGGCGACCGCCCACTTGGGGAATTTCGACGTGACGCCCGCCGACCGGCGCAGGCTCAGACTGTCGAGCTTGACGACCGCTCCGTCGATGTCGTATTCCAGCGTACCCCGCTGTCCGCCGATTTTCTCTATAGCGGCAGCCACCTCCTCGTAGCCGGTCGCCACCGTAAATTCCGGTGAAACGGGGAAGCCGCATGACGCAAGGTAGGCAAGCGACTGCGAATGTGTTTCAAACGCCATGCCGCTGACCTGCTGCACGTTGAACACAAAAACAGCCAGTCCGCGTGAAGCGGTGATCGACGCATCCTTCTGCCGCAGCGAACCGGCGGCGGCGTTCCGGGGATTCTTGAAGGTTTTCTGACCGTTTTCCTCCTGGCTGAGATTCAGCGCGGCAAAGGTTTTGCGCGGCATATACACCTCTCCGCGCACCTCAAGGAACTTCGCGTCAGTCCTGATGGTGTGGGGGATGGACTGAATGGTGAGCAGGTTTTCGGTGATGTCCTCACCGACGCGTCCGTCGCCTCGTGTGGAGCCGCGCGTCAACACACCGTCGGTATATTCCAGCGAGACGGACAGTCCGTCGATCTTTTTTTCCACCACAAACGCCGCGCCGGGGAAATCACGGCAGAACTGCCCGACCTCCTCCATACTGAATACGTCCCGCAGGCTCTGCATGGCGACGGTATGCTCCACCGACGCAAACTTTCCCGAAGCCGCGCCGCCCACCTTCACCGTGGGCGAATTGTCATCCCTCAGCTCCGGGTACCGCGCCTCTAACTCCTTCAGCTCGCGCATGAGCGCGTCGTATTCGTCGTCCTCGATCTCCGGCGCGTCGGCATTGTAATACAGATTGCTGTGATATTCTATCAGGCTTCTCAGCCGCTTCACTTTTTCGGCTGCTTTTTCCGTGTCCTGCATTGTTCAACATCCTTTCGGTAAATAAAGTGATCGTTCATGTCAGGGTAATCCTTCCAATGGTATTTTACACCATCCCGAGGAAAATATCAATCACCTAAAAAATTATTGACGTCGTCGTAAACCTCGCCGCTCGTGTCGACATTGGTAAACGAATCCGGCACTCTGCCAAGCAGCACTGTCTCCGACACTGTGAAGCTGTTCTCCACCTCGGTATAGGACGAACAGCCGGGAATGATCGCCGAAACGCCCACCCTCACATCGCAGATGATCTGGTGCCGCGTCTGGTTGATGCCCGCCCCCTCAAAGCTGCTTCTGAGATTCGCGCTGACATTGCCGTAGAGCTGGATCTTCATCCTGACGCCCGGACCTCTGCCGGAAAAAAGATCGACCCCCGTCAGTGTGCCGATGGGAATCGAAATCTCCCGCTCGCAGGTTTCGAGCAGCTTCTGCTGAATCCCCTTTGAAATATTCGTCTTGAACCGGTTCATCTCACGTATGTTCGCGGTCATCGAACTGACGGTTCCATCGGAGAGGGTATTGAGATGAATCAGATCGCTGTAGGAAATGTCATCCTCCGCCAGCACCTCCGCCGCCGCGCGGTCAATCGCGAGATTGGCTATGTATGCCGCCTGCACAGCCGTCATTTTTTTAAGTATCGGATTCACCATGTAATTAATCCCCGCAAACATCAGGAGGCCGGCGGTCATGACCGCCAACGCCCTGCGGCGGACGCTCCCTCTTCCGGAAATATGTCTCTGATACCTCATACAGATCACCTCTGATGACATGATATGCTTTGCGCGCGGAAATGTGAGAAGAGTGAGCCGAAGCAGCCGACCGCTCCATTCATCGGACGAATGAGAGGCAGCCGGCTGCTTCGGTTTGTTGTTCTATATCAGGGTGAGGTGCAGTCAGGTGTAAAGCGCGAATCACTCTTCCCCGATGGAGGGAAAATCGGTCTGCGCGTAGAAGGTCAGGTGACGGGGAAGATCGCTCCGCCGGCTTTCGCTGTTATTCCACGTGAATTTACAGTAAGGCTTGGTGAAATCAATCGTTTCCGTCGCGGCGGTGTCTTTGAAGAGCCGCTCGATCATCTCGTTGGAATCGACCTCAATATCCTTGTAGAGTACTTTTTCATCCTCATCATAGCTGCCCGTTCTTCTTCCGGGCACATTCAGGTCGGCATTCGTCTCGCCGTTGCCGTTGAGATAGACGTATAGGACAGTGAGACTGTTTCCGTTTGAATAATAGCTTGCGTCAAAATCGCAGAATCTGTAAACTTCGTCCATAACGGAAGCTTTGACCCTGTCGGGAATATTTTTGAATTTCGCGTTGCAGGTTCTGACAATCAGCGCAATTGTCTTCGGGAAGCGCTTGCTGTCAATCAGGAGTGACTGGTTGAAATAATGCTCCACGTTGTAAAGCTCGCCCTCCGGATACCCGGCTATCCGGAGATCAACGCCGTCTTCGGTGGATTTTTCGTTGAAATAGGATTCCA
>ONDC01000106.1 GCA_900316495.1 uncultured Eubacteriales bacterium
TCTGTCTGAACGAAGAAAGCCTGTCAGTTATTGGCGGATTGTGAGGCAAGCGTATAGGTGACAGAGGAAACCGTATCGTCGTCACCAAAGATGATGGAAAGCACGACGCCGCCCTTTGTATAGGTGGCGGCTCTTCCGTCCGTCTTGCCGTATGTCTTCTCTACCTTCTCGCGGGAGTCGCCAATGGCAATGCCTTCCTCGGTCGCCACTGTGTCATCCTTGAATTCCACACTCAGAACATAGTCCACATCCTTCTCCGGGTAGGTTCTGATGACAACGCCGTCATAGGTGTAAACCTTGTCAAGACCCTTAAAGGCGCAGGACTCGGATTCAAAGTACTTTTTCGGCTCGCCGAGCTTTTTGACAATGGGCGCCATCTCATCGCTCAGCGCAATCTTCACATCACGGTAGGTAAAGGTGAAAACCTCTGCCGACGCCGCCGAGGAAGTGGTGGAGCTGTCTGCTGCGTTACCTGACGAGGATGAGCAGGCAGTCAGTGCCAGACAAAGTGCTGCAATCAGTCCGAAAATAATGATCTTCTTCATAAAACTTGTCTCCTTTACTGCCACGGGAGCATGAGAGAGAAGCTGTCCTGTCTCCTTCAGCTCCGTGAGCTGTGCTTGTTTTTCTTTCTCATAATGGTTTGTCAGTGTCTCATAATAATCCGCGTACTGCTTCTCCCCGCGATGGTCGGGAAGTCCGCAGCTGTCGCGAAGCCAGCCGCCAAAGTAATCCGCCAGCTTCTCGGCGCCGGTGACGTTAAGGTGCAGACCCGCGTCATACGTGTCCCGGCTCATGTCCAGACCGATGTCATCCCGAAGCTCGATGAAATTCAGATAGGATAGACCCTTGTCGTCGGCATATGCTTTAATCTGGCTGTCCCATTCGTCATACCAGTGGGGATACAGCGTCGGCGCCTTGACCAGCACCAGCCTGATGCCCTTCTGCCTGCAAAGCGATTCCATGCGCTCAAGGTAGCTCATGGCGTTTTTGCCGAGGGAATAATCCGCGAGGGGCATGGGATCGGGGAATTCCTCCTCGGGTCTCACATCCGCCCGCATGAAATAGCCGTTGAAGGTCACAGGATCCTTGGAGAAAAGGTGGTTCACGTCATCCTCCGTCAGCTCCGACCACCGCGAGTGGTAGCGCAGCAGCGGAAAGACATAATCCGCAAAGCTCTCCTCCTCGGTCATCGACGCCTTAATGGCTCCGATCTTGGCGCATGACCATTCCATGCCGTCGATGCTCATGCGGTTGTAGGCTTCGCTCTGCGGCTCGTTGTATTTGAGTGACAGGACGTTAAAGACCACAACCTTCGGCGTTTCATGCCGCAGCGTATCCTGTAGCAGATAATATGACTGCCACGGAAGCTGCTGTGCGCTGCCGCGGAGGTAAGAGGTAATGCCATACTGCCGCCACAGCTCGACGGTGGAGATATTCTCGTATATTTCGCAATCTCCGATCATCACGACGTCGTGCTTCGTTTTATCGCGATAGTATTCGGCGATCATGGAGCCTTCCACCACGCCGCTCTGGTACTTCGGCACAACCAGACATTGCAGCAGGTACAGTACCGCCAGCCAGAATACAACAAGGAGGACGGCGACGACACGTTTTTTGTTTTTCTTCATTGCTGCCGCCTCCTCAGAATTGTGTATAGATGAACTGACTTGAATCGTACCCTACGCCATAGGCGCCAAGTACAAGAATGGCTATCAGCAGTACAGCCATCATCTGATAAAACAGGAAGGCGGGTTTTTCATAGAGTTTATCCCGTACATTGCCGGCTTTCAGCTTGATCAGGCTGACACTTAGCACCACGGCAAATCCGATCAGCAGTACCGCGTAGTCCGAGGACGAAAGACCGATCTGCAGCAGAGAGCCGTCCCAGAAGGTCGAAAGCCTGAAGGAGGTGAACATGCTGCCCATCATGCGGAAGGTGAGCGGTACATCGCGGTAGCAGTCAAACATACGGATCGCGGACATGAGCACCACCGTGCGCAAAATCTGAAAAATCTCGTACGCCGTTTTTCCCTTCCAGCCGAAGCGGGCATGAAATTTGGCGTATAGCGGTTCCAACTCCTGCGAGACCATAATGACGACGTAGTTCGTCAGTCCCCAGGCGACGAAATTCCACGCGGCGCCGTGCCAGATGCCGGTGGCAAGCCACACGACAAAGCAGGAGAGATAGACCGTCACACGCTTGCCGATGGCCTTTGGCAGATGAGAGCGCGACCATTTGGAGAGCTTCAGCATCGGACCACAGACAGAGATCGGATAGAAGATGTAATCCGTAAACCACGATCCCATCGTAATGTGCCAGCGGTTCCAGTACTCCTTGATATTCTTGGAAAAATACGGAAGATTGAAGTTTTCCGTCACGCGAATGCCCATTGCCTCCGCGATACCGATGGTGATGTCGATACCGCCGGTAAAGTCGCAGTACAGCTCAAAGGCATAGAAAAACATCGCGCAGAAAACGTACGCGCCGGTGTATTGGGAGTCGCCGATGAGCGTCGTCACACCTGTAATAATGCGGTCGGCAATGACGACCTTTTTGAAATAGCCCCACAAAATACGCATCAGACCGTAGGAGAAGGTTTTGCGCTCAAAGCTATGCTCCGCCAGCAGCGTCGGCGCAAGATTGCCGTACCTGCTGATCGGTCCCTGCGCCAGCTGTGGAAAGAAGGATACAAACAGCGCGAATTTCAGCAGATGATGCTGCGCCTCCTGCTTTCCGCGATAAACGTCGATCAGATAGCCGAGCGACTGAAAGGTATAGAAGGAGATACCCAGCGGTACGATCATGTCCACTAACTGCAGCGTAGCAGCGCCGTGAAGCAGGCTGTTGAGGTTGGCAATGACAAAATTGGTATATTTCGTCACAGACAGAATCCCGAGATTGAAGAGCAGTCCCAACAGCAGCCAGTGCCAGCGACGCCGCTTGACACGGGCTTTATAGATCGCCTTGTCCTCCTTGGAAAGCTCCCCCTTGTGCGCCTTTATGTACGCCTTCTGCTCCAGGTTGATGGCTTCCACCCGTTTGGCGACGTACCAGACCGTAACCGTGGTGGTCATAATGAAGATCAGGTATCGCAGATCGGCGAGAGCGTAAAACACATAGCTCGCGACCAGCAGAAAGCCCCATTGCAGCTTTTTGGGAATGATGTAATAGAGCAGCAGCGTCGCCGCCAAAAACAGGACAAACGGCAGTGATGTAAAAAGCATAAAACGTCCTTTCCGTCACTTATTCATCTTCGAGCCGACGAATCAGCGCGTAGATCGCCTCCGCGGAATTGAAGTTTTCGGGAATAATCTCCTCGGCGGGAATCGCAACATCAAAGTGGTCGTCGATTTCCGAGATCAGAGAAACGATGTCAAGAGAATCGAGAATACGGTCGTCCACCAGTCCCTTTTTAGTTGCAAAATCAACATCGGGATGCAGGTCAGTCAGGATTTCAAGAAGTTCTTCCATGATAGCAGTCTCCTTTATTTTGAAAATATTGATTCAGAACGGAATTACTGATTCTCCGTTTCGCGCTTCAGACTCATGCGGTCAATTTTTCCGTTGGCAGTCAGCGGCAGCCTTTCAAGCCTTTTGAGACGGTTGGGCAGCATATAGCGCGGGAGCTTGTCCTTGAGCGCCGTAAGCAGTTCCGCCTCGCTGTCCTCGCCTACGTAGAAAAGCTCGATTTTATCCTTTTCCTTATTGAAAAGGCAGCAACACATTGAGACCCCCGGCAGCAGATTGACGTTTGCCTCAATTTCCCCCAGCTCGATGCGATGCCCCATGTGCTTGATCTGATGATCCTTGCGCGAGACGAAAATGAGTTCGCCCCGTTCGTTGAAGCGTCCGAGATCACCCGTGCGGTAAATCAGCTCAGGATAACGGTCGTTGAGGGGGTTCTGCACAAACACTTCCTCCGTGCGGTCAAACGCGTGGTAATAGCCCAGTGTAAGCGCCGTGCCGCGCACGCAGATTTCACCCACCTCACCGGGAGCGGCAAGCTGATTATCCGGCGTCAGGAGCAGGATCTGTCGGTTGCGGAAGGGTCTGCCGACGGGAATCACCTCGTCCGGCGCAAAATCGCGGTCGACGCGGTAATAACAGCACATGCCGGTCGTTTCGGTGGGACCGTACAGGTTGGTGAAGGTGGCTTCCGGGAGCGCCTCCCGCCAACGCTTGAATTGCTTGATCGGAAACACCTCGCTGCCAAAGGCAACGGTGCGCAGATATTCCGGCTTCACCTTGTCAAAGGTCCGGAAGGCGGAGATCATGGTCAGCGCGGAAACCACCCAGCAAACCGTGTTGATGCGATGTTCATTGAGATATTCCACCAGCTTGACAGGGAACATGAAAAGCTGCTTGGGCGTCAGAAATGTAGTGGCGCCGAATTTTATGGTGGGGTAAAGCTCCTTCAGGCAGGCGTCGAAGTAGAGAGGAGACTGATTGGCAAATCTTGTTTCCTCCGAGAAGCCCAGCACCTCGGAAAGCTGTTCGATGTAATCGATGACCGAACGGTGACAGGCAACAACGCCCTTCGGAACGCCGGTAGAACCTGAGGTAAAGACAATATAAATCGGATCCGTGTCAATCTGCCTTTCACGAACGGCTGACAACGAAGGCTCATCGACCGGCGTCTGTACCAGCTCGTCGTAGAAGAGCAGCTCGGCACTGTGCTGATAGGAGGAAAGCTCGTCCGCGACGCTTCTTTCGCAGATGATCGCCTTGGGATTGAGGTTCTGAAAAATCAGCTCGATGCGGAAGCTGGGCATTTCCGGGTCAATCGGCACATAATAGTCCCCGCCGTAGACACAGCCAAAGAAGGCTGCAATCGTGCGCGGACTTTTCGGCATGTAAACGACGATCGGCTCTCCGGTCAGCCCCTTGGAGACAAGCGCGCTGCCAATCGCGCGGCTATCGTGAAAGACCTGGGCAAATGTCAGCTGACATTCGTCATCCGCATAGGCGACCTTGTCCGGCAGACGTGTGACAGTGGTCTCAAGGTATTCCAGTACGTTTCTCTGTCGCATAGACATATCATTCCCCCGTCAAATAAAAAAATTGCATAACACCAGAAAAAAATCATGTAATCAGCCGCAGGTGAGGGGACAGCTTCTTGCCGCATTCTTTGACGGCGGAGCTGGCAAGCACTTCCATCACATCGAGCACGCCGCTTCCCGTGTCGTTATCCCGTTTGATGACGGACAGCTCCGTACATCCCAGCAATACGACCTCTGCGCCCCTTTGCCGAAGCTCGTTCTTGACGCGCCGGAAGGAATCCATGTCGGGCTTTCTGCCGCTTTTGACGTCATCGTAGATCAATGAAGTCACTGCCCGCTGTCCTTCTTGACCGGGAACCGTCAGCGTGATGCCGCGGCTTTGCAGTTCCCTCTGAAAGAGACCGGTGGAGACGGTGCCTTCCGTTGCCATCAGTCCCACATTGGTCACGCCGCTTTCCTTGAGCAGATCGGCGCATTCTCTGATGGCGTGGAGGATACGCACTCCCACGCCGGCCTCCAACTCAAGGTGAAAATAATGCGCCGTAATGCACGGAACGGCAATCACATCGGCTCCGAGAGACTTAAGCGCCCGCCCGGCCTCCAGCATATTCGGCAGAGGACTCGCCTGACTGCGACCGAGAATGAAGGATGTGCGGTCGGGTGTGTCCGGAATGCTGTAAACCAGCATGCGCATATGCTCCTGATCACATCCCGCATCGGTCATCGAGGTGATCAATTCCATAAAATAAGCGGTGGCCATCGGCCCCAGACCGCCGATCACTCCAAGAAGTGCCATACCGTCCTCCTTATCCTGCTATTGTGTTTTCCGCTTCACTTTCCGTGCTTTCAACAATGCTTTGTGAAATACTCTCTGTATTTTCAACTGTGCTTTCTGTTATACTTGCTGTATTGTCATCGCTCTCGGTACGTTCGGCACTTTCCGTGCTGTCATTCTGTTCCGGCAGCTTCAGCGTCGGGGAGCTGTATTTGATCATCCATTGAACGGATTCTGTTGCCAGCTGGGGCAGATTGCTCGGGTCATACCGATGCGCATTCTTATAATACGTTTGGTCCCATTTCTTCAGTTCACTGTCGGTTACCATAAAGAAATTATCTCTGGGATAACGGTACTCGGTGCAGTCAAAGTGATACCAGCCAGTGCCCACATTGATGAGAGACCAGTAGTGGCGGGATTCCTTCTTCGATTTTCTTAATTTTACCACATCGATGTTCTGAATGCCGGCTTCATCGAGCAGCACCTTTGCCACCGAGAAATAGGTGAAGCAATCGCCCCTGCGCTTCCGGAAACCGTCCCTCGCGCCGATACGGTAATCGGACTTGTCCGATGTGCTTGAATAAGAAATATGCTTTTTGGTCCAGCGGTAAATCGCATAGCCCTTCTGCATATCGTTCATATCGTCGGTAAGGATCTCCTTCAGAATGAGCTTTGCTTCATGACTGAGCCACTCGTCGGCATCCTCGTCAAAATTGTATACTTTTTCCTTGACGGTCAGCGTGATCTTGGCCATGGATTGATTGCCGGAATGGTCAGAAACGGTATAAGTCACCTCATACTGTCCCGGCGTTTCGGCATCGACTGAGGAATTGTCAACATCGATGACAGGATCTTCATCCATATTGTCGGTGACGGTGATGTGCTTTTTATAGCTGACCGTGTCGCCCTCGGTTATT
>ONDC01000112.1 GCA_900316495.1 uncultured Eubacteriales bacterium
CCCGTCTTGGGATCCTCGACTGTGAGATTCCTTATCTCAAACATAACATCGCCGAATTCGTGATTTTCACGCTTGGGATAAACATCGTCAATGCTGCGTCCGACCATGTTTCGGATGATGTTGGCTTCCGAAATGTCGTCGGTCTTCGCGTCAAGCGAGCAGATGGTTGAACCGTCGCGCAGAACGGTGATGGTGTCGGCGATAGCCGTGACCTCACGCAGCTTGTGGGAGATCATGATACAGGTGATACCCTGTTCCTTCAGCTCGCGCATGATATTGAGAAGGTTTTCGCTGTCGTCCTCGTTGAGGGAGGACGTCGGCTCGTCAAAAATAATCAGCTTGCAGTTCTTGGAAAGCGCTTTGGCAATTTCCACCAACTGCTGATTTCCTGTATTCAGACGCTTGACAGGAATCGAGGGGTCAACCTTCAGTCTGACCTTATCCAGCATTTCCTTTGCCCTGATAATTGTCTCATTCCAGTTGATCTTACCGCTCGTGGTAATTTCGTGTCCGAAATAGATGTTTTCATAGATCGGCAGCTCTGGAAAGAGGGCAAGCTCCTGATAGATGATGGCAATGCCCTTCGCCTCGCTGTCGGCGATGCTGTGGAACTTCTGCACCTCTCCGTCAAAGACGATATCGCCTGTGTAGGTTCCGTACTTCCACACGCCGGAAAGCACCTTCATCAGTGTGGATTTGCCCGCGCCGTTTTCACCCACCAGACAGTGTATCTCGCCGCGGCGAACCTTGAAATTCACGTTGTCAAGCGCTTTGATATTGGGAAATTCCTTGGTAATATTCCTCATTTCGAGGATGTATTCATTTTCCATATTACCGGCTCCTGTTCTGTGATTTGGTAATGAAACAGCCGGTTCCAAGACTGGCCTTTTTATGGCTTGAGCCTCAGAACCGGCTTGAAATGATGATTTACTTTTTCAGATTTCAGAAAAACGCTTGCGATAAAAATGTTTATCGATTATTTCGCAGCGTCGATCTTTGCCTGATCAAACGTGCCATCAGCGATAAGTTCCGCGAGCTTCTCCTTGTCAACAACTGTAACGGCAACTTCGGTGGAAGGAACGTCAATAACCTGGTTGTTGTAGGTGGCGGAAGCTTCAGGAGTCTTTTCGTTCAGAAGAGCGCCGACCAGATCACAGGTAGAGGTTGCGAGAGTGGCGGTGTTCTTGAACACGGTCATGCTCTGCTTGCCGTCCTGGATGTACTTGAGGGAAGCCATTTCAGCGTCCTGACCGGTGATGACGTAGCTTGTCACAGCAGCGTCAGCGGAGAAAGCGTCCGCGATGGCGCGGGCAGTACCGTCGTTGGGAGCGAGGATGGCGACGTCGCCCTTTGCCTCTGCGTTGGCAGCAACGAGGTTTGCTTCCGCGAGGGACTTAGCGGTGGCGAAATCCCAGTTGGTTGTGATGGTGCCGAGGATGTCAGCGAGGGTTTCGTGATCCTTCTCAGCGTCGAGAGCCTTGCCGCTGTAATCAGCGATCTTCGGGCAGTTCTGAATGACGAACTGACCGTCGGCAACAGCCTTGTTCAGCACGGACCATGCGCCGGCGAAGAAGATGAACGCGTTGTTGTCGGTGACAGCGCCGGAATAGATGTAGAGCGGAACGCCTGTCTTGTCCTTGTAAGCGTCGATGAGATACTGACCCTGTGCAACGCCGACAGAGAAGGAGTTGAAGGTTACATAATAATCAACGGCGTCTGTGCCGGTGATCAGACGGTCATAGCAAACAACCTTGACGCCTGCTGCCTTTGCCTTGTTGACGGCAGCGCCGGCTGCGGTAGCGTCCTGCGCGCAGATAACGAGAACCTTGATGTTCTTCTCGAGAAGAGCCTCAACGTTGCTCAGCTCGACGTCAGACTTGCCCTGAGAGAAGAGAACTTCGGATGTGAAGCCGGCCTTTTCAAGAGCATCCTTGAAGGAAGCTTCGTCCTGGAGCCAGCGGGGTTCTTCCTTGGTGGGGAGAACGATACCGACGTCAACAGACTCCTCTTCAGAGCACGATGCAAGTGATACTACCATAGCGGTAAGCATTGCAAAGGAAAGAATGAGTGCTAACAGTTTTTTCATTATAAAACCTCCTGTATTTTGCGGGCTGTATTTTTTTACCCGCTTTTGTTCCATTTTACTATAAATATAATTAAAATTCAATTGTTTTTATGTATAAAGATTTTATATTTTTTTAACACTTATTACAATTTTTAACTTTCTTGATTACGGTGTTGAGTTATTTACGGATCGGAAAACCTCTGCCTGTAGTCTGACGGGGTGCATCCGAACTTCCGCTGAAACATTTTGGTGAAGTAACTGGAATGATTGAAGCCGCAGCGAAGCGCGATCTCGGTAATGCTCCGTCCGGTGTTTCTCAGCTCCAGACAGCTTTTTTCCAGCCGGTAGGAATTGACAAAGCTGACGGGAGACTCGCCTAAGTATTTTTTGAAAATCAGGCAGCACTTACTCCGGCTGACGCTTCCCACTGCCGCTATTTCTTCCAGTGTGAGAGGCTCGGCAAAGTGGCTGAATATATACGAAACCATCTCACGCTGAATCTGTCTGTCTTCAAAGCGGGCATTGTCCGTTCCCAATGGCATTTCACCGCAGCTTCGGAGAATGACACTCCATATCCTGCTCAGATTGCCGATGACGCTCCACTCGTATCCCGGCGCAGCCTGTTCACACAGCGCAGCCGTTTCCCGTATGCAGCGCGAAACCGAGCGGTAATCGTCGGTATCATCTGCTTCAAAAAGCAGGTACTCGATTGCTTCATTGTCAATGACCGGCTCCGCAGTTCTCTGAAACAAGCTGTCGCTGACACGCAGCATAGACGGATGAAACAGCACACAAATGAAATCGCAGTCATCCGCAGCCGCTCTGAAACCGTAATGAAGCTGTCTGGCATTCACAAAAAGCAGGCTGTTTTCCGGCAGCCTGACCGTCTTTCCGTTTATTTCGTAGTTCATCTCGCCGCTTACAATATAGATAAGCTCAATATCCTCATGCCAATGGCACATCACGCGCATTCCGGGATAATCCGACAGCTTCGGATGAATGATTTTAACGGGCAGATCGGGCATATTGTAAAAAATGATCTCGGACGAGTCGTTTATGACCTGTATCTCTATCAATTCTGTCGCCTCTTTGCTATGAAAAATACGATTGTTATAATAATCCGCTACTTTTATTATAGAATTGCGCTTGTAATGATATTATAATGATAAAGTAATCAATGGACAAAGTCAATAGGGGCGAGACATGAGATGGACAGGAACACACAGAACGGTAGTAACCGTACAATTTACAAAAAAATGTCGTTACACAAAGTCCGTTCTGCTGAATGAAGTGGCGTGGGGCTGCGGATTCACCATGTTTTCAGTCATCGGGGTTTATCTTGTGCTGAATACCGACGAAATCATCAGACTGCCGGTGGTTTACCGGTATTATAAACAATATAAATGGCTCAAAAATATCACACGGGAGGATTCATCATTATGAACAACATCGACAGACGCGACAGAGGAATGGCTTACATCTCTGACGACAGCGTGATGGAGCAGCAGAAGAAGGCGCGCCTGCTGACCCAGAAGCTCAACACCATGGACAGAAGCGACTTCAAGGGACTCGGCGACGTGGTGAAGGAGCTGCTTGGCAAGTCGGAGGGCGCGTGGATCAACCCGCCCTTCTACTGTGACTACGGCTTCAACATCGAGGTGGGAAGAAATTTCTTCGCCAATTACAACTGCACCATGCTCGACGTGGCGAAGATCACCATAGGCGACAACTGCTTCATGGCGCCTAATGTGGCGATTTACACGGCGGGACACCCCATTCACCCCGACAGCCGCAATTCCATGTACGAATACGGCATTCCGGTGACAATCGGAGATAACGTATGGATTGGCGGCAATGTCGTGATCTGTCCGGGGGTCGCCATCGGAAGCAACTGCGTAATCGGCGCGGGAAGCGTTGTCACGAAGGATATTCCCGAATGGTCGATCGCCGCAGGCAATCCCTGCCGCGTCATCAGAAAAATCACCGACGAGGACAGGCGCTATTATTTCAGGGATCAGCCCTTTGACGACGAGGCATGGGCAGCCATTTCCAGAGGCGACCATGCAACCGCGCTCGGCGGTTCGCTTGCGTAACAAGACTCTGAGAAAAAATACATTCGCTTGCAGTCAAAAAGCCGGAACGCTGCCACACGCTCCGGCTTTTTCACTTATTCATCGACAAAATACAATCGTCGACTACTCGATTCTCTCGAAATCCTCCGCTCCGTGCTTGCAGAGAGGACACACGAAGTCAGGCGGCAGCTCTTCGCCCTCGTAGATATAGCCGCAGATCTTACAGCGCCAGCCCTTTTTCGCGCTTGCCTCCGGCTTCGGCTTGACGTTGGCGTGATAGAAGTTGTAGGTCATGGCTTCTACGCCGCTGAGCACCTCGCAGTCGGCGACACGGGCAATAAACATAGTGTGGGTTCCGAGATCCACGCTGGAGATCACCCATCCGCTGATAAAGGCGCAGGCATGATCCGTCAGCCGCATCAGTCCGTTCCCCGTGCGGACAGCTCCGTCAAAGCCGGCGAATTTGTCGGTTTCCCGTCCGCTCTGGAAGCCGAACCTCTTGAATATTGCAAACGGCGCGGTCTGGTCGATCAGGCTGACGTTGAATTTGTTGGTCGCTGCGATCATGTCATGTGTGTAATTCTGCTTGTTGACGGTGACGGCAATACACATTGGCGACGACGTCACCTGAATTACCGTATTGACAATGCAGGCGTTGTCCCTGCCGCCGTCCGACGCGCTCAGAACAAACAGTCCGTACTGTATCTTTTGCAACGCTTTTGTATCCATTAATTTTGCACCTCCGAATCAGACTATCTATATTATATATTTTTCTTTGCGCTATGTCAACTAAAAATGTAATATTTTTCTTTTTCTTAAAAACTACTTTTTCTTTTTTATAAAATTTAAAAGTTAATTTCGGCGAATTTATCAATTGACTAATGGATTTCAAAATAATATAATTTTTATGTATTTTGTTTACACAACTATATTATGGTAAGGTTAAGGGTTGTTTACACAATTATGCACAGGTATATTGATATTCTCAGCAAAAACGATTTGTTCACCGGTATCTGCACCGAGAACATAGGAAAAATTCTGAATTATTTTGACGCGAGCATTTGTGAATTTGATGAGGGCGAATACATATTCAAGTCCAACCATGAGCTAAACAGAATCGCCATACTCATCGATGGCAAGGCGCAGATCATCAACGCGGATTTTTGGGGCAACTGTACGATTCTCTCCGAGCTTGACAAGGGAGGTATCTTCGGCGAGGTGCATTCACTGCTGCCGTATGACATCCCCACCGTCAGCGTGGTGACGCTCTGCCCGACAACGGTCATTTTTATCGACATCGACTGCATTCTCTCCCCTATTCCCGAGATCGGCGACTGTCAGAGCCAGCTGCGCAGCAATATCATGCGCATCATGGCCAAAAAGCTGCTCAATAACGCCCGCAAGCTGGAGCATATTTCCAGACGCTCCACGCGTCAGAAGCTGCTCTCCTACTTCACAGAGCAGATGAACCGCCACCAGTCCCCCGCCTTCGATATTCCCTTCACCCGGCAGCAGCTGGCGGATTATCTGGCGGTGGATCGCAGCGCCATGTCCAGCGAGTTGAGCAAAATGCAGAAGGATGGGCTGATTCGATACAATCTTAATCACTTTGAGCTTCTTTCGGAAAACGAATGTGTTTCCTGATGCGCTTTGCTTTATTTGACCCCAAATAACACATATCGTTCCGGGATACCTGACAACAGGTATCCCTTTTTTTCTGACCGTTTTACAACATGGCAACATACCTGATTTTTCCTGCCGCGCATTGACTTTTCAGTAAGAGGATGATATAATACAGAAGTGGTATTATACCGCTGAATAAAGTACAAGGAATGATTTTTATGGTCAAGAAAATTACCGATTCCGTTGTTTACATCGGCTGCGACGACGCAGACCTCGACCTCTTTGAA
>ONDC01000170.1 GCA_900316495.1 uncultured Eubacteriales bacterium
GGTAGGGCAGCCGATGGAATTGATTTCGAGCGAATAGCCGCTGATGCCAAGCTCCCGGAGGGTCGCGTCGGCAAGGGAAATGATCTCCGCGTCGGCGGCAGGAGAAGGAGCGCCGAAAAGCTCCACGCCGAACTGGTGGAATTCGCGCATGCGTCCCGCCTGCGGCTTTTCCGCGCGGTAGCAGCCGGCGGTGTAGCATGCCTTGACCGGCAGCGCGTCGTTGATGAGTCCGTGTTCGATGGCGCAGCGAACGGCTGAAGCGGTCATTTCCGGGCGCAGAGAAAGCGAACGGTCGCCGCGGTCGGTGAAGGTGTACATCTCCTTCTGCACGACGTCGGTGGTATCGCCTACGCCGCGTGTGAAAAGCTCCGTGTGCTCGAATACCGGCGTGCGGATCTCGCTGTAGCCGTGCAAACGCGCGGTTTCGAGGCAGGTCTTTTCGACGTACTGCCATTTATAGCTGTCGGCAGGAAGCATATCCTGCGTTCCTTTGATCGATTTTGCAATAAGTGCATTATATAGTCTGTATCTAAGTATTATATCATCTCAGCCGCGCAAATGCAATATTTTCCGAAAAAAATGCGCCGGAGAATCAGAAAAAAGTGTTGCGGGACTTCCTCATTTTCAAATAGGCTTACCTGAGTCTTTCATTTCCAACTGACAACCACTTCAATTAAGTTATCTTTTGAATAATCAAACAAAAAGTTTACATTGTATTTATGCTCTATTAACAAATCGTCAGTAAGGTTATGATTATGTTCCAAAAAAAATTAAAAAATGCTTGCAATTCTGTAAAAGATATGTTATGATATGTTCGTAGCTGCAAAGTGGGGTAAATACTGAATGCTCCATTTTGAAGTCCACGGATTATTTTGAAAAGATTTGCCAAAAATTAAGAGGGATTGGCAAATCCAAAAAAAATTTTTTGGAGGTATTTACACATGAAAAGAAGAATCGCTCTCTTACTTGCATCCGCAATGCTGCTGACATCTGCAGTTGCGGGTCTCACTGCCTGCGGTGACGAAGAAGGCGGTAGCAATGGAAAAAAGGGTCATGTCTACTATCTGAACTTCAAGCCTGAGGTTGACAAGCAGTGGCAGGAGCTTGCCGCTAAGTACACCGAGGAAACCGGCGTTCAGGTTGACGTTGTTACCGCAGCCGACAACCAGTATGAGCAGAAGCTCCTTACCGAAATCGGCAAGGAAGACGCTCCAACACTGTTCCAGATCAAGGGCGCATCCGGTCTTGCCACCTGGGATGAGTACTGCTATGATCTCACCGACAGCGACATCGTCAAAGAGCTTTCTACCGACACATTCGCTCTGAAGAACGGCGAAGGCAAGGTCAAGGGCGTTGCTTACCTGACCGAGTGCTTCGGCATCATCGTCCGTAAGGATCTTCTCGAGAAGGCAGGTCACACTGTTGACGAAATCAAAAGTTTCGAGACACTCAAGGCAGTTGCAGACGATATCGTTGCACGCAAGGATGAGCTTGGCTTCACTGCTTTCACCACCCCCGCTCTTGGCGAAGGCTGGAGAATTTCCAACCACCTTTCCAACATTCCGCTCTATTATGAATTCAAGGCTGACAAGCTCAGCTCCGCCAATCCTCCCGCATCTATCAAGGGAACCTATCTTGATCAGTACAGACAGATGATCGATCTCTATCTGACCGACGCAACCGTTGAGCCTTCTGTAGCAACCGGCGATAAGGTTGAAGTTGCCCGTGAAGATTTCATCAGCGGCAAAGCTGTCTTCTATCAGAACGGTGACTGGGAATATGGCGGACTCAAGGAAGGCGGTCTCACAGACGAACAGCTCGCTATGATACCGATGTATATCGGCGTCGAAGGCGAAGAGAACCAGGGTATCGCTGCAGGTACTGAGGCATACTGGGCAGTCAACGGTGACGCCAAAGACGAAGACATCCAGGCTACTCTTGATTTCATGAAGTGGCTCGTTACCTCTGAGACAGGTACAAAGGCTATGGCTATTGACATGGGCTTTGCATGCCCCTTCAAGAGCGCTGCAGCTCCTGTCAACTACCTCGATAAGTTCAACAATGATTCCATGGCAGCAGGCAAGGAAGTTGTCACATGGGAATTCACCGCTCAGCCGTCTGAGGCATATCAGACTGAGCTCCAAACCGCTCTTTCCGGCTATGCTGTAAAGATGGACGACGCTTCTTGGGAAGCTGTCAGAGCAGCCTTCGTTGACAACTGGGCAACTGAGTACGCAAAGGCTCACGAGGAATAATCTTATAATCAAAATCAGTTTCAGGAAGACTTTATCTGCCTGACTGATAACCAAAATGATCTGACCTAAAGGAAGGGTGAACGGCATTGTCTTGCCCGTTCACCCTTTTTGTTAAATTTCATTCGACTTTCCTTAAACAGGGGGTAACTGCATGGGAAAAACACTGAAAAAAAATCCTTTATACCTGCTTCTGTTTATGATTCCGACCGTCGCTGCTTTTATCGTGGGATTTGTTTACCCGTTTTTCATGGGTATTTATCTCTCTCTCTGCAAATTCAAGACGCCGAAGCACATTGATTTCATCGGTTTCAAAAACTACCTGAAGCTCATTGAGGGCGGAACAGACAGTGAAAGATTTCTCCAGTCGTTCTGGTTCACCGCCTTTTTTGCCATTCTTTCCACCGTACTGATCAACGTGCTTGCCTTCACGGTGGCCGTTCTTCTCACCAAAAATTTTGGCGGCACCAATCTCTTCCGTACCATCTTCTTTATGCCGAACCTCCTTGGCGGCGTTCTGCTGGGTACTATCTGGAAAATACTTATCAACGGCATTTTGTCAGTATTCAAGGATTCTCTTACCAATAAGGGAATATACGGCCTGATCGGACTGCTGATCGTTTTGTTGTGGCAACAAATCGGCTACATGATGATTATTTATGTTGCCGGCCTGCAGGGCGTCTCAGATGACCTCAAGGAAGCGGCAACTATTGACGGCGCCAACAGCAAGCAGGTGCTCTTTAAAGTGACCATTCCGCTTGTCATGCCGTCCATCAGCATGTGTACATTCCTTACACTGACCAACGGCTTCAAGCTGTTCGATCAGAATATCTCGATGACAGCCGGTCTTCCCAATCACGAGACGGAAATGCTCGCGCTCAATATCTACAACACTTTCTACGGTGCCCGGGGACAAATGGGCTTTGCGCAGGCAAAGGCTGTCGTGTTCTTCCTGATTGTGGGATTGATTGCCATTGTTCAGCTCAAGATAACCCAGAGTAAGGAGGCTGACTGATTTTTATGGAAAATACTAAGAATTTGAAATCCGCAGATCAGATCAAGGTGAAACGCAAAAAAAGCGATTATGTCTTTACCGTTGTTTTCTCGATCATCTGCCTTTTCTGGGTTTATCCTCTTTTCATGGTGCTGTATAACGCTTTTAAGAAGAAAGCCTCTATTATTCCCTATCCCTTTGATCTGCCTAACAGTGAAACATTCGTCGGGGGAGACAACTTCGTACAGGCGGTAAGCAATTCCTCTACCGG
>ONDC01000197.1 GCA_900316495.1 uncultured Eubacteriales bacterium
TTCTTTTCCTCCGATCTTGCCCTTGTAGGGGATGAATGCGTATTGCACGCTGTTGATCATGTGGTCGTTGCCGTCCTCCGGCGTGTTATCGTGGTCTTCATCCCACGAATAAACCTCCAGCTCGCGGATGTAAGTCGGGCAGCCTTCCGCGATGAGAAATTGATCGTGGGCGAACCAGCCCAATTGTAAATTGATGCGGTCGATGATCGGGAGCTTTTTCCATGCCGGATTGAAGGAATAGACACAGCCGTGCAGCCGTTTGTATTTCGTCATTTCGGTAATCGTCGCCTGATCCGCGCTGTCGATAAAAACATTCCGGGCAAGGCCCCATTCAGCGCGGCATTTTTCAAGGAAAGTAATGAATTTTACGACCGTATCGGACGGCGCGAGCGGCGTGCGGAGTTCGGCGTTATTGTAAACCTGCTCCGCCAGCAGGAAGCAGCGCCCTTTGTTCGTGATGCCGAGGAAGGACATCGCAATGGTGTCGGGCGACTGTTGGGAATATGCCGTATCAAGTCCGGCGGAAAAGATTTCATATTTCTCGCCGTCTTTTCCCTGAATGAATTGCTTTGCGTAGGCTGATTTGACAACATGCCGCCTGCGGGCGAAATTGGAGAACACCAGCCCCGTCGCCTTCCCGCGCAAGCCGAGGATTTTGTTTTTCCAGAGCTTTGTGCCTTCTGGGACGTTGCGTTTGATCTGCTCTATCTTTTCCGGAGTCAGAGCGGCGTTATCCGCAAAAGAAAAGAACCAATGCACCCAGCCGGGCTTTGGTTCCGCGTCAAGCATATGCAGGATTTCGGAGGGCGTGCCGCTGCTCCATTCCGGCAGCGGACAGGAACAGTTGATATATTCCTCATAGACCGGAAGCGTCGGATCGTCTGGATTGAGGGTCGCCATAAAATAATCGCAGCGCATAGCGGCTTCGCGGATAAAATCAATATCAGCGGTGTTGATTTCGTCGATGTAGAGACACCCGTACTGACCGCCGAGCGCGGTCTGCCATTTGGTTTTATCGCCGTAGCCCATGACATATACCACTTTGTCGCCTTTGGAGGTGTGAAAGAGGATGTGCGGTAGCTTTTCGTCCTTGCTGCCGTTGCCGTGATATTCCGTCAGCACCCCGAAGTCGTCGATAATTCCCAAATCTTTATTGATGATATTCTTCTCCGCCGTTCCGGTATTGCGGGCGGCAATGATGTGGTATTTCTTGGGGCTTTGGGCGATTTTCAGGAAAAATTTGAAAATGCCGACCGTCGTTTTTCCCGCGGCGGTCGTACCTTCCAGAAATTCCACCGGCGCGGAGCAGCGCAGGAAGGCTTTGTACTTTTCCGAAAGGATCAACCTCTCCGCGCTCAAGCGTCATCCGCTCCGTCCTGCACCTGCTCTATAATGGCGTCCAGCTTGCTGATCTCCCTGTCCACGCCGCTGATCTCGACTTTTTGGATATTCAGCCCGCAGAGATCAGCAAGCTGCTTGGTCGCTCCAAGAAAGGCAGGCGCGTTTGCTTTGTTGATGCCGTTCTCGTCAATATCGTCTCGCGCCTCCCGCTGCATCCAGCGTAGGTCGGATACGGCTTCTTCACGGGTGTAGAGGGCACGGTCGGCAAATTCCTGCTGTAATTCGCGGTACCTTTCCAGAATCTCATCATTCCCGAAGAGTTCGGAGGCTTTGGAATCCACCGTGCTGTCCTTCCACTTGACCGAGCTGGGGAACGCCCCGCGGTACGCTTCGCGCTGGGACATTCCGGCTATTAAATTTTGTACGAATTTCTCGCGCTTTGGCGTAAGCATGGTTTATATTCACCGCCTTTATGATAAAGAAAAGCACCCGGCAGCCTCACGATATTTTAAAAACACACATGAAGCCGGCAGGCGCTTTTGTAAAAAAATTGGAGGGAAGCAAAGAAGTATCCTCTTGCAGTTGAATGAATCCGAGGTTCCTGTCGTTCTGAACCTCTCACAATAGCATTATACCACAGGCAAATGTGTTATTGTGTGTTATCTTTTATATTTTTCATCAACTTCCCGAATTCGTGCAGCGCCCAGCCGTGAAGGTGTCGGATGTGGTCGCAGCTGTAGCCCATTTCTACGGAAATTTCCTCCCAATGCTTTTCCTCCACATAGCGCTTGTAAAGCACCTGCATATATTCCGGGCGGTCGAGGGACTGAATTTCGCCGATGATTTTGTGACGCAAATCGTTGTATTCGTCGATCAGCCCGGCTACTTCCCCGGTCAGATCAAGGGCTTTGTTCGCCGCCTGTTCAAAGGACGCACCGACACGGCGAGCGCCTTTGACGGGGATTCTGCTGTAATCAATGCCGGAAGCGGAGCTAAATGTCTGTTCCCGCAGCCGGTCAAGCTCCTTCTCCCGCTGGTCGATCAGCACACGGAGCTTTCTGATCTGCATGAGGTAATCCTTAGGGGTCAGTTTTTCGCTCATTGATTCACCCC
>ONDC01000028.1 GCA_900316495.1 uncultured Eubacteriales bacterium
AAACACCTTTACGGTTTCAGTCGGATCCGGAATGCTGCCTACCACTGTCATTGGCATATCGCAGGCTGAAAGTGAGAAAAAAATCGCTAAAACAGCAATAATACAAATGGCCTTTTTTGTGAATGTCATTCTATCAGTCTCCTTATGATGGCAATGAAAAACACGAATAGGATAATTCATAAAAATATCGTTTATCATTCTATAATAATTTTTATAAAAAGTCAATTAACAGAAAGTTAATAATTCTCGGCTTTATCGGATTCCATTTGATCTCCCGGTAAAAAAATCATTGTGACGCAATCCATAAAGAAGCTGTCCTCCATGCTGAAGGACGCGGTAATCAATTTCCGTTTGATGAAGACCAATTTTTCTTCCCGACCGAACAACATTCCTATGCACCCCCAAAAAGCCGCACCCCCCCTTTTTTCTTACGCTATCTGCGGCTTTTTTTACCTGCTCCAACTGTTGAAGATGGGAAATTATATCACATGACGGGCGAATAAAACAAATTGTAAACTCTGAAAAAATATTCCCCCGAAGCGCAATGACTCCAGGGGAATACCGTGGTATGTGAAGATTTACTAAAAAACAGGCGAATTACTTCACTGCATCCTTAAAAGCCTTGCCAGGCTTGAATGCGGGAACAGTGGTTTCGGGAATAACCTGCTTCTCTTTGGTCTGAGGATTGATGTTGGTTCTCTCTTTGTGAACTCTGGTTTCAAATGTACCGAATCCGACGAGCTGAACCTTTTCGCCCTTCGCCAGCGAATTGACAATCGTGTCAATAATGGCGGCAAGAGCTTTCTCAGAATCCTTCTTTGAGAGACCAGCCTTCTCCGCTACTGTCTCCACCAATTCTGTCTTGTTCATTTTCAATTACCTCCTGCATATTTTTTTTGCACGTCAAAGGGAACCCCTCTCCGTGGATGACCGACATCCTGAGTGAAAGCCGGTGTTTGGCGAAAACGCCACAATATTATTAAAGCATGATCCTAAATGTTACCGACACAAAAGCCGGTACTGCATTAAAGCACATACGCCCGACAAATTTTGAACATATTTATCGGAATAATACACCACCTGTCATAAAAGCTTAAGAGGGAAACAGAGGAAATAATGCGTCAATACAGTCGGCAAGAATAAAACCTGATTCCGAAGAATGAGAAATAGTCCTGTGCACCACGCGCATGTGATATAATGCAGTTTAAATCAAAGAGGGAGCCGGAAAGGTCAGAAAATGTCTTTCAGACTCCCCTCAATTTTTTTAAAGATCAATGCGTAATAATACTTGCTTTTATATTCTATCAGATAAAATTCTTTTTTTCAAGTATATTTGCAATTTTTTCTCCTTTCGGAATCATTAAAATATCTTCCTTTGTCATTCCTTTGATGAGAAGAATCACAAATACATACACGGCAATGGCTGCAACAATAGCAATGACAGTCATTAACGCTCCCACAACTCTTGAATCAGACGCGATGAGCTTGTCAAGCAAACCGTATGTCGCCCAAGCAGTAAGCGCACACATTATAGCGGCAAACAGAGGCTTGATAAATGTTGTCATGAGATTCGGTCTGATTTTCGCCCTGCGATAGAGAATGATAAGACTTGCCACAACAATGAAGATATAACAGCTGATAGAACCGATCGGAGCGCCCTTGATATTAATCTCGGGGATGCCAACCAGAGTGAAATTGAGCAACAGCTTAATGGAAGCGCCGATCAGCATAAGATAAACCGGCACCTTCTGTTTACCGACCGCCTGTAGCATGCTGTTGATGGGCGTGACAAGAGATCCGAAAAGCACCATGATTCCAAGCACTCTGAGCATGGGAACCGCAATTTCCGCAGCAGGCTTGCCGGGGTAGAGCAGCTGAAGGATCGGTCCCGCCAGCGCGCACATGCCAAGTCCGGAGGGGAACCCGATCAGAACGGAGATCTTGATGACGGAATTGATGCTGGAATGGATCTGCGATTTCTTGTGAATCGCCCATGCGGCAGCCAGCGTCGGCAGTGCCGAGACGCCAAGCGCCTGCGTAATATAGGGAACGAGATTGTAGAGATTAATGCCGAAATTGTACGCGCCGTAAAGGAAATTGGGAATCTTGTCGTCGGTGACGCCCGACATATAGTTGCGATAGATGCCCCTGAGGATCCCCGGATCGATCCCGTCGAGGCGGTTCTGAATCGTGATGGCGTCGATAACCTGCGTCACGTTGAGTACGAGAACGCCAAGGGCGATCGGAATGCCAATGCTGAAGAAATTGCGCAGGATATAGCCGGTAGAACGGGGAGCGGGGGAGGAGGCGATTTCCTCATCGGTCAGCTCATCGCCGTATTTCCTGCTGCGGAGCAGCATATAAATGAGACCCGCGAGGGAGCCGAGTGCGATGCCCGCCAGAGAACCGGCAGCCGCAAAGGGATAGCTTGCGATCCGCGCTTCCTCAAGGGTATTGACGGTCGTTCCATACGCCGTCAGACTGGTCTGGAAGGAGTATTCCCCGTACTTCATGATGCCGATGGCAAGACCGAGTCCGATAAAGAGCTTGCCGAGCGCCTCAATGACCTGCGAAACTGCCGTGGGGGTCATGTTTCTCAAACCCTCATAATAGCCGCGGTAGGAGGCCATCATACAGCAAAAGAACACGGAAGGACTCATTGCCAAGACGCTGTAGATAGAATCCCTGTCAACAAAATTGATATAGACGAATCCGCCGGCCGCCATAGCGATAAAACCAAGAATACCGGTAATCAGGAAGACGCGCTGTGCGACTCTGTGAACCTTGCGCGCGTCCTTATAGCGTCCCATTGCGGTGTTTTCAGCGACCTGCCTTGCCAGAGCGGAGGGAAACCCCGCGGCGGATAAGGTATAGACAGGCAGATAAAGCGCATAGGCGGCAGAAAAATAGCCCATTCCCGCTTCGCCGATGACGTTGCCGAGCGGGATCTTGAAAATGGCTCCGATGACCTTGACCAGTATCGTGCCGAAGGTGAGAATAGCCGCGCCCTGAACCAGAGACTGTCCTCTGGAACCGCCGCGCCGTTTTTTATTAAGTGATTTGGCTTCTGTCAAAAAAACAACTCCATTCGTTTGCGTATATTTTGCATAGCTGATGTTGAACGCGGGAGCCTTCTTCATAATGTATATTCAACTCAGGAGCTGTTATGAATTGGCAATTCCCTTGAAAAAGAAAACGCAGCAGCATCGACTGCTGTGTCTTCCGTTATGCTTGACCGGTAAATCTGATGAACCGAGATCAGTTGGAGCTGTTTTCGTCAGGAGGGACTTCATTTTCCGCGCTGTCCTGCGAAGCGGTCTGCTGACCGAGCTTTGTGCCGCAGCGGGAACAAAAAGACGCTTTTTCGTCATTGTCAAAGCCGCACTTCGGACAGACCGTTTTTTTGCGAAGGGTGTTGATCTTCTCGTTGACCTCGTCAAGCCGCTGATACAACATGTCAATGCCCTTCACATGCTCATCAAAGTTGATGTCGACAGAATTACCTGACTTGTGAGAATCATAAACCATCCTGCCAAGCGTCTCATACTTCCTGGAAATCTCCTTTTGCAGTTCAGCCGCGCTGAACCGGAGTCTGGAAATGTCCACCAGTCTGCCGGCTTCCTTGCCGACGGTTTCGGCAGCCGATTTCGCGTTGATCACAACGTCTTCCAATACGCCCATGAATCACCATTTCCTTTCTGTAAAGATAAGAATAAAGATTGAGCCTGATTTTTTAATTTATTATATTCCAAACAAACAGCGTTGTCAATAAGAGCAATTTCTTTTTAATCAAATTATAACATTTTTTACAATTGCATACAGTAGTCGGTTCGTAATTTACCTCAATAAATCCTTAAAGTTGAAAAAATTATGAACAAAATCAAATGCTATTGCCAAACAGTCCGCTTTTGTGTATAATGAATAATCAATATACATTGTTTTAAGGAGCTGATTTACATATGACAGGAGCACAGGTCATTCTCGAATGCTTAAAGCAGGAGGAGGTTTCTGTTATATTCGGATATCCCGGCGCTACTATAGCACCGTTTTATGACGCGCTTGTACTTGATGGGACGATACGTCATATTCTTGTGCGTCAGGAGCAAAATGCCGGTCACGCGGCAAGCGGTTATTCCAGAGCGTCAGGAAAAGTGGGGGTGTGCTGCACCACCTCCGGTCCCGGCGCGACCAATCTAATCACGGGACTTGCGACCGCCTACATGGATTCGATTCCCATGGTGGCGCTGACGGGACAGGTGCGCTCCGATCTGCTGGGCAGGGACGTCTTTCAGGAGGCGGACATCACAGGCGCGTGCGAACCCTTCACCAAGCACAGCTATCTTGCCACCGACACGCAGGAGCTTCCGAGAATCATCAAGGAGGCCTTCCACATAGCCTCCACCGGCCGCCCCGGTCCGGTTCTGATTGACCTTCCGCAGGATACCCTCGAACGGGAGTTTCAGGGAGAATTCAAATATCCCGACAGCGTGGACATCATCGGCTACAAGCCGAGAATCAAGGGACACCCGCTCCAGATGAAGCGAGCCATCGACGCCATCGAAAGAGCCAACCGCCCCATCATCTGCGCGGGCGGCGGCGTGGTTTCGGCAAAGGCCCGCAGGGAGCTGATCAAGTTTGCCGAAAGGCTGGATATTCCGGTGGTATCCACCCTGATGGGCGTGGGAATGATGCCCACCGAGCATCCGCTTTACATGGGTATGCTCGGCTCCCACGGCATTTTTTCCGCCAATTACGGCATTCATCACGCTGACCTTGTCATTCTCTGCGGCGCGAGAGTCGGTGACAGAGCCATGGCAAAGCCTGATCAGGTGGCGAAGAAGGCGGAGATCATCCATATCGACATTGACCCCGCCGAAATCGGCAAGAATATGAGAGCCGATATTCCGATCGTGGGCGACATACGGCTGGTATTAAAGAGCATCACGGAAAAATGCGAGGAATACAGCCACAAGGACTGGGTGGACGACTTAAAACAGAAGAAAGCCGAGCATACGCCTGTCTTCCGGAGCATTCCCGGGCAGGTTGACCCCCGCAATTTCATGCGCACGCTGTCCGAAGAGGTCAGCAAGCGCGCCAAGGCGATCCTTGTCGCCGACGTGGGCGAGAATCAGATCTGGTCGGCGAATAACTTCGCCTTCAAGGGAGGCAGGTTCCTCACCTCCGGCGGACTGGGCACGATGGGCTATTCCCTCGGCGCGGCGCTCGGCGCCAAAATCGCCAAGCCGGAGCGTCAGGTCTTTGCGGTGTGCGGCGACGGCTCCTTCCAGATGATGATGTGCGAGCTGGCGACGCTTATGCAGCACGACATTCCCGTCAAGGTGGTCATCATGCAGAACAACCGCCTCGGCATGGTGCGGGAGCTTCAGGATAAAATCTATGGAGGACGTTATTCGGGCGTCATGCTGGACGGCTCGCCCGACTTCGTGAAGCTGGCGCAGGCATACGGCATTGCGTCGGAGCGCATCGACGAAGACAGCGATGTGAATGCCGCCATCGACAGAATGCTCAGCTGCAATGCCCCGTATGTGCTTGTCTGCCGCGTCGCGGAGGACATTCCGTCGCGTCAGGAAGACTGAAAAGGAGGGTGCGAAAGATGAGATATACCATTACCGTTCTTGTACAAAACCACTACGGCGTCCTCTCCAAGGTCGCCGGACTCATCGCCCGCCGGGGCTTCAACATCGCCTCTCTCGCCGTCGGCGTGACGGAGAATCCCGACGTCTCCCGCATGACCATTGCCGTGGACTGCGACGAGAGCGGCATCGAACAGGTGGAAAAGCAGCTCAACAAGCTGATTCCCACCATCAAGGTCAAGGTGCTGGAGGAAGGCTCCTACCTTGCCCGCGAGCTGACGATGATCAAGGTGTCCTGTAATTCCAGACAACGCGAGGAGATCATGACGCTCGCCGAGCTGATGCACGCGCGTATCATTGACGTGACCTCCACCTCGCTCACGCTCGAGCTGACCGATACTACCGCCCGCACGGAGAATTTCATAGCTCTGATGCGCCCCTTCGGCATCAAGGAGCTTGTGCGCACGGGAATCAGCGCCATTGAATCAGGAGCTAACACAACGAAAAAGTAGAAAAATAATCAATGTCAGGAGGATTTTTTTGAAAACCGTTACCATAGACCGCACCTTCGGAAGCGGAGGACGGGAAGTCGCCGCTCGTCTGGCGAAAATGACAGGCATGCCTTTTTTTGACAACGACATCATTCTCAGAGCCGCCGAAAACTTCGGCATTGACGTGGGGGTTCTGAAAAACAACGACGAGCACTACGTCGGAAGCCTGATCTACAATCTCTCCATGTTCGGCGCGAACGGCGATTTTGAATCCTCGCCGGTCTACCGCACGTATTTTGCCGTATCGGAGACCGTCCGCAGACTGCGCGCCGAGAACGACGGCGGGATTTTCCTTGGTCGCTGCGCCGATGTGATCCTGCAGGGAGACGCGCCCCTTGTGAGGGTGTTTATCTATTCCTCCTCCATGGATAACCGCATCGCCCGCACGCTTGCGTTAGAGGATGTCTCGGCAGAGAAGGCGGAGACCTTCATCCAGAACAAAGACAAGCAGCGCAGGAATTACTACCAGTTCTTTACCGACAATAAATGGGGCGCGCCGGTCAACTACGATATTCTGCTCAACACGGCGACGGTGGATTACGACGAATGCGCGAAAATCATTGCGGGACTGGCAGGATTCTGATCGTTCCAATCTTTCATATGCTTTCCTCCGGCAGCACGGAAGTTTTTCTCCGTACCGCCGGAGTTTTTTTGCCTGTCTTTTCATATTCCTGAGAAAGCGGACGTATATATGGAACAAAAAATCCGGGAGGAACCGCTATGTTTATCAAAACCTTCAAGACGTCCAGAACAGAGCTTATCGTCATTCTGATCGGGCTGATATGCTTCATTGCGACGCTGTGGTATATCATCTCCTCGGCGACCAACAGGACAAACAGGACGTCCGCCGCCCCCTCTGTTCAGGCGGAGCATTTTCTCACCAGTGCGCGCACGTCGGATGACCGGATTGAATTTCTCTCTCAGTTCGGGTGGGAAGTGGATCCTGATCCTCTGACGGTGCGTGATGTGGTCATTCCGGCCGTGTTTGACGAGGTGTATTCCGACTACAACGACATTCAGAAGCAGATGGGATTTGATCTCGAAAAGCACAGAGGATGCCGCGTGAAAAAATACGAATATCATGTCACCAATTATCCGGGAAACGTCCGCAATGTCAAGGCCACGCTGCTGATCCGGAAGGGAACCGTTGTCGGCGGCGACATTTCCGCGGGCGGTCAGCAGCGGTTTGTTCATTCCCTGCTGTATTCTCAGGGAACCGGGAAGCCTGTTTCCAACGGTGACAACGCATGATGCTCATTGCCGGACTTCTCCCGTAAAAGGGGATAACCCGGCAATTTTTCTTATTTTTCACCCAGAAATGATTGAAATTTGACGTGATATTCAAGAGAGTGTTCGGGGACGAAAACAACACGGATATTATCGCCGCTTTTTTATCCGCTCTTCTTGAGATCTCGCGCGAGAGTATAGAGAAAATTACGATAAGCAATGTAGAGCTTACGCCGGAATATATGGAGCAGAAATTCAGCCGGCTCGATCTTAAGATGGATGTGGACGGTAAAACGGTCAATGTGGAAATGCAGATCAATTATGAGCCTGATTTTCGTGAAAGAACGCTGTTTTACTGGTCGAAGCTCTACAGCGATGAGCTGCGGACAGGCGACGAATACGGCACACTCAAAAGAACCGTGTGCATCAATCTGATTGATTTCAACCTCTTTGACTGTGAAGACTATCATTCTCATTTCAGGGTAATGGAAACCTCACGTCATGAGGTGCTGACAGACAAGCTCGCTATCCATTTCTTTGAACTGAAAAAGAAAAGACAATACAGCAACCATAAGCCCATGGACGACTGGCTCGATTTGATCAATGCTGAAACGGAGGGAGATTTGATGGAGATACAGAATACGACAGCGATCCCAGAGATCAAAAAAACAATTGTAATTGTCCGCCATCTCAGCGGCGACGAAAAGGTGCGTCAGGAAGCCTATTATCGTGAAAAACGCCTTCACGATGAAGCGACCGCCTTAGGGCATGCCCGACGTGAAGGACTTGCCGAGGGGCTGACGCAAGGCCGCGCCGAGGGGCTGACGCAAGGTCGCGCCGAGGGGCTGACGCAAGGTCGCGCCGAGGGGCTGACGCAAGGCCGCGCCGAGGGGCGCAGTGAAGTGACGCAGGAGCTTACCCACAGATGGCTTGAAATGGGAATGAGCGAGGCTGAGATCAAAAAGCTGCTTGGCAAATAATAAAAAAATCTGCCTTCCGGCATTGTCTTTTCAGAGTTACGCCGGAAGGCACTTCTACATCAGGAAATATTCAGGGAGGAATGACGATTGTTCGGAAAAAGTAAAAACAACACCAGAAGGATCCGGCTTCCGTTTGAATCGACGGACGAAAAGCCGTATATTTTCGTCAGCTACGGACACGACGACAAGGAAAAGGTTTTCCCGCTGCTCAAAACGCTCTACGAGTCGGGCTTCAATGTTTGGTACGACGAGGGGATCACCATCGGGGAGAAATACGACGAGGTCATCGAAAGCCATATCCGCGGAGCGGCGGTGTTTCTGCTGTTTGCAAGTCCGCTTTCGCTTTCCCGCCCGTACGTGTTGGACGTGGAGCTGAAAATCGCGGAGGAGATCAGAGAAACCACGCCCCTGCTTACGCTTTTTTTGGAGAAGGACATTCATATTCCGGAAAAGGTACAAGCACTCATTCGCTCCACGGAGCATGATCGATTGGAGGATGTCATTGCCAGTCTGAACGCGAAGGGCGTCAGAAATTACGGCAGACGGAAAGCGGTTCCTATCGAACGCGAGGTGCCGCAGTACTGGTTTGACAGCTACGACCCCGAACCGGCGGGGGAGAATGACGGAGGGATTGTCTGGTGCGCGGAGGAGCCTTACGCCTGCCTCGCTTTCCACCCGGACGACCTCTCCGCCTGCAATCCCTATGCCAAGGAGCTTTTCTTCGCGGGGTATAACGTCCGTTCCTGCGAGAACCTCGGGGTGACCGATAGGGAGAGATGTCTGACCTCCAGGAGCTGCAGGGCGTATGTCCCGTTCGTCACAAAGAGCTACGTCGAATCGGGTCTGTTGAAACGGGATTATCTGGCGGCGAAAAAAGCCGGCAAGCCGCTTATTGCGCTGTATATCCGCAAGTCGGAAAGGGACGGCGGCGAGGAGCGTTTTTTACTTCCGGAGGAAATCGCAAAGGAATTTTCCCTTTTGCAGGGGCTTGACCAGCGGGAGCTGACCGACAACGATTTTCTTTCCAAGCTGGAAGGTGAGCTGGAACGGCGTAAGTGCTTTGCTGCGGAGGAAAAAGGCAAGGTCGTGCGCCGCAGCTTTGAGATCAGCGACTTTCTGTACGACTTTACCGACGGGGGTAAACGGCTGGTTCTCACTAAATACAAGGGGGAGAAGGCGGCGTCAGGACTCTCCGTAAAGCGTGCCTATTTCGGTTTTCCGGTCAAGGAAATAGGGGCGGACGCCTTCAAATACAACGTTGGTCTGAAGGAAATCATCCTTTCCGAAGGGGTGGAACGCATAGGCGATGGCGCCTTTTATAGTTGCGACAATCTGGAAGCTGTTTCTGTTCCGCAGAGTCTTAAGGAAATAGGCGAGTATTCCTTCGGCAAATGCTATCGACTCAAAGCCCTCGACCTTCCCTCCGGGATCCAAAGGATACCTAAAAGAGCCTTTGAAGACTGCGATGCGCTTACCAGTTTTATGATTCCCGACAGTGTGAAGGAGATAGGCGTCAGCGCTTTTTCCCAATGTACCGGGCTTACATCTGTAAGCATTCCCGGAAGCGTCGTTTCCATAGGCGATATGGCATTTTATCAGTGTGAAGCTCTTACATCCATACATAGCGATTCCCGACAGTGTGACGAGCTTGGGGGACGCCGTGTTTGAATGGTGCGTGAGCCTGACGTCTGTCAGATTGTCCCGCAATATCAGAGGCACCGGAAGTGAATCCTTCACCGGATGCAGCGCCCTCGAACACATCGATATTCCGGAAGGATTAACCTCCGTCGACGCTTACGCCTTTTATATGGCGGATGGACTCAAATCTATTTCAATTCCCGAAAGCGTGACGGTTATCGGCGAACACGCCTTTGAAGGATGCGAGAATCTCACCTCTGTTACCATTCCTGCGGGTGTGGATGAGATAGGCGACCATGCTTTTGAAAAGTGCTACAATACGGAATGTGTCACCATTCTCTCACCCGACGTTGAAATAGGAGATGGCGCGCTGGACGACGTCGATCTCGTGCGCTGTCACGAGGACAGCACGGTTTGGGAGTACTGCGAGGAAGCCTGCGTAGACTGCGAACCGCTCTGAGCGTCCGGTCAGGCTCAAAAATCCCAAACAATCGTCAGCAGGGGAGAAATTTTTGTGTCAAGTGGAAAAATATGCGGGTTGCCGTTGACACAGGCGTGTTTTTCTGATAAAATTTTAACGATCTGCTATACATGATACATGTACGCAATGAGATGACAGAATCGAGGGTTTTGCTATGAATTACACCAGCACCAGAGACAATTCCGTTAAGGCTTCGGCGGCCTACGCCATCGCAACCGGCATTTCACCCGACGGAGGACTGTATGTTCCCGAAAGCATCCCCGCGCTGACGCCCGACGAGCTGATGGCTGCCGCGAAGGAAAACTACCGCGACAGAGCGGTCAGGGTTCTCGGAAAATACCTCACCGACTTTACGGAGGAGGAGCTGCACGAATGCGTGAACGGCGCCTATACCGGCAAGTTCGGCGGGGAGGACGTCGCTCCGGTGGTCGATATTGCCAACAACCGCTTTGTGCTCGAGCTGTGGCACGGTCCGACCTGCGCCTTCAAGGACATGGCGCTGCAGCTGCTCCCGCATCTGCTCACCCGCTCGGTCAAAAAGACCTGTGACGGCAAGGAAATCGTGATTCTCGTCGCTACCTCCGGCGACACCGGCAAGGCCGCCCTTGAGGGCTTCAGGGATGTTCCCGGCACAAGGATCATCGTATTTTACCCTGTGGAGGGCGTGAGCGCGATCCAGAAGCGCCAGATGGTGACGCAGGAGGGCGAAAACGTCGGAGTCTGCGCCATCAAGGGCAATTTCGATGACGCTCAGACCGGAGTAAAAAGGATTTTCACCGATGCGGAAATAGCCGCTGAATTGGACAAACATAATATGGCGTTTTCCTCGGCGAATTCCATCAACTGGGGCAGACTGGCGCCCCAGATCGTCTATTATATCTCCGCCTATGCCGACCTGATGAACAAGGGCGTCATCCGGATGGGCGACAAGGTGAATGTTGTCGTTCCCACCGGCAATTTCGGTAATATTCTGGCGGCGTATTATGCCAAGAAAATGGGACTTCCGATAGGCAAGCTCGTCTGCGCCTCCAACGCCAACAACGTGCTGACTGATTTTCTGCGCACCGGCGTGTATGACAGAAACAGGCAGTTCCACACCACGATTTCACCATCAATGGATATACTCATCTCCAGCAACCTCGAACGCCTGATCTACGATCTGAGCGGCTGTGACAGTAAGCGTGTCAAGGGCTGGATGGACAGTCTTGCGGCTACCGGACGGTATGAGGTCGATGAGGACGTGAAGGCAAGGATCGGCGAGCTGTTCTGGGCGGGCTGTTGTGACGACGCGTCGACACAGGCGACCATCCGTGAGGTGTTTGAGAGCGAAGGCTATCTTTCCGACACACATACCGCCGTCGCCCTCAATGTCTATGAACAATACACAAAGGAATTCGGCGCGGACGTTCCCACGATCATCGCCTCCACCGCCAGCCCCTACAAATTTGCCCCTGCCGTTCTGGGCGCGGTCGCGGCGGACAAAATTTCCGACGATGAATTCGACATGCTGTCGGCTCTGAACGAGGTCTCAGGCGTGGCGGCTCCCGCACCGCTTGCAGGGCTCAAGGGCAAGAAGATTCGCTTTGAACGCGTCTGCGACGGCTCCAAGATGAAGGAAACCGTCCTCGACATGCTTCACATTAAAGAGTCTTAAGCATCTGGGGGATTGTGAATGGCGCTGTTTGCCATAGCCGATCTGCATCTCTCGATCGGCGAGAATAAAAAAATGGATAAATTCCGGGGCTGGGAGGGCTATGAGGAACGGCTGACGGCAAGCTGGAACGCCATCGTCAAGCCGACCGATACGGTGGTCATCGCCGGCGACATCTCATGGGCGATGAAGCTGACCGATACGCTCGCCGACTTCACATTTCTCCACGGGCTGCCGGGAAGAAAGCTGCTCATGAAGGGGAACCACGACTACTGGTGGTGCACCAAGAAAAAGATGGATGACTGGCTCGCGTCCAATGGCTTCGACGATATGTCGATTCTCTTCAACAACGCCTTTGCCTACGGGAATTACGCGGTCTGCGGTACGCGCGGGTGGTCGTACGACTGCCCGGAGAACGAGCAGAATGTTCTCCTGCGCGAGGTCGGGCGGCTGGAGACCTCCATCAGGGCGGGAATCGACATGGGACTGGAGCCGCTGGTGTTCCTGCATTATCCGCCTGTCTACGGGGATTACGTCTGCGGGGAGATCATGGAGGTGCTGCGGCGATACGGGATTAAAAAATGCCTGTACGGGCATCTTCACGGGGCGGCGCGCGGCAAGGCGGTCACAGGCGATTACGAGGGGATTCAGATGCGCCTGATCTCCGCCGACCACGTGGGCTTCATCCCGCAGCTGATCCTGCCGGATTTTCCGGCTTCAGAAGACCATGAGCATCCCGTCACAAATAATTAATATTTTCACGTCGCATTTTGCGATAAAACCCTTGAAAAATATGATTTCTTTTGCTATAATCAAAGAATGACTGTTGTAGACAATTATTGTAAAAATATGTCAGAGTAATTTTGCATTTATTTTTTTACGGAGGATAAGCGAAATGATTACAAACAAGACAAAGGCCGAAACCAACACCTACGAAGTGGAATTCACTGCCAGCGAGGAGCTGCTCAGGGCTGAGAAGAAGCGCGTCTACCTCAAGGAGGGCCGTAAGTACAATGTGCCCGGCTTCCGCAAGGGCAAGGCGCCCATGAACGTCATCGAGAGAATGTACGGTCCGGTTTTCACACAGGACGCCATTGAGGTGGTATATCAGAAGGCAGTTGACGAAGCCATTTCCGAATTCGGCGAGGAAGTCGTGGACGCCAACAGCGCCGAGGTTGTCTCCATGGAGGGCGACGTCGTGTTCAAGGCAAAGTTCATTGTCAAGCCCGAGGTTAAGATCGAGGGCTACAAGGGTCTCACTGTCGAGAAGGCGGAAGCGGTCGTCACCGACGAGGACGTGGCGCACGAGTTAGAGCATCTTCAGCAGCGCAACTCCAGAAGCATCAACGTCGACGACAGACCCGCTCAGATGGGCGACAGCGTTGTATTTGACTATGAAGGCTTCTGCGACGGCGTTCCCTTCGAGGGCGGCAAGGCGGAGAAATACGCCCTGAAGCTCGGTTCCAACCAGTTCATCCCCGGCTTCGAGGAGGGCATGGTCGGTCATGAGATCGGCGAGGAATTCGATGTGAACGTCACCTTCCCGGAGGAGTACCACGCGGAAGAGCTGGCAGGTAAGCCCGCCGTGTTCAAGGTCAAGATCCACGAGATCAAGATGACCGAGCTTCCCGAGCTGAACGACGAGTTTGCCAAGGACGTCAGCGAATTTGATACCCTTGACGAATACAAGGAGGATCTCCGCAAGGAGCTTCTCAAGAAGGCGGAGGACAAGGCGAAGGACGAAGCCGACAACAAGCTCATC
This sequence comes from uncultured Eubacteriales bacterium, assembly GCA_900316495.1. GTDB lineage: Bacteria > Bacillota > Clostridia > Oscillospirales > Acutalibacteraceae > RUG762. Next base: position 13,885 of record ONDC01000028.1, read on the forward strand.
GACCAGCTTATCGACCTTGTCGAGGCGGACATTCCCGAGGTCATGTACGACAACAAGGTGACCGAGAACATCAACGACTTCTCCTACAACCTTCAGGTGCAGGGCATGAACATCGACACCTATCTCAACTACACCGGCATGGACATGGAGGCACTCAGAGGTCAGTTCAGAGACAAGGCAATCCATCAGGTCAAGCTGCGTCTCGCGCTTGAAAAGATCGCGGAGTTGGAAAGCATCGAGGTCAGCGACGAGGACATCGACAAGGCCTACGACGACCTCGCCAAGAATTACGGCGTGGAGCTTGACAAGGTGAGACAGATCGTTCCCGTTGACGGGCTGCGGAAGGACGTCGCCGTGGAGAAGGCTGTCGACGTGGTCCGTGACAACGCCCATTACGTACCCGCCAAGGCTGACGACGCGGAGTAATTCTATTAACCTGACGACAGAATCCGGCAAAGCTCTTGCGGAACCGGTCATATAATGGAACGCGTGCCTGCGGCGCCGTTCGGAAAACAATCATTAACGGCGTATTGCATGTGATGAAGAGTGGCAAAAACAGTTTCATATGCAATGCGCCATTATGACATTATTGTGGAAAGGAAGATTTTTTATGAGCAATCTCGTACCTTACGTTGTGGAACAAACCAGCCGGGGCGAACGTTCCTATGATATTTATTCCCGTCTGCTCAACGACAGGATCATCATGCTTTTTGACGAGGTCAACAGCGTCACCGCAAGCCTTGTCACCGCGCAACTTCTTTATCTGGAGGGACAGGATCCCAAAAAGGACATTTGTCTCTATATCAACAGTCCCGGCGGCGCTGTCAAGGACGGTCTCGCCATTTATGACACCATGAATTATATCAAGTGCGACGTTTCCACCATCTGCATGGGCATGGCAGCGAGCATGGGCGCGTTCCTGCTTGCCGCCGGCGCAAAGGGAAAGCGCCTTGCCCTCCCGAACAGCGAGATAATGATTCACCAGCCCTTGGGCGGCGCGCAGGGACAGGCGACAGACATCGAAATTCAGGCAAATCAGATTTTAAGGACAAAGAAAAAGCTCAATGAAATGCTGGCGGCTGCCACCGGCAAGCCCTATTCCCAGATCTGTCTCGACACCGAGCGCGACAACTACATGTCCGCTGAGGAAGCGAAGGAATACGGTCTCATCGACCGCGTGATTTATAAACGGTAAGGGATAGGTGATCTTGATTGGCGTACAGGGACAGAAACGACGAGCCGAGGTGCTCATTCTGCCATAAGGGCGAAAGCGACGGCGTGCGGCTGGTGCAGGGTCCTGGCGTGTATATCTGCAGCGACTGCGTGTCGCTCTGTTCGCAGATACTCCGCAAGGACGGTCTTTTCGACGTCGACGAATACGACGACGAACCGTATCGGATGGAGGATTTTGAGATTCTCCGTCCCGCCGAGATCAAGGAGCATCTCGACAACTATGTCATCGGTCAGGACAATGCAAAAATCGCCCTTTCCGTGGCGGTCTACAATCATTACAAGCGCATCATGGGTCACAACGAAGACGGGGTGGAGCTGCAGAAGAGCAACATCCTTCTTCTTGGACCGACCGGCGTGGGAAAGACCTTCCTTGCCCAGTCGCTTGCCAAGATACTCAACGTGCCGTTTGCCATTGCCGACGCGACCACGCTGACAGAAGCGGGCTATGTCGGCGAGGACGTGGAAAACATTCTGCTGCGCCTGATACAGGCGGCGGATTTCGATGTGGAACGCGCCCAGCGCGGCATCATCTACATTGACGAGATCGACAAGATCTCACGCAAGTCGGAAAACACCTCCATTACCCGCGACGTCAGCGGCGAGGGCGTGCAGCAGGCTCTTCTGAAAATTCTCGAGGGCACCGTCGCCAACGTTCCCCCTCAGGGCGGCAGAAAGCACCCGCAGCAGGAATTCATTCCGATTGACACCACCAACATTCTCTTTATCTGCGGCGGCGCGTTTGACGGCATCGAAAAGATTATCGAGAAGCGCGTGGGCAATTCGTCCCTGGGCTTCGGCGCGGAGATACGCACAAAGGACGACCTTGACTACAGCGAGCTGATCTCCAAGTGCATTCCCCACGACCTTGTCAAATACGGACTGATTCCAGAGCTGGTGGGACGTCTGCCAGTGCTGACCTCCTTGCAGGCGCTGAATAAGGATTCGCTCATCCGCATCATGACCGAGCCGAAGAACGCCATTGTCAAGCAGTATAAAGCCCTCTTCCACATGGACGACGTGGAACTGGAATTCGAGGACGAGGCGCTCGGACGCATTGCGGAGAAGGCGCTGGAATTAAAGACCGGCGCGAGAGGTCTCAGAGGCGTAATTGAGACTATTCTCACGCCCATCATGTTCTCGGTTCCCTCCGAGGAGAATGTGGAAAAGGTGATCATTACCCGCGCCTGTGTCGACGGCGAGGGTAAGCCTGAGATGCTTTTCAAAAAGGAGCCGGAAACCGCCGAGGAATCGAAACCGTCTGTCAAGAAGGCGCCTGCCAAAAGAACCCCGAAAAAGACTGCGAAAAAGACAGACGCATAAAAATCCGGGACCTTTATAGCCCCAATTATTCATATAGAGAGCAGGACTTCGTTTCTTATAAACGGAACGGAGACTGCTCTTTTTTGTTTACCGGAAGAATTAATAAAATATTTGTTGCATTCATGTGTGGTATATTTTATAATATTCAAGATAACCATTTTGACTTATAACCGATTATCAGGAGAAGGAACGATATGGCCAACACACAGAACAAACCTCAGAAGAAATCCATGCCGATTATTATGCTGCCCGACGCGGTGGTGTTTCCCGGCTGTCCGCATCAGTTTACGGTCTTCGGCTCGGAGATGATGGAAGCGATTCGTAAGGCGCGCAAGGCGGACAGACTGATTTTCATTATGATGAACGAAAAGACAGAACCGGTCTTTAATGTTGCCACTCGGGTGGGTGTGGTAGCCACCATTAATCAGATGCTCCGTCACCCGGAGGAGGAAAGCATGAATGTCCGCATCATGGGAGAATACCGCGCATGGGTGACGCAGGCGTCCAAAACGGACGGCTACACGATGGTGGATGTGATTCCGGCGGACGATGTCAACGACGAAGCGGAGAAGGATCCGTCCGGCTCGTTGCACGCCAGAATCTTTAAAAATTTAGTGCCGGAGCTGAACCGCGCCGACGAAAAGCCTGATCTTGACGTGCATTTTGTCATGGAGCACAGGCATCTGGGCTTCGGCGGCATCATCGACGCGGCGGCTTATGCCTACCCCTTCCCGCTTCAGACCAAGCAGGGGATGCTGAACTGCCTTTCCTCGACCGAGAGGGGAAGGCTGCTCATCAACGCGCTGAACGTCGAGCTGGAACAGGCAAAGCTGGATCGTGAAATAGAAAAAAAGACCTCCAAGGCCATGGACGAGTCGCAGAAGGAATATTATCTCAGGGAGAAGATCCGCGTGATCTCAGAGGAACTGGGCGACGGCGGCACGCCGGAAAGCGACGCGGAAAACTACAACAAGCGCATAGACGAAATAGACGCGGAGGAAGAGGTCAGGAGCGTGCTTCACAGGGAGGCGCGGAAGCTGGCGAAGCTGCCCTACGGCTCGCAGGAGGCGGCCGTCATCCGGGGCTATCTCGACGTATGTCTTTCCATTCCGTGGGGCGTGCGGACGGAGGATAACCTCAGTGTCAAGGAGGCGGCTGCAATTCTTGACCGTGATCACTACGGACTGGAAAAGGTCAAGGAGCGGATTCTGGAGCTGATAGCCGTGCGTGCGCTTGTGCCCGACATCCGGGGACAGATTATCTGTCTTGAAGGCCCTCCCGGTGTCGGCAAGACTTCGATTGCCCACTCCATCGCCGAGGCGATGGGGCGCAAATATGTCCGCGTATCGCTCGGCGGCGTGCGCGACGAGGCGGAGATCAGGGGACACCGCAAGACCTATCTCGGCTCCATGCCGGGACGTATTGTCGACGCGGTTGTCAGAGCCGGCAGCATGAACCCGCTGATTCTGCTTGACGAGATAGACAAGCTCTCCAACGACTACAAGGGCGATCCCACCTCCGCGCTGTTGGAGGTGCTTGATCCGGAGCAGAACAAGACCTTCACCGATCATTTTCTGGATATTCCGCTCGATCTGAGCGGCGTGCTCTTCATTACAACCGCCAATGACATCGGCGCGATTCCGACGCCGCTTTACGACAGGATGGAGGTCATCGAGCTTCCCAGCTATACCCACGAGGAAAAGGCGATGATCGCCAAGAAATACCTCGTTCCCAAGCAGCTTGAGCGCACGGGACTCAGCCAGAAGAAGGTGAAGATCACCGACACCGCCATCGCGCGTCTGATCGAGGATTACACCCGTGAAGCCGGCGTCCGCAATCTGGAACGCGAGATCGCCTCCCTCTGCCGCAAGTGCGCGAAAAAGCTGGTCGCCGGCGAAGCGGAGAAAATATCGGTCAGCGCCCGCAATATCGAGAGCTTTATGGGCAAGCCGAAGTACAAGCGCGACGAACGTCCGAAGGTGCTGATTCCGGGACTTGCCAACGGACTTGCGTGGACGTCGGTCGGCGGCGAAATGCTGGAGATAGAGGTTGCCGTCATGGAAGGAAGCGGCAAATACGCCGTCACGGGACAGCTTGGCGACGTCATGCAGGAGTCCGCCAAGACCGCCATGAGCTGCATCCGCCAGCGCGCCAATGAGCTGGGCATCAACTACAACGATTTCAACAGCAAGGATATACACATCCACGTTCCCGAGGGAGCGGTGCCGAAGGACGGTCCTTCCGCGGGCATTACGCTGGCGACCGCCATCGTTTCCGGTCTGACAGGCAATCCCGTGAAGGGCGACGTCGCCATGACGGGCGAGATCACCCTGACCGGCAGAGTGCTTGCCATCGGGGGATTGCGCGAAAAGAGTATGGCTGCCCTTCGCAACGGCATCAAGACGGTGATCATTCCCGCCGCCAACGAAAAAGACGTCGAGGAATTCAGCCAGACGGTGAAAAACAGCATCCGGTTCGTTCCGGTCAAGACCATCGACGAGGTGTTCCGCGTCGCCTTTGCAGAGCCGCCGAAACCAATCAAAAAGGAAAATGAGAACGAGACCAAGAAGAATTCCTCTGAGTCAAACGAGACCAAGTCCGCAAAATCGGAGGACGAAAAACCTTCCCAAGACGAGGTGCAGAAGAATGAGGTTTGAAAACGCGTTTTTTGAGCTGGCGGCGGGCACTTCGGAGCAGCTTCCTTCAAGCGACGTGCCCGAAATCGTCTTTGCCGGACATTCCAACGTGGGGAAGTCCTCGCTGATCAATAAAATCCTGAACAGAAAAAACCTTGCCCGCGTCAGCTCACAGCCGGGGAAGACCGCGACCATTAATTTCTACAATCTGGACGGCGCGCGGTTGGTGGATCTGCCGGGCTATGGCTTCGCGAGGGTGAGCGCGGCGGAGAAGAAGCGCTGGGCGGAGCTGATCGAGGGATATTTCAATCAGGAGCGCGACCTGCGTCTGGTTGTCATGCTGATTGACAGCCGCCACCCCGCGTCCAAGGACGATATGATGATGCTGAATTACCTGATTGACGGCGAGTTTCCCATGAAGATCGTGCTGACCAAGATCGACAAGTTAAAACCCACCGAGCGGAAGAAGCGCCTTGCCGCCATTCCCGACGAGTTAGACGTTGACCTTGCATACATGCTGCCCTTTTCCGCCGTCACGGGCGAAGGCGCGGAGGAACTGCGAGACGTCATCCGCGCATGCGTATCGGATGATGAAGAAACCGTCGAGTGAGTCGGCAATTTGAAAATAATGCTTTACTTTTTCCGAATAATGTGTTAGAATAATGATGATTTACTGCTCTAAATCTTTAAAGCACGCAAAAAGGCTGCTTTGAGTGAGCTGAATGAATGAAATAATGAAAAAAAGAAAACATGAGGAAGAGGTAATTGACATGGGTGTAAACTCAAAATTAAAGGACGACAACACCGATTTTCTCTTCAGATGTATTCTGGAGCTGAAAAATCTGGAAGAATGCTACGGCTTCTTTGAGGATCTCTGCACCGTTTCCGAGCTGAAAGCGATGTCGCAGCGCACAGTGGTTGCCAAAATGCTGCGCGACAAGCACGTATACAGCGACATCGTCTCCCACACAGGCGCCAGCACCGCCACTATCAGCCGCGTCAACCGTTCACTGAATTACGGAACCGACGGCTACGAGCTGATTTTCCGCAGACTCGACGAGGCGGAGCAGACGGAGCATTCCGACGACGGAGCGCAGTCATGAGCTACGATCTTTTCGCCGAATACTACGACGAGCTGATGAGCGGGGTGGATTACCCCGCCCGCGCAAGGTACATAGACGGCTTGATCAAGCGCTTCAAGCCGGACGCGCATCTGCTGGTCGATCTGGCCTGCGGCACCGGCAGCATGACGGTGGAATTTGCCGCCCTGGGCTACGACGTGATAGGCGTCGATCTGTCGGAGAATATGCTCAGCAAAGCGCGTGAAAAATCCGACGGCAGCATTCTCTACCTTTGCCAGCCCATGCAGGAGCTTGACATGTACGGCACGATCGACGCCTTTGTATGCACGCTTGACAGCCTGAACCATCTGGAGGACAGGGAACAGCTTCTTCTTGCCCTCAGCCGTGTGTCTCTGTTTTTGGAGCCGGACGGCGTTTTTGTTTTCGACATGAACACACCCTACAAGCACGAGACGATTCTTGGCGACAACGCCTTTGTCTTTGAGACGGAGGACGTTTTCTGCGTATGGCAGAATGAATATGACGGCGGCGGCAGGGTCAATATTGCCCTCGACTTCTTTGAACGTCAGCCCGACGGCAGTTATCGACGGGAATGTGAGGATTTTGCCGAGATCGCGTATTCACCGGAGGAAATCAGGGCGCTTCTGCACGAGGCGGGATTGAAGCTTGTCGCCGCTTACGACGATATGACAACCGATCCTCCGGGGAAGGAGAGCGAGCGGATCGTATGCTGCGCGGTAAAGGACTAATTTCTTGGATGAAAGGAATCAATCAATGAGTAAACTTGTAAGATGTATCACGACCGACGGTCTTGTAATGGCGGCGGCCATCGACTCCACGGACATTGTCCGCAGGGCGCAGGAGCTTCACCGCACCACGCCGGTCATCACCTCCGCGCTCGGCAGACTGCTGACGGGCGCCTCCATCATGGGCAACAAGCTCAAGGAGGAGAACGCCTCGCTCACGCTGCGCATCAACGGCGGCGGTCCGGCAGGCTCGATCATCGCCGTTTCGGACAGCAGGGGCAACGTGCGCGGCTACGCGCAGGAGGCGGGGCTTCTGCGCATGCCCAACGCGAAGGGACAGCTTGACGTGGCAGGCGCGATAGGGAAGGAGGGCACTGTCACCGTCATCAAGGATTACGGCTACGGACAGCCCTATTGTACCCAGACGCCGATTGTCACGGGCGAGGTAGCGGAGGATCTGACGGCATACTACGCCATCAGCGAGCAGGTGCCGACGATCTTCTGTATCGGGGTGCATTTCGATGAAAGGTGGAAGCTGGACAAGGCGGGCGGTCTGCTGATCCAGCTCATGCCGGCAGCCGACAACCGCGAAATCGAGCGGCTGGAGGAAATGCTGAAAACCATGCCGCCTGTCACGCGCATGCTTCTGGACGGCTGTACCCCCGAACAGATATTGGAGAAAACGCTTCCCGGCTTTGAACTGGAAATCTTTGACAGTCAGGAGGTCGCGTACCGCTGCGACTGTTCGATGGAGCGGGTGGAAAACGCCTTTCTGACGATGCAGCCAGACGAAATACGGGGACTCGCGGACGAAAGCGGTAGGGCGGAGGTACTTTGCCACTTCTGCAACAAGAAGTATTACGTCACCCGTGAACGTCTTGAAGAGCTTGCGAAGCTACAGGAATCGCGCATGAGAAGGACGGGAGACAGCAATTAGGATAATTCATAGGGATAATAATCATGCAATTACAACAAAAAATGAATTCCCTATAAAAAGTATTACAAAAAATGTAATTTTTTGTAAAGTTAGTCTTGACAATTTAAATCTTTTGTAATATAATCTTAACCGTTGAAGGAAATCTCCTGACCGACAGCGGAGAATATGTTGATTGATTTAGGATAGGCGGTCGTCAGAGACTTGGGCGTTTTAATGCTTTTTCTTCAGCAATAGGATTGATTGTGTCTTTTTTTATATCGTTCCCCATCCACAAATACAAAGCCGTCCTCATCAAAAAGGGCGGCTTTGTATTATCTCCACTTCATTTTTCCTCATCAGACAGGGAGGACGTCATGGCTGATACCGAATTCATGATTCTTGATCTTACGGATTTTTCTGAAACCGAATACGCCTTCTGTCTTTCTCTGATGACGGAACAAAGAAAACGCGCCGTCAACAGATTTCATTTTTCCGATGACAGAAAGAGGACGGTCGCCGGCGAGCTGCTTGCCAAAAGAATGCTGTCCGATCGCTGTGGAATCGAAATCGAAAAAATCGTGTTCGACAGAACCGAAAAAGGCAAGCCGTTTGCCGTTGGACTGCCGGCGGCTTTCAGCGTCAGTCACAGCGGTGCATTGGTTCTGTGTGCGGTAAGCAGCCGTCCTGTCGGAGCTGATATTGAAAAGCACCGGTCTGTCAACGACAGACTGATACGCTACGCATGCGCGCAAGGGGAATGGGAGTATGTGACGGCAGCGGGAATAAGTGATGACGAACAGCAACGACGCTTTTTTCGTGTCTGGACGGGGAAGGAAGCCTATTATAAATACACCGGAACCGGCATCACTTCGATGCATGGCGTAGATATTTTCAACCCGGCATTACAGAGCAGGATCACGTACTTTCAGCGCGGCGATTACGCCGTCAGCCTGTTTTGTGAGTCGGAACAGCCGCCTTCGGAACGGCATTCACTGTAATGCAGTTCCGCGGGCGGCTGTCATTTTTATGATTTGAAAAATAGCTTGCATTTCTTAAGCAGCGACGCGAGGAAACGTCTGAGCTTCACCACTTCCCAATGAAGGTGAGAGGAGAGCGCGCCCACTCCGTTTTCCCTGTTGACACGGAAGATCTCGCTTCTGATCCGGTTAATACTGTCATCACTGACGCCGCCTGCTGCCACATAAGCCACCGTAAGCGGGAAATATGCCATCCTCTTATTCATCCTGTGAAAGCGGCAAATGAGGTCGTAATCCATGGTATATCGGAACGACACATCAAACACGCCGCATTCGTCATACAAGGCCTTTTTGACGAAGCAGGAGGGATGCATGACCGTCATTTCCAGTCTCAGCCGCGACCAGTTCAACGAGGATTTCCGTATATATTCAATGCGGTTTGCGGGATCCTTCCAAAGAATGTCCCCGCAGAAAAAGTCAATGCTCTCCCAATTCTGCGCCATGACCTCCCGAAGAGCGTTGTCCGCGTAGCCGTCTCCGGCATTGATAATGCCGATCACCTCGCCGGTCGAACGGGAAATGCCCTTATTGAAGGCGTCGCTGATTCCCTTATCCGGCTCGGAAATATGTACGGTCTCAATACCCGCGGCTGTAAATTCGGGCAGAAGCTCCCGTATAATGTCGTTGGTATGGTCTTGGGAAGCTCCGTCGATCAGAACATACTGCAGCGGTCGGTAATTCTGTTTTAAGACAGACAACATGGTGTCCCGAATGGTTTCCTGAGAATTATACGAGATAGTAATGACGGAAAGCTGCTTCATGGTAACTCTCTCCCGGTTCATTTCTGTTTTACATGATGTAGTATAGCATTTCTCACACCCAAAGTCAAGCAAAAGGGGAGAGGGGATCAGAGCTTGCCGAGAATATCGTTGATTTTCTCCCTGCTTGCCAATCCGGGAGAAAACGCCGTCGCGTTGCCGCACGCCGATCCCAGTTTGAGCGAAAAAGCAAAGTCATGGGTACGTTCATACCCCGCGATGAACCCCGCAATCATCGAATCCCCCGCGCCAACGGTGTTCAGCGCCTTTTCATGGACGACGCCGCAGCGGTAGACGTTCCTGTCCTCGGCAAATAGAATGGCGCCGTCCCCGCCGAGAGAAACGATCACATTTCGCGCGCCCTTTTTCATCAGCTCCCTGGCGCACAGGGCAATGTCGTTCTCATTAGTAATATCCCTGCCAAAAAGCTCCGAAAGCTCCTGTCTGTTCGGCTTGATGAGGAAGGGACGGTATCTCAGACAATTGATCAACAGCTGATTGGTGGCGTCCACCACAACGCGGACATTTCTCCATTCAATGCGCCGGAGTATTCTTTCATAGGCGTCCTTCGAAACGGAAGGCGGAATGCTGCCGGCCAGTACGACGGTATCTCCTTCCTTGATCATGTCGGTTTTTTGCAGGAGCAAGGCAAAATCCTCCTCAGAGATGGCGGGTCCCTGCCCGTTGATCTCGCTCTCGTCGTCCGCCCTGATCTTGACGTTGATGCGGGAGACGCCCTCCTTAAGCCGGATGAAGTCGGCGTGAATCCCCATATCCCGCAAACCCTTTTCGATGGCGTCTCCGACAAATCCCGCCGTGAATCCGAGCGCGATGCTGGTCATTCCCAGCTCCCGCAGGACACAGGAAACATTGATTCCCTTGCCGCCGATATAGTATTCCTCTTGGGTTGTGCGGTTGGTGACGCCACTGACAAATTGCTTCAGATGCACTACATAGTCAATGGACGGATTGATGGTCAGCGTATAAATCATGTCGGCTGCGCTCCCTTAAAGATGATATGATAATTGATTATACCATAGTTTTCTGAATAAGTAAATAGTAGATGTCAGGACTTTTTCTGGTTTGAGGTGAGGTGGGCGAGAGGGTTGCTTTCCACCGCGTTCTTGATCTGTGCATTGGAAAGGTGGGTGTAGATTTCTGTAGTGCTTAAGTTTTCATGACCCAGAATGTCCTTCAATACGCGGGTGTCTACGCCACCTTGCTGATACATCAGTGTCGCGGCAGTATGACGCAGTTTGTGTACCGAATATCCTTCGTCCATGTGGATTTCTTTCAGGTACTTTTTCACAAGCCATTGGACGGTCTTGGGGGAGATGCGGCGCTTGTTGCGGCTAATGAATAAGGCGTTGCGGTCTGCATACACAATCCCGTCCACAGGACGCACTTTGCGGTAGGCTTCAATCGCTCTGACACACGCCTCGTTCAGATATACCACGCGCTGTTTGTTGCCTTTGCCTGTAATCACAAGCGTATTGTCTGATCGTATATCATTATAATTGATCCCAACAAGCTCTGACAAGCGCATGCCGCAGTTGAGGAATAATGTCAGGATGCAGTAGTCACGCTCCTTGTAGCGCCCCTCAACGCTCTCTAATAGCTCAATGCTCTGTTCTAAATCCAGATGCTTCGGAAGTCGCTGCGGCAGCTTCGGATTGCCTAATTGCTCTACGGGATTCCTTGTGATCTGTCCTGTGACCGTGTGGAGATATTGATAAAAGGAACGCAAGGATGAACATTTTCGTGATCTCGTGTTGTTGTTGTTTTTACGAACCGATGACAGATAATTCATGTATTCAAACACTTCTGTTAAACTGACTGACGCAACCATGTCAAGCGTTACATCATCAATCGGTATCTTTTCAAATTCATCGTTGGAAAGCCCTCG
>ONDC01000219.1 GCA_900316495.1 uncultured Eubacteriales bacterium
GGGAGCCTATACCCAGAATCTGGTGAAGGGCGCGTCGATTGCCGTCACCCGCGAGAACATTTCCGACGGCTACGCACAGGGCATTATCTGCAACAGCGGAAACGCCAACACCTGCAACGCCGATGGGGAACAGAAGGCACGGGAGATGTGCCGCATTGCCGCCGAAGCGATGCATATCGCTCCCGAGGACGTGATTGTCGCCTCTACCGGCGTGATCGGACAGGTGCTGAATCTCGACCCTATACGCAATTCCGCGGCTGAACTGGCTTCACGTCTGCGTCGTGACGGCGGAAGTGAAGCCGCCGACGCGATTCTTACCACCGACCGCTACCGCAAGGAAATTTCCTTTGAATACGACCTCTGCGGCACGACCGTCCGCTTCGGCGCAATGGCAAAAGGCTCCGGCATGGTTCACCCGAACATGGCGACCATTCTCTGCTTCATCACCACCGACACGGCGATTACCCCCGAAATGCTGCGCAAATCCCTTGCCAAAGTGGTGCCGCAGACCTTCAATATGGTGTCGGTGGACGGCGATACCTCCACCAATGACACGGCGGCGGTGCTGGCTTCAGGACTGGCAGGTAATCCGGTTAGGCGATCTGTATTACTATTTGCCGCGAGCTTGCGAGGGATGGCGAAGGCTCCACCCGTCTGCTGACCTGCACCGTTCACGGGGCGGTGGACAAGCAAAATGCCAGAGTCATGGCAAAATCCGTGATCTGCTCCAGCCTCGTAAAGGCGGCGATCTTCGGCTCGGACGCGAACTGGGGTCGGGTGCTCTGCGCGATAGGCTATTCCGGCGCGAAGTGCGACATTTCGCAGGTGGAAGTGGCGTTCGTGTCGGAGCGCGGCAGGATTATTGTCTGTCAGAACGGCGCGGGAATTGATTTTGACGAGGCAAGGGCGAAGGAGATTCTTCTCGCCGACGAGATTATCATTGACATCAGCTGCGGCAGCGGGGACGGCAAGGCGGAAGCCTACGGCTGCGACCTGACCTACGATTATGTGAGAATCAGCGGCGATTACCGCGCCGAGCAGCTTGCTCAGATAGCAGGTAGAAGGTAGCAATCTGACGGTGTGCATTTTTTATGATTTGCTATATGCAGATTGATTCATAGGAAGTAAAGAAAAGGGATCAATATGAAATTCAAGGTATCGACAATAGCCTATTATGGCTTGTTTTTATTGCATTTGCTGATTTTTGCTTTATGGCTTGCACTAATTCTCATTTGTCCGATTCAGAATTGGGAAGATTTCAGCACAATTTTGGCTGTTTTTTTGATTTTGGAACTGCTGCTGTTCACTTGCTCGCCGATTGCCCACAGAACGGTTACCATTGATGATACATTTATCACCGAAAAATGGCTCTGTTTTACTTTCAACCAAATGGAAATATCAAAAATATCTGATATTGGCGTCTGTTCCTATCTGTTTGGCAATCAGGTGCGGCAATTTGCCTTTGTTTCCACTGAAAAATTGTCTGACGAAGAGGTCATTCAATCTGATAAAATGGGTATTTTTCAAATAAAGAGACTCAATGGAAGATTTATCACTATAGAACACCCGCAGAAGGGGCTGGATGACTGTATGAAGGAAATTGCTGAAAGAAATATTTTGAATTACAGGCAGATCAGTGTGTAAGTGTGTAAGTATGTAGGAGATAAGGGGAAGTGTTGCTCTTTGAAAAGAATCAGTATGAACGATGTTGGATTAGATAACAAGCGTTTCTGGACATGCTTGGCATGACTTTACCGGATACCGTGACGATATTTTTGAAACATCTGACGGATATTTGGAGGAGCCGACAACACTGTTTGCAGCGCTGGACAAAGAGCATACTCTTACAATAGAATTTCACCCGGGGGACACGGTTTATTTCATCAATGACACGGAAATCGGCTGCACTGGTCCGCATGATGCCCAATATCACCCGTTGCCTTATGATGCCATAGAAAAATTATTGGAAGTTCCACATGGGGAAGAGCTGTTCTTTCTGCTTCTTCCAATGACAAAGCTGGATTTTCAGATACCAAGCGACATAGAGGCGGCAAGAACAAAGATCGAATCGCTTTTGAGAAAAATATTTGCCACGGAAATATGCGGGAATTTAGCCGATTGTATGATGTGTGCGAACCGTGAGATTCAAAAACATATTCAAAAACATATTCGGCTATCTTCTGGGATTTGCCGTGTTTGTGCTTCTCATTCCATTGCTGATGTGGATGGCTTCGGGCTGCGTGCTGCCGGGGGTGCTGTGGCTTATCTGCCCTCTGATAACAGCTCCGGTCGGAATGGCTCTCAGCGTCTGGTCCATTGTGCATATGAAGCGGGTCGGCAAGGGCAACCCTATGGACGCCTTCAATCACGAGATAGCGCCGCGAACAAAGCATCTGATGACAGACGGACCGTATAAAATCTGCCGCAATCCCATGCTTTTGGGCGTGTTCATCTATTACGCCGGAATCGTTGTCTGCCTGCATACATGGCAAGCGGCTGCCATTTTCGCCGCGTTTTTCGCTATTATGGCGGTACAGGTCAGCAGAGAGGAAAAGCGTCTGGAAAAAGATTTCGGCGACGCTTACAGGGAGTACAAAAAGAAGACCCGCAGGCTGATTCCGTTTGTGTGGTAATTGTCTTGTAATGGAGAGTGACGACATGCAGAATTCAAATAAAAAATTGCTCCTGTTTAACATGGATGAATCCAAAGTCGCATTTATCCGCACGCTTTGTGCCAACCTCAATGTGAAGCTGATTAAAATATACCGCCCGCAGTACGGCGAAAGCATCGGCGCGCTGGCGGGAATTCCGATTTACCGGCTGACCAATGAGCCGTACCGGGGAGAGGATTTCGCGCAGGAAATGATGGTGATGTGCGGCTTCAAGCCGGACGAGCTGGACGCGTTTCTCAAAGCCTACCGCGAGATGGGAATTCCTCCGGTGTGGCTGAAAGCTACCGTCACGCCGCACAATATGGCGTGGAGTGCCGCGCAGCTATACAAAGAACTTGCCGAGGAACACAGGCAGCTTCACGGATAATTTTTTCACCAATCATGATGCAAAAAACGGCCGGGGCAGTCCGGTCGCCAATCATCAATTATTCAACAACATAAAGGAAGTCATGTCAAAATGGAACTCAACGAGATAGCCCAGATAGCAGAAAAAATTGAACAGGCGGAAAATGCCGCGGAGACGGAAAAACCGGAGCCTACTGAAAAGAGCAGATCGACCATCTCCACCGAGGACAGAGCGAATGTGCTGATTCAGGCGCTGCCCTATATCCAGAAATGGTCCGGCAAGACCATCGTCGTCAAATACGGCGGCAACGCCATGCTCAGTGAGGAATTAAAGCAGGCGGTCATGAGCGACATCGTGCTGCTGCAACTGGTCGGCATCAACACCGTGCTGGTTCACGGCGGCGGTCCCGAAATCAACGCCATGCTCGACAAAATCGGGAAGGAAAGCAAATTCATCAATGGCATGCGTTACACCGACGAGGAAACCATGGACATCGTGCAGATGGTGCTCGCGGGCAAGGTCAATAAGAGCCTTGTGCAGCACCTCATGCAGCATAGCGGCAAGGCGCTTGGGCTCTGCGGTCTGGACGGGCGTATGCTTATGGCGGAAAAGCTCATGAAGAAGGACGATCTCGGCTTTGTGGGAGAGATCGTAGAGGTCAACACAGGCGTGATTCAGGACGCGATTGACAAGGGCTACACCCCTGTTGTCAGCACCATTGCCGGCGGCTACGGCGGCGAGGTGTACAATATCAACGCCGACACCGCTGCGGCGCAGATCGCCGCCAAGCTCAAAGCCAGCAAGCTGATTCTCATGACCGACATTGCCGGACTGCTTGCCGATAAGGACGACGAAAATACC
>ONDC01000030.1 GCA_900316495.1 uncultured Eubacteriales bacterium
CAGCGCAAACACCGCCGCAAGCAGACCAAACAGCACAAAGCTAATCATTGACATGCGCGTCAGCCTCCTTTTCCTGTTGCGCGGGTTCCTGCGCTCTGTCCTTTTCTCTGATGAACCTGACCAGCGCCTCGGCGGAAGCGCGGTGTCCGTAGGAATTCAGGTGTCCCATTCCCAGCTTGCCTGTGCAGAAGCCGTGGGCGACGTGATGATCCTCGTAGAACATTCTTTCAAAGTCCTCCGCCACGTCCACAAAGTCAATGTCATGCGCCGCGGCCGCCTCCGAGAAGGCCTTGAACGCGTTGCCCTCTTCAAAGAGGATATGCCCCTCGCTGTCAAAGGTCTCGGTGGGGTGATAGAAGATGATGATCTCCACGCCGGTTCCCTTTTCAATGTCCTCAAGGTACTGGAACAGCCTGTCGTAGGCGGGCAAATCGGATTCCGACACATCGGTAGGGTATTCGTCCCCATCGATGGAAAACACCTTCGGCCTGCTGTCGCTGTCCATGAACAGGTCGAAGAAGCCGACCTTGCGCTGGTGGTCAAGGATACGCAGTCCCGGCACCTCGTTGACGAACTGCATGACAGGACTGTGCTTGCTTGAGGCAAATTTCACCGTATGGTTGATCACGTCGTCCACGTCTTTGTCCGTCATGCTGAGAAAGAAGGTTTCCATGATCACATACTTTACCGAATCTCTGTAAAGCTCGATGTTCCGGGGAAGATACTGACTCGTCTTGAACAGGGTATGCCCCGAAATGCCTAAATTGTAGACCTCATGCTCTCCGTCGAACAACTCGCACATCACTGCGGCGACGTTGTCTTTCTGCGGCACGTACTGCGCCTCCATGTGGGAGGAGCCAAGCAGCAGAATATCCGGATGCTCGATCACCTGGGGATTGTTGAAGCCGTTATCGTCGTACCTGCCGTACCCGATGCCCTCGGTCACCCTGAACCACACCGAACCGGCTGGCCAGATGTAGTCGGTATTGCTGACCGGGTTTTCGATGTGGACGGGAATAAAGGAATATCCCAGCATCAGCACTGACAGGATTACCACGGCGACCGCGGCGGCCGCCCCGATCCTGAAAAGCCGGAAGGCAAGCTCCGCCACACGTCTTGCGACAGGATTTTTTATTCTGTCGATGATTGGCATGTCGTTTCCTCCTAATTCTGTTCTGTATGAAAGTCGATGATTGGCATGTCGTTTCCTCCTAATTCTGTTCTGTATGAAAGTACACATCTCTATTCTATCAAAAATTCATAATAAGTCAAGTCAATAATTCGCTCTCAGTCCCCGACGAGGGAAGAAGGGGGAATGTAGGCGTCATGATGACAGGCAGCGTAACAATAATTGACAATTTTTTTGCGGGTTACACCTATTTAACTATATTCTGCAACTGTTGAAGTTGCGCTTTTCCGCAGTCATTATTAATGCATTCTCCATGAGCCGCAAAAATAAATTGCGGAATTTAAAAAAATCTCTTGACAAACGGCATAAGGTATGATAATATTATTCATGCTAACTGAGTTAGCGGCTAACTGAGTTAGCGGCTAACCGGGGGGAGCTAAATTTGCGGATATGGCGGAATTGGCAGACGCGCTAGATTCAGGTTCTAGTGAATGCAAGTTCATGCAGGTTCAAGTCCTGTTATCCGCACCAACTATGGAGGGGTGTCCGAGCGGTTTAAGGAGCTAGTCTTGAAAACTAGTGATAGGGTAACCTACCAAGGGTTCGAATCCCTTCCCCTCCGCCACACCCACTCCTTTTTTTGTTTTATACTGTTTTATATTGTCAGCATACGGAGAAGTACTCAAGTGGTGACGAGGCTCCCCTGCTAAGGGAGTAGGCTGGGTAAAATCTGGCGCGAGGGTTCAAATCCCTCCTTCTCCGCCAAAGCGAAAATCCTGTCGTCGTAAGACGATGGGATTTTCGCTTTGTATTATTCATTTTTAAGTATTAAGTTTTCATTCTTCAGTAACAACGACAGGATTTTCTAAATGAATGAGGGCTATTAGAAAAAAATATCGTTCAGGTTCAAATAACATCTTGCAAAAAATTGCTTACTATGGTATGATAATTATTATCATACCTTTTTCTTTTTCAGGAGGTGAGTCCGATGTCCTTTCGCCGCTGGCGTATTGCCGAATCCGATAAAACACTCTCCCGCAGAGTCGCGCAGCGCTTCGGGATCGAAGGCTTTGCCGCGCATCTGCTGACGTCAAGGGGATTCTGTTCCGACGAGATGATAAGCGATATGCTTGGTCTCCATGACGATACGGCTGAATTTATCGACCCTTTTGAGATCATCGACATGGAAAAGGCAGTCGACCGCATACGCCGCGCCATAGACAGCGAGGAGAAAATCGCTGTGTACGGGGATTACGACGTTGACGGAGTGACCGCCACCGCCCTGCTTTATTCCTATCTGGAATCCGTCGGCGCCAACGCGGTCTATTACATCCCCGACCGTGAGGGCGAGGGCTACGGACTCAACTGCGGCGCCGTGGACGCGCTGCATGAAATGAACATCGACCTGATCGTCACCGTGGACAACGGCATTTCGGCTGTCAATGAGGTGGCTCACGCCAATTCACTGGGGATAGACGTGGTTATTACCGACCATCATCAGGAGGGCGACGCCCTGCCCGATGCTGTCGCGGTGGTCGATCCGCACAGGAAGGACTGCGTCTGCCGGTTCAGGGAATATGCCGGAGTGGGCGTTGCCTTCAAGCTGGTCTGTGCCCTTGAGGGGGACAGCTTTACGGTGATAGAAAACTTCGGCGATCTGGTCGCTCTCGGCACGGTGGCCGACGTGGTAAGTCTGACGGGTGAGAACCGCCGGCTGGTGCGGATCGGACTGCAGTACCTGCAGGAATCCTGCCGACCGGGACTCAGCACCCTGATTGAGTTGGCGGGCTTTTCAGGCAGACAGATTTTCGCTTCGAGCGTTGCGTTTATCATTGCCCCCCGCCTGAATGCCGCCGGACGGCTGGGCAAGGCCTCTCACGCCGTACAACTGCTGATCACCGAGGACGACGAGGAGGCAACCGCGCTTGCCGGGGAGCTGACGGCTAAAAACAGGGAACGTCAGGCAATCGAGCAGATCATCGACCGCGAGGTGTCGGAGATGCTCGAAAAGGATAGGTCGGTTCTGTATGACCGCGTGATAGTGATCGCCGGAGAAAAGTGGAACGGCGGCGTCATTGGGATCTTTGCCTCCAGAATCTGCGAGAGATACGGAAAACCCTGCTTTATTATCTCATACGACGGGGACAAGGCGAAGGGCTCCGGACGCAGCATCGAGGGCTTCTCGCTTTACGATGCGATTTCCGCCTGCTCGGAGCAGCTCACAGGCTTCGGCGGACATACGCTTGCCGCGGGGATTAATCTCAGAACGGAGAACATCGACGCGTTCCGTCAGGCGATAAACGAATATGCCCGTGAGAGATACCCTGTCATGCCCTCTCCCGAGCTGCTGATCGACTGTCAGCTTCCGCCCTCGGCGGTTAACCTGCAATTGTATGAAGCGTCGCAGCTCTTAGAGCCGTTCGGAGCGGATAACCCCACTCCGATGATAGCGGTGATGGGACTTAAGCTGACCGATATTTATGGCGCGGGCGGAGGCAAACACCAGCGCCTGACGCTTGAGCGCGGCGGCACCGTGCTTACCGCCATGAAATTTGTCACGTGTGACGAGGACTTTCCCTTCAGGGTCGGCGATGTGGTCGACATTGCCGTTACGCTGGATAAATCGACCTATCGCGGAAAGGACAGCCTGACGCTTGTCGTCCGTGACATTCGGCTCTCGGAGACGCATTTTGATGAGATCAACGGCGACAAGCTGCTGTTTGAAAAAATGATGCGCGGTGAGTCGCTGACAGAGCAGGAACGCATGGAGCTGAGACCTACACGCAGCGTTCTGGGAACCGTATACCGTGCGGCCTGCCAGGGGTACAGCGGAGAATCCGAGGTGCTTGGCTGTCGCATGAAGCGCGTGGGCGTGCGTTATGGCGCGCTGCTCACCTCCCTTCAGATACTCAGCGAGGGCGGACTGGTGGATTTTGCCGACGACGGGACAATCATCTGCGTGGAGGCAACCGAACGCGGCGCGGAGAGTGGCAAGATCTCGCCGGAGAAAACGCCTACTGCCATGAGAGTGGGATATATCAATAACTGATAATTTGTTTTTTTGAGTGAGGAAGGATTGAAGAATAACGGCGAAGCGCCGTTTTGAGGAGGGAAGACCATATGACAAACGGAACGGACGGCATCGGAGGAAGAGATGTCAACGAGAGAGATTTTACAGACAATGTGGTGGAGGCATACCAGACCTATGACGAGCTGGTGTCAAACATTCTCAAAAGCGGCAAGGATTACGATATGGCGGTCATTGAGAAGGCGTATCTTTTTGCCAATAAAGCCCACGCAGGGCAGAAGCGCAAGTCGGGAGAGCCATACATTGTTCACCCGATCTCGGTGGCGAATATCCTTGTCTCGCTCGGCATGGACACCGAAAGTGTGGTCGCCGCCCTCCTGCACGATGTGGTAGAGGATACGCCGGTTACGCTGGAGGACATCCGGAGGGAATTCGGCAGCACCACTGCTCAGATCATTGACGGTCTTACCAAGCTGAGCAAGCTTGGCTTCAACACGGAGGAGGAGCACCAGCGGGAGAATGTGCGCCGCATGCTCATCGCTACCAACAAGGACATCCGCGTGCTGATCATCAAGCTCGCCGACCGTCTGAACAACATGCGCACGCTCAGCGCGATGTACCCCCAGAAGCAGCGCACCATTGCCCGCGAGACGTTGGAGGTCTACGCGCCGCTGGCGCACCGCCTCGGCATCCGCCCCGTCAAGGAGGAGCTGGAGGATCTGGCGCTCCGGTACATCGACCCGATCGGCTACAAGGAGATCTGCGACAAGCTGTCGGCGCAGCAGGCGAACGGCGAGGCATTTCTGGAGGAAATCAAGTCGGAGCTGAAGGAAAAGCTCCAGCCGTATGTCGCCAACGCGGAGATCACCGGCCGCGTCAAGTCGGTACACGGCATATACAACAAGATGATGCTGCAGGGCAAGAACTTTGAGGATATTTACGACGTGTACGCCGTGCGTGTGATAGTCGATACGCTGGTGGACTGTTACGCGGCTCTCGGCGTGGTGCAGATGACCTATACCCCGCTGCCCAACCGCTTCAAGAATTACATCGCCATGCCAAAATCCAACGGCTACATGTCGCTGCACACCACCGTCATGCGCAAGAGCGACGATCCGGATGAGAACGCCGTCCCCTTCGAGGTGCAGATCCGCACGAAGGAAATGCACCGCACGGCGGAATACGGCGTGGCGGCGCACTGGAAGTACAAGGCGGGCGACGTCGCGGAGGGCGGCAAGGCGGCGTTTGAGAACACCGTCTCATGGATCCGCAAGATGATCGAGGAGCAGATGGACAGCGACACCACCGACGTGCTGACCGTCATCAAGGACGATCTCATGCCGGAAGAGATTTACGTATTTACCCCAAAGGGCGACCTGAAGGTGCTGCCAAGGGGCGCGACGGTCATCGATTTTGCCTATGCCATTCACAGCGAGGTCGGTAACCGCATGATCGGCGCCAAGATCGATGGCAGGATTGTCCCGTTGAATACCGTGCTGCACACCGGCAACAGGATCGAGATTCAGACCACGAAGGAAATCACCAACGGCCCCAGCCGCGACTGGCTGAATATTGCCAAGACCAGCCAGGCGAAGAACAAGATCCGCGCGTGGTTCAAGAATGAGCGCCGCGCGGAAAATATCGAGGAGGGCAAGGCGGAATTCGAGCGCGAGATGAAGCGCGCCGGCCTTGTGATTCCCGACGACAAGTTTGATGAATTCATGCAGGAGCAGATCCGCAAGTCCCACAAGGACAGTGTGGACGATTTTTACGCGGCGATCGGCTACGGCGCGATTGTCGTCACCAAGCTCATGCCGCGTCTGCGCGAGGATTACGCGCGTATTGTCATCAAGCCGATGGGACTGCAGGGCATCGAGGGCGGTTTTGTCGAGGAGGAACACAGAAGCTACAGCGGTGACCCCGGCGTCCGTGTGGAGGGGATCGACAACTGTCAGATCAAGATGTCCCGCTGCTGCAATCCGCTTCCGGGCGACGAAATCATCGGCTTCATCACGCGCGGCTTCGGCGTGTCGGTACACAAGAGAAGCTGTCCGAACGTGCCGGCGGACATTTCAAAATGCGAAAGCCCCGAGCGCTGGATCAAGGTGTATTGGAGCGAGGGCACCAACTACCGCGAATTCAAAACCACGCTGCGGCTGCTCTGCCTCAACCGCAAGGGACTGCTTGCCGACGTGACGACGCAGCTTTCCATGATGCACATCAGCATCAGTATGCTGAATTCCCGCGAGCTGAAGGATGACAACGCCATGATCACCGCCACTATTTCGGTCAGCAGCAAGGAGCACCTTGCGCAGATCACCTCCAAGCTCTCCCGCATCAGCGGTGTTCTGAGCATAGAATGATGCCATCAAAGCGGAAGGCTTCGCCGGAGAGAAACAATGCGCGGCGGGACCTTCCGTGTTTCAATTAGGATTATCCGGGAATGATAATGATATGGTAACCAACAGATTTTACATTACGACGATAGGCGGACGGAGCTTTGATCCGCTGTCTCCGGAAATGAAGGATATTGACGTGGGCGACATCGCTCACTCCCTCAGTCTGATCTGCCGCGCCAACGGACATTTCAGACAGTTCTTCTCGGTGGGAAGGCACTGCATCAACTGCGCGAGGGAGGCGGAGGCACGCGGCTTCAGCGCAAGGCAAAGGCTGCTTTGTCTGCTGCACGACGCGACAGAGGCGTATATCGGGGATATGACGCGCCCCCTTAAGCGCCGGCTGCCCTTTTACTGCGAATGTGAGGAACAGCTTCACGATATGATTCTGGAGCGCTTCGCCATACCTCGGGAAAGTGAAGCGGAGCTTCGCCTGGTGAGGGAGATCGACGACTGCATGCTCTATCACGAATTCCTGCTCATTAACGGGGACGCGCTGTACGAGACGCCGCCGACGCTTCACATTGACATTGCGCACAGCGAGCGGGAGTTTTCGCAGACAAAAGCAGAATTTCTGGCGCTTTTTGAAAAACTGATGACGGAGGCGGGATACAAATGCTGATTTCCGCAGTACTTCCCTGCTACAATGAGGAAAAGGTGCTGCCGATGACCTACGGCGAACTGACGGCGGAGCTGCAAAAAATCACGGATGAATATGAGATGATCTTTGTCGACGACGGCAGCCGGGACGGCACCTGCCGCCTGCTGAAGGAGTTTGCCGGACGCGACAGCCATGTGAAATACATCTCCTTCAGCCGCAACTTCGGCAAGGAATCCGCCATGCTCGCGGGGCTGCGGTATTCGTCGGGCGAATTCACCGTCATTATGGATTCCGACCTGCAGCACCCGCCGGAGCTGATCGGACAAATGCTCGAATTCGGCAGACAGGGCTATGATCAGGTGATCGCCCAGCGCGACCGCACAGGAGACAAAAGATGGGGCAGCTTCTTTGCCCGTGCCTACTACAGGCTGGTGGACAGGCTGATCGACGTGGAGCTGACCGACGGAATCGGCGATTTCCGCATGCTCAGCCGCAAGGCGCTCGACGCGCTGCTCACCATGAACGAGTACAACCGCTTTTCCAAGGGACTCTTCTCGTGGATCGGCTTCAAGGAGAAAATCATCAGCTACCGGAACCGCAGCCGAGCGGCGGGGGAAAGCAAATGGAGCTTCCGCTCGCTGGTTCACTACGGTGTGGATGGCGTGCTGTCCTTCAACAACAAGCCGCTGCGTTTCTGCATTTTTATCGGCGGCTTTGCCATCCTCCTCAGCCTGCTCTATGTGATGTTCCTGCTTTTGAGCATCCTCTTCAAGGGAATCGACCTCCCCGGCTATTTTACCACGATTTTCACTATCTGCTTCTTCGGCGGGGTGCAGCTGATTTCTCTGGGAATCGTCGGCGAGTACGTTGGCAGAATTTACTATGAAGTCAAACGCCGCCCGCATTACCTCGTCGACGAGACCAATTTCGATCAGGCGCGTAAATAATCGAAAATCCTCCCTTTCCTTTGGCTGATATGCCGTGAGAAAGGGAGGATTTTTTGATTGTCAGGGAAACGCTGAATCCGTCGATTCCTGCACCGTCCAAAGGCGTCTTTTCGCGGCGCGGAATCGATGGTATGCCATAATTCAGCGTATCCTTAGATTGCGTTGGCGAAAATACCCTCGAGCCGCGCTTCAAAATCCGCGTCAGAGCAGTAGCCGCTCCTGTTGAGCTTGTAGTATTCGTCGATGGAGAGCAGGCTCCAGTCGCCCTCGGCGTAATCGGTCAGTCGGTGAAGAAATGTTACGCATTGCTCTTTATTGATAGCGCCGGAGCGGTATTTGTCGCGTATCACGCCGATCAGGGCGCGCTGAACGGTGTTTCCCGCGCGACGGTCGGCGGTGTAATGCCCCTGCAGGTTGTAGAAGATGACATTGACGATCTCCTCCTGTCCCTTGTCCAAGGAGAGAAACACGTCTGTGTAGATGTAGGGCACGTCCTTCTCCTTCAGCGCCGCGCTGACAAAATCCCGCAGCTCGTCGAGGGTGAGAAGCCCCATGTCAAGTCCGATCTCGAATTTTACCATCTGTTCGTAAGCCGTCATTTATCTTCACTCCATACTTCATCCGTATACAATGTAGTATACCACACTCCTGCGCAAATGTAAATGATTTTTTATTTCAATTCGGCTCCCTGCCTGACACATCAGACTTGAGTCTCATTGATGTGCAGGCGGTTTCTTGGCAGACTCCATGGGGGTTTTTGTGTGTCGGCCATTTCTTCTTGCCGATTTTTGTTGAAATCGTGAAAGAAAAAACTTCCCGAATTTCTTGCATATTATGCCGGAGTGTGTTATAATATCATCCGTAATTTTTTTTGAAAAGGTTAGTTGCAATTAATTCGACAAAGGGGACAAAAGAGCATGGCGGAATATGCATTCAACACGTCCGAAATCAAGCGGATGGCGCCTATACTGAGGGCAGGGGACAGGGTGCTGCTTTCGGGCACGGTCTATACCTCCCGCGACGCGGCGCACAAGCGCATCATGGCGCTGCTTGACAGCGGCGAGGAACTGCCCTATGAGCTGGACGGAGCCGTCATCTATTACGCCGGACCCACGCCCACACCGGCGCATCTTGCCATAGGCTCCTGCGGTCCCACCACGTCGAGCCGCATGGATCCCTTTGCGCCCCGTATGCTCGACGCGGGGCTTGGCGCAATGGTGGGCAAGGGGGGGCGCTCCCAGGAGGTCTGCGACGCGATACGGCGCAACAAGTCGGTTTATCTCTGCGCTGTCGGCGGCGCGGGCGCGCTTGCCTCGAAATGCATTACCTCCTGTGAGGTCATCGCCTTTGAGGACTTGGGATGCGAATCGGTCAAACGGCTGGAATTCAGGGATTTTCCGCTGATAGTCGCGATTGACTGCGAGGGCGGGTCGCTGTTTTCATTCTAATGAAAGGTGGGAGGAGTGCTTTTGTTATGCTGTGCAAAAAAATCATGCTTTTGCTTTTGACCGTTGGTTTTTTATTCTCTTCCCAAAAGGCAATTGTCGTATTTGCTTCCTCTGATCCGGGTCAGAGCAGCGCTGTGGCGGCAGACGTTGACGCACAAGAGGAGGCAACAAAAGCGGACGCTGTTTCTCTGAGATTTTCCAGTGAACAGTACCCGGGTGAGAGCTTTTCCACTCTGAAGCTTAGATCGGAGAAATGGTCTTTCAGATTCAGAAGAGATGCCCGCTTGTCCGTTACGTCCGAAAGACCCGTCAGACAGCTGTACTTTCAGTTTGAAAAACCGTGCGAATGGACGCTCACGACGCCGGATGGAACGGTTTTTCACAGAGGGGAAAACAGATTTATTCACGATTATATTGATCTTGGTCAGAGCGTATCGAATTTTACGGTAGATGTTTCTCAGGATACGTATCTGACCGGCGTTTTTGGTTTTACGGAGGGAGAAACACCCGGTTGGGTACAGAAATGGCTGCCTCCCTGCGATGCGGCGGATCTTCTTGTCTTGCCGACTCATGCGGATGATGAGTTCCTGTGGTTTGGCGGCGCTTTGCCCTATTATGCCGGCGAGCTGGGATATAATGTCCAGGTGGTGTATCTGACCAATCATTATGAGCAGACATACCGTGAGCATGAACGGCTTAACGGCCTTTGGTCAGTCGGAGTGAGGCATTACCCTATTGTATGTGAGCGGTTTACCGATTCGATCATCACCAAGCGATACGAATGGGCTGTAGAAAAATTCGGTTGGGAAAATGTGCTTGCGTTCCAGGTGGAAATGCTCCGAAGGTTCCGCCCCAGGGTGGTGATCGGACACGATATTAAAGGAGAATACGGCCACGGCACACATATCCTGAATGCCGAGACCCTTCTTAAAGCACTGGAGCTGACGAACGACCCCACAGCGTATCCCGACAGCGCAGAGCAATACGGATTATGCAGCGTACAGAAATGCTATCTGCATTTGTGGAATGAAAACTGCATTACCGTAAAGTGGGAGGATCTGAAGCTCAGCAAATTTGGGGATAAGTCCGCGATGAGAATGGCGGATCAAGGCTTTGCCCGGCATGTGTCGCAATACTATTTCTACAACAACCCTTCCGCCGGACAGTATAATTGCCGCCTTTTCGGTCTTGCCTATACCAATGTGGGATACGACACGCCTGACAGGAATGATATGTTTGAGCATGTCGACTGGACGGAGCGGGCGCGTGTTTATCCCTCTTCGTCGGTCGAAGAAGCCGTGGTATCCGCCACCGACGCGCCGCCCGATATGCCGGATCAGGCGGTCAGCGACCCGGCGGAAAACGCCATTCCGACGCAGTATCTCCTTCTGGCGGGAGGCGGTGTTGCGGTATTGCTTTTTACCGCGGGGCTGGTGTGGAGAATTCATAAGAGAAAAGTAAGGTGACATTCAGTTGAAAAAAGTGAAGAAAGCGGCAGCATCGCTTTTGGCGGTGATACTGCTGTGTGTGTATGGTGCTGACAGCGTTTCGGCATCCTCCGTGAATAGCTCTCCGGAGCAGCCGGAAAAGGAGAGTATAGGTCTATCCGCCTTTTGCGACAGCTATCCCGGGAAACGGTTGAAGATCGTAACCGACGATGATATTTCTACGTTTTTTACAGCAGGCGAGCTGGGCGCTCAGATAAGATTTGTGGCGGATCATCCGGTGAAGCAGTTGTATTTTATTTTTGAAAAGCCCTGTCAGTGGACGATTATTCTGCCTGACAATAGTGTGCGGCATGGTGGCAAACAGGGATATATTCACGAGCTGCTTCAGTTGGATCAAGAGATCTCAAGATTTCAGATGGAGATTCCCGCGGGGAGCAAATTGACGGATGTTTATGCCTTTTCTGGCGGAGAGCTGCCTGATTGGGTTCAGAAATGGGAGCCTCCCTGTCAGAGCGCCGATCTGATGGTAATGCCTACCCACGCAGATGATGAACACCTGTGGTTCGGCGGCGTTTTGCCGTATTATGCCGGAGAATTGGGATATAACGTGCAGGTGGTCTATATGACAAATCATTATAAGGATCCTCCGCGCAGCCATGAGCTTCTTGACGGCTTGTGGAAGGTGGGCGTCACACATTATCCCATTATTCCCGATCAGTTTGCGGATCATGTCGATACCAGAAAAAGCCTGAACGCGGCCAAGGAATACTTTGGCTATGACCGGATCATGGAATACCAGGTGGAGCTGCTGCGGCGCTTTTCCCCCAAGGTCATCGTTGCGCATGATATTCACGGTGAATACGGGCATGGCGCTCATAAGCTGAACGCGGCCTCTCTTCTGGAGGCGTTGAAAATATATGAGGATCCAACCGTTTACCCCGAAAGTGCAGAAAAATACGGCATACACACGGTGCAGAAGTGCTACCTCCATCTGTGGAAGAAGAATCAGATCCTTGTTCAGTGGAGCGACTTAAAGCTTGAGCGTTTCGGTGGTAAATCAGCCTTTAGGATGGCGGTTGAAGGCTTCGCATGCCATAAGAGCCAGCAGAAATTATATAAGGTAGAGGAAGACGGCTGGAATGACTGCCGGAAATTCGGACTTGCTTATACGACTGTCGGGCTGGATACGCCGGGTCTTAACGATATGTTTGAGCATGTCAATATGTCGGCTCATGATCAAAACATCGAGGGGGAACAAACGGGGTCGGACGATACCGCTCAGCAGGCGGTGTCGGAAACAGACAAGGAACCGGTGGCAAGCCCTTCGGATAAGGAAAACCGAAGCTTCGTTTGGGACGGGAATCCTGCCATCATCGACGTTGTCTTCATCGGCGGGGTGGCGGTGGCTCTGCTTATCGCCATGGCAATTCTGATTTGCCTGAAGCGGCGCGAATAAATGCAGAATTTCCGCTTGATAAATGCGATAATGCACAAATATGCAAGTTTGAAAAATGAAAATTGCAAATAATCGAAAAAATTAACAAAATCGTATTGACAAACGCACAGGACGTGTATTACAATAGTACCTACAGCGCTGAAAATGCGTATGAATTCATCTTGCAAAAGGAGATATTTTAAAATGGCTTTTAAAAATCAGTATCTTGCAGATCTTATGGAAACCGTCAAAAAGCGCAATCCGGGCGAGCCTGAATTCCATCAGGCTGTTACCGAGGTTCTGGAATCCCTCGAGCCTGTCATTGAAAAGCATCCCGAATATATCAAGATGGGCGTCCTCGAGAGCATCGTCGAGCCTGAGAGAATCATCAAGTTCCGCGTTCCGTGGGTGGACGATAAGGGCAATGTCCAGGTCAACCGCGGCTTCCGCATTCAGTTCAACAGCGCCATCGGCCCCTACAAGGGCGGTCTGCGCTTCCATCCCTCCGTGTATGAGGGCATCATCAAGTTCCTCGGCTTCGAGCAGATCTTCAAGAATTCCCTGACCGGTCTGCCGATCGGCGGCGGCAAGGGCGGCTCCGACTTCGACCCCAAGGGCAAGTCCGACATGGAGGTCATGCGCTTCTGCCAGAGCTTCATGACTGAGCTTGCCAAGCACATCGGCCCCGATACCGACGTCCCCGCAGGCGACATCGGCGTGGGCGGCCGTGAAATCGGCTACCTCTTCGGCCAGTACAAGAGACTGCGCGACGAATACAGCGGCGTGCTCACCGGCAAGGGTCTGACCTACGGCGGCAGCCTTGCCCGCACCGAAGCCACCGGCTACGGCCTCTGCTATTACACCGAGGAAATGCTCAACGACCATGATGACTCCTTCAAGGGCAAGACCGTCGTCATTTCCGGCTCCGGCAACGTGGCGATTTTCGCCACCCAGAAGGCGACCGCGCTCGGCGCAAAGGTCGTCGCTCTCTCCGATTCCAACGGCTATATCCACGATCCCGACGGCATTGATCTCGACGCTGTCAAGGAGATCAAGCTGGTCAAGCGCGGCAGAATCAAGGAATATGTCGAGAATCATCCCAACGCCACCTACACCGAGGGCTGCAGAGGCATTTGGACCATTCCCTGTGACATAGCCCTTCCCTGCGCCACCCAGAACGAGCTGGACGAGGAGGGCGCAAAGGCTCTGATCGCCCACGGCGTCAAGGCTGTCTGCGAAGGCGCGAATATGCCTTCCACCCCCGAAGCGGTACACGCGTTCCAGTCCGCCGGCGTGCTCTTCGGACCCGCCAAGGCTGCCAACGCGGGCGGCGTTGCCACCTCCGCTCTCGAGATGAGCCAGAACTCCATGAGATACAGCTGGTCGTTTGAAGAAGTCGACGCGAAGCTGCACGACATCATGAAGAACATCTACCACAACTCTGCGAAGGCCGCCAAGGAATACGGCATGGAGGGCAACCTCGTTGCCGGCGCGAACATCGCGGGCTTCCTCAAGGTCGCCAACGCCATGCTTGCTCAGGGCGTATGCTGATAGCTTGAATTCAGCCGTTTATTAGTAGATCAAAGTGTCCCGCCGGAAAGGAATGCTTCTGTCCGGCGGGACTTTTTTGCCTGCTTTTCCAAGGAGAAGGGGGCAGGCGGGCAGCATCACACAGAAGAGGGGGATAACGGTGAAGCAGTTGAATCATTATGAAACCATGCAAATCATCCGACCCTGTCACAGCGAGCTGGTTTTGTGTCTGTGCGGGGTGACGTGTGAAAATTTCGGCCTGATTCTGCGGACGGCCGACGTCTTTTCCGTGAGCAGAATCATTTATCTCGGCAGGGAACCGGAGAATGAAAGGAAATTCCAGAAAATATCCAGAGGCGCGGCCGTGCAGGTTGAGTTTACCCGTGACACAGGGTTTATCGACGCGCTTCGCGGTGACGGCTATAAGGTGTACGCGCTGGAAATTACCGATCAGTCCGTTCCTCTGCGGACATTTTCGTTTCCGGCGAAGACCTGTCTGATTGTCGGAAACGAAAGGCACGGCGTGCCGGAGGAGCTGCTGACTCTAACTGACGGCGCGTGTTACATTGAGATGTACGGAGCCAATATTTCTTCCCTGAATGTGTCGGTTTCCACAGCCATCGCGATCAACCGGTACATGGAATACAATTTTGGCGGGGCAAAATGAAAAAAGCACTTGCAATTTTTTAAAATCGTGTTATAATAGTATTCAATTTGAAAATGATTTTCAGTTTTATTTTGCGCTCTCAGAGGTGATACAGTGGAAAACAGGGAATGCAGGAAAAATTACCGTACACGGCAGCAGGAGTCCATTGAAAAGTATTTCAGGCTGAACCCCGACAGTTGCGTGACGGCGGATGAAATTTACATGTACTTTATGAATTCCGGAGAAAAAATCGGCAAGGCGACCATCTACAGATGTCTTGACAAAATGGTGGAGAGCGGGGAGATCAAAAAATACCTCTCCGACGGCGGCGAGGGTGCCATGTACCAGCTCATCGACGGCGACAAGGGCTGCGATCGGCATTTCCACCTCAAATGTACCTGCTGCGGCGCGGTCATCCACATGGACTGCGAATTCATGGACGAATTCGAGCGGCACATCATGGAGCACCATCAGTTCCGCGTGGACAACGGGCGCACCATTATCTACGGACTGTGCGGTGAATGCATCACAAAGGCGCAAGGTAGCAGGTAGGAGGTAGGAGCTTGAAACGTCACTGTTTTGTAAAATTTCTTTCAGTCATGCTGACAATATCAATGCTGCTTGTCATGCTTTCGGGCTGTGCCGGAAAACAGAGCGGAAGGAGCGACGGAAAAATATCCATCGTGGCGACCATCTTCCCGCAGTACGACTTCGCAAGGCGGATCGCGGGCGACAGGGCTGACATAAAAATGCTGCTGAGACCCGGCATGGAGGCACATTCCTACGAGCCTTCCCCCAAGGATATTATCGGCATTTCCAAGTGCGACCTGTTCCTCAACGTCGGTGGCGAGTCGGAGAGCTGGCTGGAAACAGTACTGGAATCGGCGGACAATCCGCACATGCGGATTGTGTCGGCGATGGACTGCGTGGAGCCCATTGAGGAGGAGACCGCCGAGGGCATGCAGAGCCGTGAGCATCATCACGGACATGAACATGAAGAGGAAGCACATGAAGCGCATCATCATGACCACGGCGACGAGGAGGAGTACGACGAGCATGTCTGGACTTCTCCCATGAACGCCATTGCCATTGTCAACGAGATCAACCGCGCGCTCTGCGAGCTTGACCCGGACAACGCGGATTTTTATTGTGACAATACGAATCAATTCGTCGCGGAGCTTACGGCGCTGGACAATGCCTTCCGCGAGGTGGTCGCGGACGCAAAAAGAAGGATTTTCCTGTTCGGCGACCGGTTTCCGCTGCTTTATTTCGTGAGGGAGTACGGACTGGATTACTACGCCGCGTTCCCCGGCTGCGCCGCCGAGACGGAGCCGAGCGCCGCGACAGTTGCTTTCCTGATCAATACGGTGAAGCGCGAGAGGATACCCGTTGTCTTTTACATCGAGCTTTCCAATCACAAGGTCGCCGACGCGATAGCCGAAGCGACCGGCACGCGGACGGCGCAGTTCAACACCTGCCACAATATTTCCGCGCGGGATTTCGAGGCGGGGGAGAGCTATCTCAGCCTTATGGAGAAAAATGTCGCTATTCTGAGGGAGGCATTGAATTGAACAATACACTGATCGAATGCCATGATATTACGCTCGGCTACGAAAACATGACGGTGCTGGAGCACGTCAGCTTCGAGCTGAACAAGGGGGATTATCTCTGCGTGGTGGGGGAGAACGGAGCGGGTAAATCCACCCTGATCAAATGTCTGGCCGGACTCAAAAAGCCGGATGGAGGACAGATCGAATTCTCACCCGAAATAGTCCGGGGCGACGTCGGGTATCTTCCCCAGCAGACCGCGATACAGCGCGATTTTCCCGCGTCCGTGCGGGAGGTGGTGATGTCGGGCTGTCTCAATCACAGCCGGCTGATCCCCTTCTACTCGAAAGCCGACCGGGAGCGTGCCCTCCGCAATATGGACTTACTTGGGATCAGGGGACTGGCGGACAGATCGTACCGCGAGCTTTCAGGAGGACAGCAGCAACGGGTGCTTCTGGCGAGGGCGCTTTGCGCGTCGAATAAGCTGCTGATTCTTGACGAGCCTGTGACGGGTCTGGATCCCATCGTAACCTCTGAGATTTATTCCATCATCAAAGAGGTCAATTCCAAATGCGGCATGACCGTGATCATGGTGTCCCACGATGTGAAAACAGCCGTGAACAGCGCGAATAAGATTCTTCACCTGAAGCACACCGTCCGTTTCTTCGGCAGCACAGAGGCGTATGTCGCAAGCAAGACGGGACGGGAATTTATAGGAGGCTGACGCAAAAATGCTTGAAATGCTCTCATATCCCTTCATTCTCAGGGCGCTGGTCGTGGGAACGCTGGTGTCGCTCTGTTCGGCGCTGTTAGGCGTGAATCTGGTGCTGAAAAGATACTCCATGATTGGCGACGGACTGTCCCATGTGGCGTTCAGCGCGATGGCAGTCGCCACCGTGATGAACTGGGCGCCGCTGTGGGTGGCGATTCCCGTCGTTATCGTCGCGTCGTATGTCCTTCTCAGACTCAGCTCGGACGGCAGATTCAGCGGGGATTCCGCGATTGCCCTTCTTTCGACCGGCGCGCTGGCAGTCGGTATCTTCATCATCTCCATGAAGTCGGGTATCAATACCGACATCAACAACTATATGTTCGGCAGCGTGCTGGCGATCAGCAAGTCCGACGTGTCGCTGAGCGTGATCCTGTCGCTGGCGGTGCTGGCGCTGTATGTGCTGTTTTACAACAAGATCTTTGCCGTCACCTTCGACGAGCCGTTCGCCAAGGCGACCGGCGTCAGGGCGGATTTTTACAATATGCTCGTTGCGGTGCTGACTGCCGTCACCATCGTGCTGGGCATGAGAATGATCGGCGCGCTGCTGATCTCCAGTCTGATCATCTTTCCGGCGATGTCGTCCATGCGGGTCTTCAAGTGCTTCCGGAACGTGGTGATCTGCTCGGCGGTCATTTCGGTGGTCTGCTTCCTGACGGGACTGATGGTGTCCTACGCGTATTCCGCGCCCACCGGGGCAAGCGTCGTGATCCTCAACATTGTTGTTTTTGCCGCGTTTTGCGCGGTGAGCTTTGTCAGGGGAAGAATCAGGCGGCAGCGGATCAGCGCGGAAAACTGAATCTTATGTGGCATTGCGGCGAAGTTTTTTCAAAAAAAAGTTGCAATGCCTTTTGTTTTGAGGTATAGTATAAATAATAATCCAAAGGGAGTGTCGCGACAATGGCTTCCTCAAAGCAATATCTTGCCTTTATCCTCGACCAGTTCAGCGGACTGGAGGGCATCACCTGCCGTCCGATGATGGGGGAGTATCTTCTCTATTACCAGGGAAAACTATTCGGCGGGATTTACGACGACCGCTTGCTTGTCAAAAACATTCAGTCCGCCAGAAAGGTCATGCCGGCTGCGGAGCTGGAATTACCCTATGAGGGCGCGAAGGAAATGCTTTCGGTTACCGATGTGGACGACAGGGAGCTTTTATCGCGGCTTGTGAAGGAAATGTGGGATGAGCTTCCCGCTCCGAAGAAAGGAAGACACTGAAGCATGAAGGACAGAACCGGGAAAATCAAGGAAATGATTGCCGCTTCACTGGCGGTGCTTGTGACGGCGGCGGCTGTCGTGACCGTTGTTATGGTGACCGGAGGAAACCGTCATTCCTCATCCGACAGCAGGACGGAGACGGTATCCGTTTCGGATGTAGGCTCTTCTGATATGTCTGTTGCGTCTGAGCCGCCTGTTTCCTCAGAAGAACCGCTTTCGGAGGAACAGCGCCAGGTTGCCGATGAGCTGATTGAACAAATCGTGACCTATTACGGCTGCTATGGCGCCAAATCGGATCAGAAGGTCGATGAGCTGCTTGCGGAGCTGAACGGTATCAGCTCCGGCGAAGGCAGGCTGTGGCGCGACATCATGGATTATTGGGAATATATGAATACCGGCTTTCAGGTGAACGAGAAGGCGGTGCCGGAGGGTCTTCCGGATGGTGACAATCTGTGCATTATTGTGCTGGGACACAGGCTGGCGCCGGACGGAAGAGTGTTGTCCGAGCTGAAGGGCAGGCTGGAAAAGGCGCTGGAATGCGCGGAGAAGTATCCGAATGCGCTGGTGATGTGTACCGGCGGGGGAACCGCCTCCGGCAATCCGGATGCGACGGAGGCGGGGCAGATGTGCAGATGGCTGGAGGAGCACGGAATAAGCAGTGACCGCCTGATCGCGGAGGACAAGTCCAAGTCGACGGTGCAGAACGCTCTTTTCAGCTATGAGATTCTGACAAGGGATCATCCGCAGGTGGATTCTGTCCTTTTGGTGAGCAGCCGATACCATCTTAACTGGGGAACGCTGCTTTTTGAGGCGTCTTATCTCAAGTCCTCGAAAGAGTCTGGCAAGCCTGCGATCCATGTTGTTTCCAATTACGCGTTTCCTATCAATAACGACTTCTTCAGATCCAAGTATGATCTCCGTTGGCAGGCTGCCGGTATGTTTGAGCTGATAAGGAACAAATACCTGATGGACGTCTTTTCCTATGACCCCGCTTATGACTATTATATGAAGCATATGAAGCCGAAGCTGTAGTTTATCTGATCATTCATTCTATGGAGTGGGATGGGTTGCGATGCAATGGATCACTAAAATTTGTCTTGTTACGATCATGATTCTGTCGTGGGTCTGCTTTGTGGAGGAATTTGCAAATTACTATTTTCTGTACCGGGCGGAACGAAC
>ONDC01000203.1 GCA_900316495.1 uncultured Eubacteriales bacterium
GGAGTGTGATCATTTGGAACGACGAATCAACAAAGAAATCCGCGATTATTCAGAAACGATTTTCTTCGGACTGACGCTGCGGCAGTGTATCTTTTCCGCGCTGGCTTGTGCCGTGGCGGTGGGACTGTATTTTCTGCTGCGTCCCTACCTCGGCATGGAGGCTCTGAGCTGGATTTGTATTCTCGCCGCCGCGCCGTTTGCCGTGCTGGGCTTTGTGCAGTACAACGGCATGAACGCGGAGCAGTTTATCAGCGCATGGATCAAGTCTCAGATTTTGTCCGGAAGAGTGCTGGTTTACAAGCCGAAAAACCTGTTTTTTGAAATCTGCAAGGATATTATCATCAACCGAGAGGAAGGATTGAACAACGATGCTGAAGACTTATAAGACCATTCAGGCACAGGACAGAGAGAAGATCGGCATTCCCAAAACCGCGCAGGACGCCATTCCCGTCAGGCGTATCTGGGACGACGGCATTTTCCTTGTGGGCAAGAACAAATACAGCAAGATGTTCTGCTTTCAGGACGTGAATTACTCGTCCGCCAGCGATGCGGAAAAGATGGAAATGACCAAGCAGTATTGCCATATTCTCAATTCGTTTGATGTGGGCGCAACGACCAAAATCACCATCAACAACCGCCGCATGAATATGGACAGCTTCAAAAGAAATATTCTCATGCGGTACGCAGATGACGGACTCGATTCCTACCGCCGCGAGTACAACCGTATGCTGCTGGACAAGGCGGAAGGCTCCAATTCCATCATGCAGGAAAAGTACGTCACCGTGTCGGTCTGCAAGCGCAGTATCGAAGAAGCCCGCGCTTATTTCGCCCGCGTGTTCGCATCGCTGTTCACGCAGTTTAATCAGATCGGTTCCCACTGCGATGAGCTGAATGCGGAACAGCGTCTGCACCTGTTCCACGATTTCTTCTATCCGGCGGAGGAAGGCAATTTCCAATTCAATCTCCGCGACTATATGCGCCTCGGTCACGATTTCAAGGATGTGATCACGCCCGAAAGTCTGGAATTTGAAAACGATTATTTCAAATTCGGAGACAGGTTCGGGCGCGTCCTGTTTTTGAAGGATTATGCCAACACCATCACCGACAAGCTCATTCCGACGCTTTGCGAATTTAACCGTAATCTCATGCTGTCGATTGACATTATCCCCCTGAGTATGTCGGAGGCAATTCAGGAACTGGAATCCCGTCTGCTGGGTATCGAAACCAACATCGCGCAGTGGCAGCGCAAGCAGAATGAAAACAACAATTTCTCCGCGATGATTCCCTTCGATATGCTGCAAAGGAGAGATGAAACCGCCGATATGCTCGGCGGCTGCACTTCCAACGATCAGCGGCTGATGCTCTGTGTGCTGACGCTGGTGCATACTGCCGACAGCAAGGAGCAGCTCGACAGCGATACCGAGGCGATTCTTGCCAGCACGGGTATGTCGCGTATGGCAAAGCTGCGTTTTCAGCAGTGGGACGGCTTGAACACCGTCCTGCCCTACGGCGTCCGCAAAATTGACATGGTGCGCACCCTGACCACCGACAGCCTTTCGATTTTTACCCCGTTCCGCGCACAGGAAATCAATCACCCGAACGGCGTGTATTTCGGACAGAACCGCATCAGCAAAAATTTGATTATCATCGACCGCAGCCAGCTCATCAACGGCAACGCGATGATTCTCGGCGTGTCCGGCGCGGGCAAATCCTTCATTTGCAAGAGCGAATTTGTGGCGCGTTTTCTGGCAGACCCCAACTCCGACCACATTCTCATCGACCCAGAACGTGAATATACCCGCCTTACGAAAGCGCTCAAAGGCGAGGTCATTACCGTCTCTTCGACGAGCAAGCACCACATTAACGCGATGGATCTGAACAAGGCTTACGGCGGCGACGCTGATCCTGTCATTCTCAAGTCGCAGTTCCTGATGTCGCTCTGCGAACTCATGATTAACGACCGTCATCTCGGCGCAAAGGAAAAATCCATTATTGACCGCTGCACCACCGCGACTTACCGCTATTACAAGCAGGGCAATTACACGGGCGAGGCTCCCACCTTGCAGGATTTCTACGACAATCTGCTCAAACAGAAGGAACCCGAAGCGCGTGACCTTGCCGTGGCGATTGAGATGTTTGTCGTCGGCAACATGAACACCTTCGCCCATCAGACCAACGTCAACACCAAGAACCGTCTGATCTGCTACGATATTCACGAACTGGACGAAAGCCTTCAGAGTGCGGGTA
>ONDC01000166.1 GCA_900316495.1 uncultured Eubacteriales bacterium
TCCTCGATGGAGGTGATACTTTATGTTTTCATGGCTGTCTGACATCATCGGCGGAATGGGCGAAGCGATGGGTGACATCATCAAGATTCTCGGAACGGAATTATCCAACGTCATCTTTGATTCTCTTCTGCAATGGCTGTACACCATGATTTATGACGCGATTGCCGACTTCTTTACCATGATGGGCAACATGGGCGCGGATATTTTCGACCTGCAATGGGTGAAGGCAACGGTGGAACTGTTCACGCTGTTCGGCTGGTCGCTGTTTGTGGCGGGAACGGCGGTGGCTGTGTTTGACCTTGCCATCGAGTATCAGTCAGGACGCGCCAACCCGAAATTCACCATGCTCAACATTTTAAAAGGCTTTTTCGCCTGTTCTTTGACGGGCGTGCTTCCCGTAGAACTGTACAAATTCTGCATTTCGCTGCAGAACACCTTTGCGGGCGACCTGACGCGGATATTCGCGGGACAGCAGAGCCTCGGTCTTTCGGGCATGAGTACCAGCGTGCTGGAGGGCTGTTTCCGTGTGGATACCGAGCTTCATCTCAGCTTTCTGAATTTCCTCGGAATGCTGGCGTTCGGGTACTGCGTGGTCAAAATCTTTTTTGCTAACATTTCGCGCGGCGGTATTCTGCTGATTCAGATGACGGTGGGTTCGCTGTATATGTTCAGCGTGCCGAGGGGTTACACGGATGGCTTCAACCAATGGATGAAGCAGGTGGCGGCGATCTGCCTGACCGCTTTTATGCAGACAACACTCCTGTTTCTGGGACTGCTGACCTTCGCGGACAATATGCTGCTGGGGCTCGGCATTATGCTGGCGGCCAACGAAGTGCCGCGCATCGCGCAGCAGTTCGGTCTTGACAGTTCGGTGAAGGTCAACATGACGTCCGTCATTCACGCCACCACCACGGCGGTCAATCTCACCCGCTCCGTCGCAAGGGCGGCAAGCTGATTGTAGGAGGAGTTTTTAAAAAATGTCAACAAAGCAATTTATTTACCCGCACAATCTCAGGGCGACGGCAAATCTCTGGCTCTGGGGTCTGCGGGATTTTACGATTCTGTGCATCGCGGCGCTTCTTTCGGTGGTATCGCTGGTGGAGCTTGGCTTTATCGTTCCGGCGGCAGCCACGCTCTGCTTCGGCTTTCTCACCATCCGCCGTGATGACCGCACTGTGCTGGATTTTCTCGGCTGTGCGGTGAGGTACTTCATTACCTCTCAGCAGGAATTCTACTGGAGGATTTGAAATGCTTGGAAAAAAGAAAGATGAATCCGTTCAGGAACTGATCGGGTTTGAAAGGTTCACACAGTACGGAGTCATGGTGCGAAAGCATGAGCTTCTGTATTTTATCGTGCAGCCATGCAATATCTCCGTGATGTCTCCCGAAAACGTCTCGCTCAAAATCCTCGCGCTGACCAATATTCTGACGGCTTTTCCCGAATTGCAGCTTTCATGCACCGACGCAAACGAATGCTTTGACAGCAACAAAATCCACATCAGGCATCTGGCGGAAAAAGAACGCATCAGTTCGGTAAGGCGGCAGCTGGAACTGGACAGCGAAGAACTCGATCATATGCAGAGCGAAACCGCAACGGCGCGGCAGTTTGCGTTTGTGTACCCTGTGCGGGATATGAAGCCGGAGCAGGTGTTCCAGACCGCCAACCGCATTGAAAAAGCCATTGCGGATCAGGGATTTGAGGTGCGCCGCGCCGGTATGACCGACATCAAGCAAATGCTCGCCCAGTATTTCAATACGGCGATGAACGGCGGCGCGGTTCCCGATGTGGACGGCGGTCAGCATTTTAAAAGCAAGGGAGGTGAAACGTGATTTGAAAAAGAGCAAAAGAAAGCAAAAAGAACTGACAGAGGAAGAACGCATTTACAAGGAAGTCAAGGAATATATGGATATGATTGCGCCCAGCACGCTGAAATTCATGACCGATTATTACATCATGGGCGACAGGTGGTGCTGTGCATGGGCAATCAGAGAATATCCCACCAACACGGGCGAAAGGGCGCTTCTTTCTCAGCTTGGCGACCGGACGGGCGTGACCATTCACATCTATAACCGACTGGTGGATACGATGGAGCAGCGCGCCATTGTGCAGCATTCGGCGAGAAAAAACAAGCTGATGTCAGGCGGAAATGACGTCAACGACGCGATTGAAGCCGAAAGCAACCTGCAGGAAGTCATGGATATGCTGGTCACTCTCCGAAAGAATCACGAAAGCCTCCTTCATGTGGCGGTGTTCATCGAACTGAGGGCGAACAGCCTTGACGCGCTGCGGGAACTGCAAAGCGATATTATGATGGAACTGACACGCGCCAAAATCACCGTTGACAGGCTGACGCTCCGGCAGAAGGAAGCGTTTCTGTCGGTCTTGCCGATAGGGTTCAATCAGTTCGGCACGCAGTTTGAGCGTGTGCTTCCCGCAAGCTCCTCTGCCAATCTGTTCCCCTTGAACTATTCGGGTAAGAGCGACCCGCACGGGTTTTATATCGGGCGGGACAAGTACGGCAGCAGCGTGCTGGTGGACTTCGACAGAAGAACGGAGGACAAGACCAACAGCAGTATCCTGATTCTCGGAAACTCCGGTCAGGGCAAGTCCTATCTGCTGAAGCTCCTGCTGGTCAATCACCGTGAGGCGGGGAAATCGCTTGTGATTCTTGATCCCGAAGCCGAGTACGAGGAACTCACCGTGGCGCTTGGCGGCGTCTATATCGACTTCATGTCGGGGCGGTTCATTATCAATCCCCTTGAGCCGAAATCGTTTTTCTATGAGGATGACAAGAAGAAACCGCAGACAGAAAAACGCAAGGGCAGACTCAATGACAAGCCGTCCGATACCGAGCAGGAGGAAAGCCGCCATGTGACGCGCCTGTCGCAGCATATCTCGTTCCTCAAGGACTTTTTCAGAACCTACAAGGACTTCACCGATATGCAGATCGACACTATCGAGGCAGTTCTCATAAAGCTCTATGAAAGATTCAATATCACGGATAAAACCGATTTTGACAAGCTGCATCCGAGAGATTACCCGACCATGCGGGACTTTTACGATCTGCTGGAGGAAGAATTCATCCGCCTTGATGATGAGAGAAAATCCGGAAAAATCAGCACAAGCGTCCATTACACGGCGGATCTGGTGAATGAAGTCTGCCTCGCTCTGCAATCCATGTGCATCGGCGCGGAGTCAAAATTCTTCAACGCGGACACACCAATATCAGCGACGATCAGTTCGTCTGTTTCGGTGTAAAAGGTCTGCTGGAAACCAACAAGCGGCTGAAAGACACGATGCTCTTCAACATTCTGTCGTATATGTCGAATCAGTTGCTCGGCAAGGGCAACACCGTTGCCGCCATTGATGAGGCATACCTGTTCCTCAGTAATCCCACTGCCATCGAGTATATCCGCAACTGCATGAA
Source organism: uncultured Eubacteriales bacterium (assembly GCA_900316495.1). Classification (GTDB taxonomy): domain Bacteria; phylum Bacillota; class Clostridia; order Oscillospirales; family Acutalibacteraceae; genus RUG762. The sequence goes on from ONDC01000166.1 coordinate 3,429, forward strand.
GCGTGTGCGGAAGAAGGACTCCTCTGTGATTCTTGCCTCCCAGAACGTGGAGGATTTCTTGGTGGAGTCTGTCAAGGAGTACACCATTCCCATGCTCACGATTCCGGATCACCGGTTCCTATTCTACCCCGGACAGGTCAGCCAGAAGGTGTACGAAGAAGCGACCAGAGTAGAACCCAGCGAATATGATCTCATCAAAATGTCATGCAGAGGACAGTGCCTGTACATCTGCGGCAATGAACGCTATCTGCTTGTAGTACGCGCGCCGGAGTACAAGGCGGCGCTCTTTGGAAAGGCGGGAGGACGATGAGTGAAATGATCGGACGTGCCGCCCTGATGGTGGTCACCGACAAAAAGACTTTGCAAAAGGTGCTGACGGGGATTCTGATTGTTTTCATTGCCCTGTTCACGCCCGTCATCGCGGCGGTGGAGGTGCTGAACAGCGACTTCACCATCGACGCGAACGAACTGGAAACCATGCTTATGTCCAATCTGGATGAGAGTGAGAAAGCACAATTGCAGGAGCTTGACAGCCAGATCAGAAAGCTCGACAGCAAAATGTCCTCCGCCGGATACGGCGCAAGGACGAAGGAAGCGGAAGTGCTGTGGCTTCTTGCGCTCTACGGCAAGCCCACCGACAGCAAGACGGCTGATAAAATGGTGAAATGCTTCAAGGAAGATCAGACCGACAATCAGCTGGTGGCGGCGGTCAACAAGACCTTCGGCACGAATGTTGCCGCCGATATTTTTACGAAAATCATGAATTCCATCCGCTCCACCACCATCAACATCTCCGATTATGTCGACCCCTCCACCAAGAACAATCTCGATTTGGTGAAGTGGGCGAAGCACGCGGAGAAATCCGGCTGGGGCTATGTGTGGGGAACCTACGGCGGCGTGATGAACAAGAAAACCCTTGA
>ONDC01000072.1 GCA_900316495.1 uncultured Eubacteriales bacterium
AAGAGGTAATACATCAGGTAAATCACCGAGCTGATGAACCACGTGAGAGGATAGACCCAGAAGAGAAGAATGATGCTGTGCGAGAAATGCATAGCGACCGTGATTACCGTTACCCTCAGAACGCACCAAACCGACAGCATGACAAACATCGGTATGAATGCTTTTCCCGCTCCCCGGCAGACCGCCGCAATGCAATGGGAGAAGGCGAGCAGACCGAAGAAAAGCGATTCTATGCGGCATTGCAGTACACCAATTTGAATGGATTCCGGCTCGTCCACGAACGCCGAAATCATCGGTCGTGCGAAAACGAATATGGTCAGTCCGATCATTTCCGCCATCAATACGGATGTGAGGATGCCGAAGCGAGCGCCCTTCCGTGTGCGTTCATATTGCTTCGCGCCTAAATTCTGACTGATAAAGGTTGTGATCGCCATCGAGAAAGAGGTGATCGGCAGGAATGCAAAGCCCTCGATTCGCGAGTACGCCCCGCAGGCAGCCATGGCCGTATCGCCGAAGGTATTGATGTTGGTCTGCACCAGTACGTTGGCAAGCCCGATGACGGAATTTTGCACGCCGGAGGGAATGCCCAGACGCAGTATGTCCTTGAGAATGGCGCCATTGATCCTCAGCCTTCTGAGCGAGAGTCTGTAAACGGTTCCCTTCTTTCTCAGCTGCTTCAGACAGAGCAGAGCGGATGCCGTCTGGGAGATGGCGGTGGCGATAGCCGCCCAGCGGATGTCAAAGCCGCAGGGACCGACAAAAAGCCAGTCGAGAAAAATGTTCAGCGCGGATGAAAACATCAGGTAATACAGCGGTCTGCGGCTGTCACCCACCGCGTTCATCACACCCTTGAGTGAATTATACATCACCATGGCAGGTGCGCCGATAAAGAAATATCGAAAGTATGAGATTGACAGGGGAAGAACGTCGGGGTCAGTCTTCATCAGGCGGAGAATGGAGGGGGTCAGAAGTACTCCCACTGTTCCCAGAAGGATTCCGCAAAGAAGTGACATCAATACGTTGGTGTGGACGGCACGCGATACGTTTTCACGGTCGCCCGCGCCGAAAAACCTGCTGATCACCACCCCCGCGCCCATAGAAAGCCCGATAAAAAAGCTGATAAAGAGAAATACCAGACTTCCGGACGAGGCTACGGCGGCAAATGCGCGGTCGCCAAGATAATGACCGACGATCCAGGCGTCGGCTGTATTGTAGAGCTGCTGAAACAACTGACTCAGAAAGACCGGAAAGGCAAAGGAAAGCATCATTTTCTTCGGATTTCCTTCCGTCAGGAGAACGGTGTCTCCGTGATCTTTCATTCTGCAAAATCGCTCTTTAATCAGTGCCGGTGTAAACATTATTTATGTTCTTCTCCCTTACAACAAGAATGACAGCAAATACAAGTATTATAAATCATCGTGTTCGGAAAATCAATTGCTTCCGCGAAATAATGCTGCCAATAAAACAGCGAGGGATTTATGCAAGATGAATTGAATCAAATTTTTGGATTTATATGAAAAATAGCAGTCAAATACTTTCAAACAAATTGACAACTAATTTTGATATGATATAATAATAACAACGACAATGAGTCGAATAAAAGAACAAGGGGTTATCCAAAATGAAAGAATTTATGTCCTACCTCATTATCATTGCGATCATCGCATTTATCGGATTTATCTGCTATATGATCGTCAGACGTTCCAACGGCAAGACAGGTCCGCTGTTTCCGGGCATTCAAACGCCGAATGTTCCGCCTCAGCCGGTGCAGCCGGTGCAGCCTGTGCCGTCCACCCAGACGCCTCCGGTTCCGCCTGCTCCCGGCGGTGATCCGCAGCAGGAGGAAGACCCCGACGGAGAGGTAACCGGAATATTTACCGAGTGGGCAGTCGTACAGCTTGACCCCAGAAGAGGTACGCCTGTCAAGAGGCAAAATCTGATAGTTCCCGAGAAGGGAAAGTTTACGGTCGGAAGAAACAAGGGATGTAACTTTGTATTGGAGGGCGCGACCGCTGAGGATTATGTGAGCCGCTTCCATCTTGGCGTGGGTAAGGATGATAACGGTTATTTCGCCAAGCCGCTTTCTCGCAGCGACGGCTCAGCTGCCCTGACGTATATCGATGGCGAGCTGGTGATGGGCAGCTTTGATCTGGAAAACAGAAAGGTCATCTGGCTTGGCAAAATTCCGATCGCCTTTGTCCGCAATCAGGATCTCAGGCGGGATCTTCAATTCAATCCCGATTCGCAGCGCGACGACGAGTCGTTGGAGCAGGATCTTGAAAACACAATGACTTTTTCCAAAAACAAAAAGGATCAAAACCGCTCGGAAAACGTTTTTTCCAGATAACGACGTTTCCTGATGAATAAAACTGCCCTGCGGGGCGCGGGAGAATGAAGATGAATAAAAAGATTCGTGACGCTGCTTGGTTAATTGGCATGAATGTCGTTTTTATCGTGCTGCTGGTGCTGTTTGCCGCCAACAGACAGCTTGCCGATCCTATGATGAGCATTGTGATACCGATGCTCATCGTGACGTCGGGAGCGCTGATTTACGCGGTCTGTTTTGAAGGCGATCTGATTATCGCCATGTCTGCCGTGCTGCTGCTTGAAACAGGTCAGATGACGCAGGTGCTTATCAACGAGGGAGTTTCCTCCATGCCGAAGATCCTGCTCTTTATCTCTCCGCTTTTCGGAGCCGTATGTGTGGCTGTGATCGCATGGCTTTCAAAAAAGGATCTCAGCGGCGAAAAGAATTCTCTGAAAGCACTCAGCGTCGTGGCGGGGTCGGTTGTGCTGATTACCTTGATGCTGCTGGTGGCGGGAAGAAATATCAACGGAACCAAAGCGTGGCTCGTCTTAGGACCGCTTTCACTCCAGCTGACGGAGCTGTTTAAGCCGCTGTATGTGCTGTTTCACGCGGTGCTCTGGCAATCCTCGCTCAATCACAAAAAGCGCTTTCTCTTTTCCGCCGCTATGACGCTCGGCTCTGCCGGGCTGCTGTTGATGATCAACGAGCTGGGAACGCTCCTGGTGATTCTGCTGATGTGGATCATACTGACGTTTATCTACTCTGAAAAGCTGCTGGACAGCGCGATCGTGCTTGGCGGCACGTTGGTGACGGTTTTAGGCGGCTACGGCATCCTGGGACTTGTATATTCGAGAGTAAAGAAAAAGATCCTTCTTGGAGAAAAGCCCACCGGCATTTCCAAAAAATTATTCCAGATCTTTGACAAGCTGCGTCAGAGAGTGATGATCTTCACTGATCTCGATCAGTATATGATCGATTACAGGGACGAGGCGAGCAGACAGCCTGTCAAAGCGCGCGAAATGATCATGAAGGGCGGTCTTTTCGGCTCTACCCGCCGCACGACCATTCCCATTGAAAATTCCGATTACGCCTATGTAGGGATGATTCTTCGCTGTGGAATCATTTTTGCGATTGTGGTGCTTACGCTTTTCTTTGTCATTTTCTGCCGCTCATTGCTGACGTCGGTCAGGATGGAAAACAAGTTTGAATCCGTTATGTTGACCGGCGCGGCGCTGGGTCTGATTCTTCCGACCTTTATCAATGTGATGGGCACTACCAATTTCAGCTTTATGACAGGCATTGCCGTTCCCTTTATTTCTCACGGAGGCACCAATATGCTTCTGTCGGTATTCAATGTCATGCTGCTGATCTGGGGAATGGCCGGCAGACGTCCGGGGCTTGTTGCGATGCTCCCCGCAAGGACTGTCGCGGGAGGAAGCGGCCATGAAGAACCGCGCGACGAATCGCAGGATAAGCCCGAAGAAATTCCCTTTACCAGATAGGAGGAATCAGGATGCTTTCAAAAATCTTTTCAAAGCCTGTCAACAGAGCCAACACAGTTGTCTGCTGTTTTGTGGCGCTTACCGTTATCTTTTCCTGCTATCTGCTTTACTATGGAGCGGTCTTTTACGGAGTGAATGAAAAAGGGGATTCCCTTAAGGAAAGCATAGCCAAAAAAGAGGAGCGCGCCGCCACGATTGAGGGAAGCATTACCGATTCAAACGGCGACGTGATAACATACGCGGAGGAGCCGGGCGTGAGTGCCAAGTGCATGCATAAATCCTACGGACAGCTGGTCGGGTTTAACAACGCGGTCTACGGCAAGTACGGTCTCAGGGGAAAGTATGAGGATTATCTGATGAAGGGCGACAAGACGCATCACGGCGCGACTATACGTCTTACGACCGTCAACCGCATTCAGAACCTTGCCTATGAGGAGATTAAGGGCAAGCAGGGCTGTGTTGTCGTACTGGAAAACGCCACCGGAAGAATTCTGGCGCTTGCCACGTCGTATCCCGGCGTGGAGATGGATGTCAACAATCTTTCCTCCAACTGGAACGAGATGAATTCATCCGAGAACGACGGCTTCCTGATTCAGAACTGGCGCAAGGCGCTTGCTCCGGGCAGTACCATGAAGCCTGTGACAGCGACGCTGATTTATGATGAAGGACTTGCTGACACGGTTTACAATGACACCGGAACCGAAAAGATCGGCAGTCATGCCTTCCGGAACGCGGGTCACGCCATCAACGGCAAGATCAAGCTGGACAAGGCGATCGTCAAATCGTGCAACACATACTTTGCCCACATGAGCAATGAAATGGGCGCCTTCAAGCTGCAGCAGAGAGCCGAGGACTTCTGTATCGGCAGCGATCTCGAACTGGATTTCTGCCATCTTCATTCCGAGCACAACCTGATGACCTCCAGCGCGGAGGAGGCTGCCGCCGCAGGATTCGGGCAGGGCAGGCTGCTTCTGACGCCGGTTAATATCGCCATGATCGGCGAGGCCATCGCCAACGGTGGCGAACTGAAAAAGCCTTATATCATAGACAGCATTTCAAGCTCCGAAAAGACCCTTTACCAAGGCAAGACCGAGGTGCTTGGCACAGCGTGTTCAAAGGAATCGGCAGCCTATGTGTCCAACGCGATGAAGCAGGCGGCTATCAGCTACGGCGTGGAAAAGAAGCTCGGCATTCACGCGAAGACCGGTACGGCGCAGGTGGATAGCGCCTATCGTGCGTCGTTTGTATCCTTTAATGACAAATACACGGTGTGTATTGTGGAAAACAACACCCAAAAGGCAGGCAAAAGTCTGGCAGGATCCGCCGTTCGCATTTTCCGAGAGCTGAGTAAGCTGTCAAAATAACAGTATGGATTTGCAATAAAGGAAAAATGAGCTATGAACACGACTGTGATTATGAAGGGAGAAATATCCAAGGCCGCCAGGGCGGACGGTAACGAGGCGTTTCTGGATATTTACGGCGAAAACAGTGACAGATTCGACAAAAAGCTTACGCAGCAATGGCAGAGCTATTATTCAAGGCTGTCGCAGGGGTGTACGCCCCGTGCGACAGCCGACCGCTGTCAGTGCGCATTGAATACGGTAAAAAAGTGGAAAACATCGATCCCGTATCACCGTGAACATTATGTAATGATCGGTTGCTGCTTTGGATTGAGCGCGGAGGAAGTGTCAAAGCTGATGTCGCGCTACGGAGGCTTTTCCAAGCTACGCTCCGACAGCCTGGACGATATTATGTACATCCGTCTGCTTGCCATTATGCAACGCACCATGTCGGAAAGCGGGTCGGACGCACTGAATGTGCCTTCATCATACGGTGAGAGGGCGGATCTTTATTATGCCGAGGTCAGCCGCATTCAGTCAAAGGGTCTGTGGGTCATGAGCCGTTATGAAATGATGGAAGGTTCGCTTCTCAAGGGCGGATTCAGTGATCCCGAATTTTACAATATGATCGAGCGAAGCCGCAGAAGTCTCACCGGAGGCTATCACGATCTTTCCGTGGCACTGGTGGATTACAGAAAAAAGATAGGTTATCGTTCCAACAGACAGTTTTATGAGAGCACGGGAATGACCCCCGCCATGCAGCGCATTTTTTCCGGCATGAGCAACGAGGTCAGGGAATCATCGGTAAAGCACGATTTGTCTCTCAGACCCATGCCGCGCAGACGGCAGATCATAGCGTTTTGTCTCTATCTCGGCATGCCGATTAACGAAATCAACAGGACGCTCAATAAGGCGAACATGGAGGAGCTTTGTCCGAGAGAGCCATATGAGGCGGCGCTGCTGTTTGTTCTGCAACAGCTCTATTACAAGGACGCCCGCTTCGCAGGCAGGGAGATGAACGGCAAGGCGAATCTCAGCAATCAGAAGGATCTCGAATATCTGTATAACAGCTCGTATACGGGTCTTTTCGGCTATGTCCATGCGCTGCTCAGCGAGGAAGGACTTGCGGGATTCCTTCAGAAAATGGATGTTGATCTTGAAAAGGCGATGTGTATATAAATAATAAAGGAGAGAATTCCATGATAACGATCCAACGCAATGCCCGGCACGACGGGTACTATTCGGAATGGATGCGGACAAAGAACGGTGAATTGGCAGCTGTGAGCGTGATGGCGAGAGAAGAGACGGACAAGCCGCTGTATGCATACGCATACGCGCATGCCGTGCTGACATTCTTCCGACTCTATGAAACCGACAACGCGGCGAAAATGAGCAAGAGGCAGTTTTCCGAGACGTTGCTGGAGCATATCAAATTTGCGTCACAAAAGCTGGACGTGACGATCGGCTCACAGGAGAAGCATTTGCTGCCCTTTATCGGAGGGTGCTTCACCGTGTCGGGCGGCGGAGCGGTCTGCTTTGTGGTGGGAGACGCGGGCGTCAGGATCTTCCGGAGGAAGAAGTCTGATCTGCTCGCTCATTCGTGCTTTTCGCACGGCAGGATGCACAAGCTCGCCATCTCCGATAAGAAATTACCGATGGATTCCGTCAAGTCCGCGCCACTCGGCGATTTTGAGCGTCTGTCGCTTTACCCGCTCAGAGCGGACGCAAAATCCGGAAAAGGAAATCAAAATGGCATGACGTCGCTGACGGTAGAGAAGCACACGGAGACAGCCCCGGACACGCCGAAGGTTTTCAGAGCGGTTGTAACCGGCAGACGCCACGCGTCAAAGGGGCAGTACTGTCAGGATTTTGCCGATTACGCTGTGACCGACGCCTATACGGCTGCGTCTCTGAGCGACGGCGCGGGCGGCGGCAATTGCAGCGAGTACGGCGCGCTCATGAATGTGAGTTCATTTCTCTTATGCTGCGAGAATCATATTCCTCAGGAACAGTTCAAGGAGCTGCTGCTTGACAGCATTGAGCAGGCGCACGAGAAGCTGATCGAGGGCAAGCCGGAAGAGGCGATTCAGGCATACGCCACCATGATGGGCGTATATATCAGGGACGGAAAGCTGCTCTGCCTGCATATAGGCGACGGAATGATATACGGCAGAAGGCGGAGCGGTAAAATCGAGTGCATATCCGACGCGGAAAATTACTATGTTTCCAACAGAACCTTTTTCACGATTGAATCCGACGCGGATGAGCATTTGTTTGTCAAATTGCTGAATGCTGACGATTATGACAGGGTGTTGATGATGACAGACGGCGTTTACAACGGCTATCCCATATCCGAAGGGAGCGGCAAGCGCGCAAAATTCATCAAGAGGCTCTTCAACGAATCCGACCGCGAGGACTTTGACGATGTGACGTTGGCCGGGCTGATCGACACCGAAGAGGTGCTGCGTTACGGAGACGATCATTCCGCCCTGTTAATCCGGCTTGGTCAGAAGGAAGATTGATTATGGAATTCTTTGGCATTTTTGTGACATTGGCGATCCTGACAGGGCTTGCCATCATAGGCTATACCGTATGGACAGTATGGAGCAGGAAGGGAAAAGTCCCTCCGCAGACTCCCGGTCATGTCCCCGAAGAGCTTTCCACAGATGCTCCGGTAAATAATCCCGGAAATATCCCTGACAATATCCCGAACGTCAAGGCAAGGGTAGACTGGCGGGTGTACGCGGTGGAGAGCGACGGCAACTGCATGAACGGCTCCGACATCGTACTGAAAACGGAACAGGATGAATTTGTCATGGGCAGAGCCGAGGGCTGCGGTCTCAGGCTGATGCGCCCGCAAATCGGCAGACGACACGCCATGGTGACGCGAAAAGGAATCGTGTACACCTATTATGATCTGGGATCAAAAGCAGGCAGCGTTTGCAACGGAGAAAAAATCCAGTCCAGACGTCTGGAGCATATGTTGGTGATTTGGGTATACGACGTTGCGCTTGTGTTTGCCAATTGCGAAATGCAGCAGGAATTGATTGCCCTTGCCGTAAAGAATTCGCACAGATAATTTTACATAGGTTACGATCGACAGTTCCGAAAAACGGGGGTGTCGATTGATTGCGTTTTATCATGAGCGCTCTGACTGGAATAACCGGCATAGTTTTCCTGAAAGGAGTGAAGGTTATGAAGAGAGGTATTCTGGACGAGGGAAGTCTGCGGCTTGTCAAAAAAGAGTTTGACCGACTCAAAATGGGTGGTAAGTATCAGGATTATGTGATAGGAGAATACATAGACAGCGGCTCATTTGCCAGAGTCTATGCTGTGAATCCGCTGAACGGCGGTAAAAAAAAGTATGCCCTTCGTATCGCAGATGAAAAAGATGAGGAATGCGTCGATAAGCATAAGCGTGAGATTGAAACCGTCAGGCAACTTATGCGGAAGGGACAAGGGCACATCGTGGCGTATCTGATGGATTTTTCAGTGGAAACGACTTACGGAGAAGAAACACATGTGCTCTATTGTACGCTGATGCCGTTTCTTTCTCCTTTGTCAAAATACAAGTCTCGGTCCGACGATTTGGAGATTGCTGTCCGTCTGGGAAATGATCTTCTTCCGCTGCTTCAGACATGTATGGAAAACAAGATTATTCACAGAGATATTAAGGCACCCAATGTAATGTATGACGGAGACTTCCGCAACGGCGCGGGGTTTATTCTGGGGGATTTTGGCGAGGCGAGGTACGACAAGGATGGTACCCTGACGGGCAGGGGAACACTGGCGACAATGGCGCCGGAAATTGTCGGATATGATAAGGAAATAAGGCATACTCATCGTTTGTGCGATATGTATTCACTGGGGCTCCTGATGTACTATTACCTTAACGGACGCAGGTATCCCTTCGGAAACGAGGAAAAGGATCATTTTAAGCGGCTTGACACCAAGGGCGCGCTTCCGCCTCCCCTGTACGGCTCCTCTGAGCTGAAAGCTTTGATTGTGAAGGCGACGCAGTATTATCCCTCAGAGCGTTTTTCCTCCCCGAAGGAAATGCTGGAGGCGTTGAAGAAGTGCGGGGAATACAAATCATTTATTCTCAACAGCCGTTCCGATGAAGAGGAAACGCTGAATCCTTCCGAGATGTTGAAGGCGCAAAACGAACGCCTGCGCCTTGAATTTGCCGAGAAGGAAAAGCGTTATCAGCAAAGAATCAAGGAGCTGGAGACGGAGGTAAACGTGTTGAAGCGGCGGATTGCCTCCATGGAAAACCGTCCCGTACCGGAAGGATTGCCGGTCAATCCGGCTCAGGATCAGAACCAGCGCGGCAGGTCGCGGCGCAGCTTCAGGGTCGGAACAAAGGTGAAATTCGGTCAATATCCTCAGACTGCCGAAGGAGTTTCCAAGCCGCTCTACTGGCGGGTGCTGGACGTCAGGGACGGCATGGCGTTGATCATTACCGAGAATCTGATCGATTACCGGCGGTTCAACGACGAGCGCTGCGAGATCACATGGGAAAACAGCACCCTTCGCAAATGGCTGAACGGGGACTTTATGATGACGGCATTCGGCTCGAAGACTCTCAACAGTGTGGCCTCCGTGACAATGGTCGATGACAGCCTGCCAAACGGCGGCTTGATGTGCCGCGAACCAGTACACGATCAGGTGTTTGTGCTGAGCGAGGAGGAGGCGGGGCGGTATTTTGGCTCCGACACCGAAAGAATGGCACGTACCACCGACTACGCGCACAAGCTGAAATACGATAACGCGGATCGTACCGACTTCTGGTGGCTCCGCACATCCTGCGACGGCAACCGGAAGGCTCTTTGCGTCGGCAATACCGGCGGCATTAATCATGCCGGTCGCGACGTCTTTTTGTACAATGTCGCCGTTCGTCCGGCTTTGTGGCTGAAGATGTCATAAAAACTCACTCATTCGGGAGAGAATCATAATGATACATGTAACTCAATCCGCGATGAATCAGATCATTGATCTGTTTAACCGACGAAAAAGGGCGATAGGTCTGG
>ONDC01000022.1 GCA_900316495.1 uncultured Eubacteriales bacterium
AATGAACTGCGCTCCCTCCTTGTCGTCCTTGAAGCACACCCGGAAGAAGTCGTCGTCCATCAGACGCAGCCGCCTGATTCTCTCCCTGTCGCGCGGCGAGATGCCGCTTCTGTCAAGCTCCGTTCCGTCCATCGCTCTCCATCGCTCTCCATCGCTCTTCCTTCTCAATATCAGTATACCATTTTTTCGCGCGGAAAGCAAGATTGAGTCTGTGAAAATTGTCTGAATTATTTCTGTTTGTCGTACTCGCCGTACTCGCAACCGACGTTCTCACAGTGGATCTCATCGATCAGCTTTCCGCAGTGGTAGAGACGTACCGTGCCTTTTCCGTTGCCGCCGTTCCAGAGGTGATTGTGCAGCTTTTTTCCGTTGGGTGCTTCATAATTGACCAGCAGCATGTCCTTTTTTCGCAGGTCACATCCGTCACCATGCGGTTTGTCCACGTCCGCTGTTCGATGTGCCAGATAATCTGTGTCTCCGTCTCGCGGCAGTCGAACTTCGTGCGGGTAAAGGTCCAGAATTTCGAGAAGTTAAACTCATACGGCGTGCCCTCGTACCAGAACGCCGACAACAGCTTGCGCTTCATGGCGACGTGTCCCACCTTCGGACAGCCGCCGCCGATGTCGAACACGCTGTTTGTCAGCCGCTTTCCCGTTTTCAGACTCGTCAGGTTATCCGACGACAGCCACACCCACGGGGATGTAAAATCCTTGCCCCAATTTTTGTCGGCGTAGCCGAAGCAGCTCTCCGGCTTCACTAAGTACCGCTCGCCATTCAGAATAATCTCACCCTCGTACTCCGTCTTCATCCCCTCCGCGTGCCAGAACATCTCAAACGCCTGCAGCTTCCGTGAAAGGTCTCCCGCGCCGTAGCCGACGTCAAAGGCGATCTTCTTGTTGATTTTCAGGTTCCAGCTGATCTCGCCCGCGTCGCACATGTATTCGGGATGTCGCGTTGCTTCCTCCTTAGTCACGGCAATGTATCCTCTGGAATAATCCTCGCTCAGCACACAGTCGTCCGCCAGCACTACAAACGGAACGCCCATCTCCACCTCAATCTGAAGCCATCCGAAAAAGCGATGCAGCTGTACCGCGTTTTCGCCCCACGCGCCCGCCTTCACCATCAGGTAGGAGGGCTTGATGCCCTTTTCCTTGTTTTTCGGCAGCTGCCCGAATATCGGCTCAGCGTCACCGAGCGCCGGATTGCACAGGAAGAACTCAAAGAAAAACGGGCGGCTCTCCCCCGTCTTCTCGCTGACAGCGGTAAAAGAATGCCACCACCAGTCGTAGCCCTGTTTTGCCTGCGCGCCGTAAAGCTGACACGCGTCTCTTTTCTTTTCGTGTTTATTAAATCCCTGCTTCATGTCTGTTTTCCTTCCCCGAAGATATTATTGTCAGTTGAACGCTGACAAGAACAGTGTAATCCTGTTTTTTTAAATATTCATTAACTTGGCGGAAAAAACTTCAGGATTACGAGGCATTCGTGTTGACTTTATTCCGACCTGCCATTATAATAGTATCGATATATCAAAAAAATCCACAAAGGAAGGAGCGTCTTTGCAAAGATGAAGCTTCTGCACTGTGCCGATTTTCACCTTGATTCGGCAATGACAACGCACGTCGACCCCGAAACCGCCCGAAAAAGGCGGGGCGAGATTCTGCGCAACTTTGAGCGGATGGTGGAATTCGCCGCTTCGGAGGGCGTGGAAGCGATACTCATCGCGGGCGACCTGTTCGACACCTCCGTCACAAGCGAGCTGTCAAGGAATACGCTGCTTCACTGTATCACCTCCCATCCCAGCATCGCCTTCTTTTACCTCCGAGGCAACCACGACGAGCGCTTCCGACTCGAAATGCTGTATTCCTCCGGCAAGCCTCCCGTCAATCTGATGTGTTTCGGAAAGGACTGGAGCTGCTACGAATGCGGTGACGTCGCGGTCTACGGCGCGGAGTATTCCGACAGTCCCGATTACGACGCCCTCCGACCCGACCCCTCCAAAATCAACATTCTCATGCTCCACGGACAGATGACAGAAAATCCGTCCGCCGTTGATTACGGCATAGACGTCAGAAGACTGCGAGGCAAGCATATCGACTATCTCGCGCTGGGACATCTTCATTCTCACCGTGAAGGGATTCTTGACGAAAGGGGCATTTTCTGTTATCCCGGCTGTCCCGAAGGGCGCGGCTTTGATGAATGCGAAGGGGAACATGGTCTGATACTGCTTGAAACCGACGCAACCCAGTGGCGACAGATGCCCTTTCCGCCGCGGGATGCCAGTCATCCTCGCTGGTAAAGCTGGTGCTTACCGGAGAGCTTGACTCCGACTGCGAGAAGGACATAGGCTATCTTTTGTCAGTATTGGAAGATAAGTATTATTTCTGTAAAATCATCGACGAAACGAAATTAAAAATCACGATCGAGGATTACCTCTTGGACGAATCCCTTCGGGGCGAATTTGTGAGGACAGTGTGGGGCGACGGCACTCTTTCTGAGGACGACAAGGCGGCTGTTGTCCGGTACGGTCTGAAGGCTCTTGACGGAGAGGAGGCTGACGGAATATGAAGCTGATTTCATGTCATATCGAAAATTTCGGAAAGCTGCACCAATTCGACATGAGTTTTTCTGACGGGCTGAACGTCGTCTGCAGGGAGAACGGCTGGGGAAAAAGCACGCTTGCCGCCTTCCTCAAGACCATGCTCTACGGACTGGACGGCAGCAAAAAGCGGGATCTGGACGAGAACGAGCGCCGGAAATTCACGCCGTGGCAGGGCGGCGTATTCGGCGGCCGCATGGAATTTGAAGCGGGACAGAAGCGTTACGTCGTCACCCGCACTTTCGGGGACAGTCCGGCAAAGGACACGTTTGAGTTGCGTGACGCGGCGACAAATCTGATTTCACATGATTTTTCCGAAGCACTTGGCGAGGAGCTTTTCAGGCTCAACAGAGCTTCCTTCTGCCGCAGCATTTTCATCGGACAGAACGACTGTCCGACCTCCTCCACCGACGATATTCACGCAAGGATCAGCCATCTCGCGGACAATACGGGCGATATGAACAGCTTTGAATCCGCTGATGAACGGCTCAAAAGGCAAATCAATGCTCTTTCACCCAAGCTCAGAAGCGGTTCACTCTTCAGGCTCTCAGAGGAAACAGCCGCACTTCGCCGCAAAGTCGCCGAGGGGAGCGGTCTTCTTACCGAAACCGAGCATTGTGAAAATCAGATCGCGGAGAAAGAAGCCGAAAAAAAGAGTCTCATGGACAAAAGAGCTTCTCTGGAAGCCGAGCAGAAACGCGTCGTCAGAATGCAGGAACGGCTCTCGCTGCGGAGGGAATGGGAACGTCTGAAAAAAGCCCGCGATCTCTCAAAGGGCAGGCTTGATACGGCATTGGCGGCGTTTCCCTCCGGCATTCCGGCAGATGACGAGGTGAGGGAACAGCTCCGCGCTTGCGTAGAGATGAAAAGCGCGGAGGGTCTCATGCATTCCTACGAGCTTTCAGAGCCGGAAAAAAGCAGGCTGACGGCGCTTGACAGTATCTTTGGGAAGGCGCAGCCCTCGACGGATGACTTTGAAAGATACCTGAAGCTGACACAGCAGCTTGGGCGGGTACGTGAAAAATATGAAAGACTCCGCCTGTCCAATGACGAACAGGACAGATTTCTGCAGCTCAACGCGTCGTTTGCGGACGACGAGATCAGTCCCTCGGAGCTTGCGGAGCGATGGAACGAACGCCGCGGCGTCAGTCACTCCCTCGGCTCCAAACGCTCCGCCTGTGCCGTTATGGAGTCCTCGGTTAAGAAGACACGGGCGGCGGGTAAACGACGTGCCTTTTTCCTGACGGCGACGGGCGGTATCATTATCGCCGCAGCCTTGGCATTGTTTGTCATTTTTTCCGATACCCGGTTTCTGATGATGACCCTCGCCGGACTTCTCCTTGTGGCGACGGGCGCCATCCTCACCGTGCTGATAACGGGTAATATCGTCAGAAAGTACCCCGATGAGTTGCTGCAGCTCCGAAAAACCATTTCGCAGGACGAAGGATTCGTCATTGAAACGGACGCGTTAGTCGAGAATTATCTCGATGCACATGGTATGCTGTTTAACGAGTCCGACGTGCCGGTGATGCTGCAGGAGTTATGCGGTGAAAAGCGCGACCTTGACATGCTGCGCAGCAAAAGCGAAGCCGCAGAACAATACAGACGTGAAAGCAATCTCACGGCGCTGTATGCAAGTATAGGGGACTTTCTCGGGAAATACGGGGTTCAGCCAGACGCGGACCATCTCTCAGACCAGCTTTACGGGCTTAAGGAAACGCTTTCGGAATACGAAACACTTTGCGAGAAGCGCGGAAAATATGAAAGCGCAGAACAGGTCTGCCAGTCCAAGGGCACAGCTATCGGACAGTTTCTTGAACGGTACGGCTTCGGCGGTCATAACGAGATTCACGAGACGCTGGAGGCCATGCGCGTCGGCATTGCGGAATGCAACCGCCTGTCCGCCGCACAGGCGGAAGCGGAAAACCAACTGTCCGCATTTGAACAAAGCCACGACATGACTGTCCTGCGCTCGATAGACGGTGAACAGATTCCCTCCCTTGAAGCCATCAGCGAGGAAATCAGCGAATGCATCACGAAAGCGGAAGAGATCAGCGACTCGATCAATACACTCAGACAGTCCAGAGACAGCTTATATGCCAGGTACGCAGAATGGGAGAGCGACTCCGCCTTACTGCTGAAAAAAACAGAAATGCTGGCGGAACAAACACGGAAATATGAACGCCTGCTCAGGACAAGAGAGCTTCTTCGCAAGGCAAAGGAGACCATGGTGGCAAGATATGTCGATCCGGTCTGCCAAGCCTTCAAGAAGTACCATGAGACCGTCACAGGAGCATCCTCCGACAGCTACCTGATCGACGCGGAGGTGCGTCTGACGGTGCGTGAGCTGGGACAGCAGCGGGAAATCAAGTCGCTCAGCACCGGATTCCGTGATCTCGCCGGCATCTGTCTCCGGCTGGGACTCGCGGACGCGATGTTCCGGGAGGAAAAGCCCATGCTGATTATGGACGATCCGTTCACCAATCTTGACGACGAAAAGGCAGAGGCAGCCAAAAAGCTGCTCCGCACCGTTTCCGATAGCTATCAGGTGCTTTATTTCATCTGTAGCAAAACAAGACAGTAGCAACGTCCCCCCCTGAAACATACTTTTTTCCACCCAAAAAGCCCGCTTCCGACTGTCGGAAACGGGCTTGCCTGATCAATTGTCTCTTCTGATGCTTCAATCCGCCGGATCATTCGATACCGCCTCGGCTGACGGAAGACGTATACTGATGGCGTCCACAAGCGATGTGTCATCCAGAAAGGTATTGAGATTATAGAGAAACAAAATATGCGTAAAGCTGTAATCCTGAATCACATCCGAAAGGTCATCGTTAAGATAGCGCGGATCGATCACGACAATCTTGGAGAAATAAGGAACCAGCATTGGTATCACGCAATTTGCATAGGAATCCTTGATGAGCAGCAGATTTTTCTTTCGGGTGGTGTCAGAGCTGATGATAATCTTGCCAAAATTCCCACCCATAAAAACCTCATACTGATTTTTCCCCGAGAGCTTCTCGGACACAAAGAAGCTGGTGCGCTTGACCTGCTCCGCTTCATACTCGATGACATACTTTCCAGAAAAATCCTTCGGCCAGCATATTTCAATCGAATCCTTTATATGATGCAGTCCAGACGAAGAAGCAAGCGTTCCCTGAAAGCTGTCGGAAACAGTGGCAAATTCATAATTGACTCCGGAAGTATCGAGTGATAATGCCGATGCAATTGTCCCGAACACTTCATACGCCGAGCGGGTCGTCCAGTGATGGTCAGTGCGGTAGTATTTCTGAAAATCAAGCTCCTTCATCAGAGGCGCGGCACAGTCAACAGGAGAGATAACGGCTCCGCTCTGTGAAGAGGAACGGATCAGGATTTCATTGATCTGCTGAAGACGTTTTCCCTGATCATCGAATGGGGCGCCATAGGGGCGCTTGTCAGCCAGTACATACGTCGCGTTCGGCACAATGGCAACACAGCATTTTGCGTTTTCCTCATATGTGCAAAACCTCACGATCGAGTTGAGCTTGTTGCTGAGATCATCCTCATCCGCCTTCGACTGCCCGTCAAAAAGATAAGAATCGCTACCCAGATAAACACCGTTGATGCGCTGCTTTCCGGTCATCATATCGATCAGCGTCTTTTTGGCAACCAACTGATCCCTGTAAGGAAACTGATCCGTGAGGTAAGTTTCCAGATCACGCATGTAACTGCCGTCAGTGATCGTACCCCAGGTTGCTGTAGGCAATTGGCGCAGCATACGATTTTCACTTTCGGATTTTTCACGGTCAGGCGTTTTTATCCCCAGAATAGCTACGCCGGTTATAAACGCAAAAAATACCAGACAGAACGCCAGACAAAACAGGGAATACGCCCTGTTTCCTGTCTCCTTCTCCCCACTTCCCTGCACATTTGCGTGCGGAGGTTCCCGACGTCCGGAATCATCCGGGCGGCTGCGCGGAGGTTCCCGCCGTCCGGAATTATTCTCACGGCTGCGCGGAGGTTCCCGCCGTCCGGAATCATTCTCGCGGCTGCGCGGAGGTTCCCGCCGTCCGGAAGAATACCTCTCAGACTGAGACGGTCTCCCTGTCTGTCGGATGCTGTTTCTGTCGTTCTGCATTGATCCTATCACGAGCTTTCATACCATAATTTGAAAAAGCAATTAAAATCTGAAATAAAGGAAGGGGTTGTAGGTGTCGCTCACCAGACAAACGACGCAAAGCGCCATGACAGCGCCATAGACACATACGCTCCCTACGGCACTGAGATATTTGTTGCGGGGCTTCGGAATGCCCGCAAAAACGCCAAACGCGCTCAGACTCATCAGAAGCAGCGGGAATCCGCAGCCCCGGAAATAATACACCCACTGCGCATCCGACGCGGCATTGCCTTTAAGAAGAAACATGGCTCCAAGCAGGTCAAACGCCTCTCCGATGCTCTCGCAGGAAAAGAACACCCATCCCACGATCACGATGATCATGGTTGTAATGTGTCGGATCCAGACGGGGATCTTGGGTAAGATACCTGCGAGCGGGTACTTTTCCAGTATCAGAAGAAAGCCGTAAAAGACCCCCCACGCCACGAAATTCCACGCAGCTCCATGCCACAGACCGGTCAGACTCCAAACGATCGCCAGATTCAGGATGGTTCTTGACGTTCCTCTGCGGCTGCCTCCGAGCGGAATATAGACATAGTCCCGGAACCATCCGCTCAGAGAAATATGCCACCGCTTCCAGAAATCCTTAATACTCGTGGCAGTGTAGGGAAAATTGAAATTCTGCATGAATTCAAACCCGAACATCCTGCCAAGTCCTATCGCCATATCGGAATAGCCGCCAAAGTCAAAATAGATCTGCATGGTGTAGCAGATTGCGGCAAGCCACGCCGTCGCGGCGCTGAGTCCTTCCGTCCCTCCGGAAAGAATCTCCGTGTGCGCCGCTCCGATGGCATTGGCGAATATCACCTTCTTGCCAAGACCGCGAATGAATACAAAAACGCCGTCAAGAAACTTTTCGGGCGTGTGCCTTCTTCCGAACAGCTGCTTTTCAATATCCGAATATTGCACAATGGGACCGGCGATCAGCTGTGGGAACATGGAAATGTACATAGCAAAGGAAACAATATTGTGTTGCGCCTTTACCTGCCCGCGGTATACATCCACAACATAGGACAATATCTGAAATGTGTAAAATGAAATGCCCACCGGCAGAGAAATCTTTATCAGCGGAATATCCGCCGAAAAAAGACCATTGACATTGCCGATAAGAAAATTGCTGTATTTGAAGAAGCCAAGCAGCATCAGATCGAATACCACGGCAGCGATCAGAATGCGTTTTTTGGTCTTGGGATCATCTGAGCAACGCTCAATATCAAGCCCGACGTTGAAATTAAAGCCGATGCTCAGCAGCATCAGAATGATGTAGACCGGCTCGCCCCACGCATAAAAAATCAGACTCGCCGCACAAAGCACAAGATTCCTGCGATGATCCTCCAGCCTGCGATTCCAGAAGCAGACCGGTAGAAAATACAGCAACAGCACCGCCGGCAAAAAGATAAACAGAAAAACTGCGCTGCTGAAAACCATTTATTCCTTGATTCCTTCCGATAATAAAATTATTATTTGCTAAAGCGCTTCCTTGAATGCCGCAAGAACCCTCTCGGAATTCTGGCAAACCGCAAACAGGACGACGCCTCGGGCGCTTTGAAGCACATAGCCGTTCAGAAGGGCCTCCTCCTCCGGCGCATACCCCTTGAATAACGTCTGCTTGTCCTCGATGCGCTTTTGTAATACCTCCATCAGCGGCTCCGCCTGGGAATTGTCCTTCAGGCGCACAACAAGCAGTTCTCTCACATCCATGATCGAGTCGGCGGAATAATACACCACCCCATCGTAATCGCCCGCTGATAAAAGGAATGTCTTTTTGAACTCTCCCCCGCTTCTTAACACGAGACCCGAGGTATCAAAAATGTCTGACTGCGTAAGCTGCTTTGCGATTTCGTCGGCTGTCCTTCCGCTCACAGGATCACTGTGCGTCACAAGCAACACGAACACCACCGTCAGCGCGGCGCAAATGATCGCCATGATTCTCGGTCTATTCATTTGTAAATTCTCAACTCCCTGATGATATGCTTTCCCCAGAATTTTGTGTAAAACTCGCGTTCCATGTGTATTCCGTCGCCCTTGGTATATTCGCTGCATTGTTCGGCAAGAGAAGAATTATCCAGGTATTCAATTCCTTCCTCTTCGCACATCTTTTTCATGCATTTGTTAAAGTTGTTGACCCCCTTGAATTTCGGGTCCTTGGCTATGTTGGTATCGACAGGGAAGAGCAGACTGATGATGATTCTGGTTTTAGGACAGCTCTCCTTGATCTGTCTGATCAGGCGGCGGTAGTTGTCGGCAAACTGCTGTCCCTTCTCTTTTTTGGAGGAAATGTGATTAATGCCATAATGGAGAATGAGGATTTTGGGTTTTGCCCGCTTGATTCGGGGCAGGTTTTCCCTGAGATCCTTCAGATTTGCGCTGACTCTCGCCATCAGGTGATTGCCGTTAATCAATCCGAAGGCGCTGAGTCCGGCGACAAGAGAATCGCCGCATACATATACGTCTGAAAACAGCTCGCGATAGGTCAGCTTGCCCTTTTCGATCTGTTTGATGGTATCCTCAATTTCCTTTTTGATATTATTCTCGGTCTGCTGCTTCAGATATTCCTCGTCCGTAAGGTCAATTGTGTGCTGCGCGTCCTCGACGCTGCATTTTTCCCAGGTTTTGAGAAGCTCCGCCGCCCCGGACGTATCTGCTCCGGCTTTTTCCGCCTGCGCGGTGATGTCGTTGTATCTGAAAATGTTATACGCCGGCCACTCCAGGATCATCAGCATAAGTATCAGGGCCAAAACAATGCTTTTTTTCAAATCAATTCCCCCTTTGACCGTCTGACTTGTTTCTACTGCATAAAAATAATAGTAACACAACAAAAAGGTAAAGTCAATCAGCTGATACTCAATTTAACAATTATGTCAAACTAATACCCATGACAAATTCCGTTTTCTCTGTAAAATTAATACTAAGTTTAAAGTTTCATGCGTTTCAGACACTTGATATTTCGACGTAAAAGGAGTAAAATAAAATATCAGATGCAATGAATCAGCAGATAACATAAAAATTCACACTATCTCTCTGGAGTGATCAATTTGTCCGAACCGATCAATATCAATAAGGAATACGGCAGACTGTCCGAGCTTTTTTTCGCCGTCTGGAACGTCTCTCCTCCCGTCAATTACATCTGGGTCGATTTTGATAATCAACAGGTCATGTGCGGTCAGCATGACGAGATATGCGATCTTGCGGGTGAAAGAAGGAATCTCAAGGCACAGGGCGGAAAATTCGTCGAGCTGATCTCGTACGATGAAAACGGCGAGGCAATCAGAAACTTTGATAATTTTTCCTTTGAAGAGGAGCTTCCCTTCCTGAAAGCCAACCGCGCTGATCTCTTGAGCTTTCTCTCCGTCTTGCAGCAAATCGATATTCTCAGCTGGCGGAACAGCTTCCCCTCACAGCGCGACGGCATCAGCTGGCGCGTGGACATCTATTCCCAGAACGGCAGTGAAAAGCACTCCTCCGGACAGGCCCGGTTCCCTACGGAATGGGCCGAATTCGGCAGAGCCATCAGCGCACTCGTCCAGTCGGTGCAGGCCAACAACCGATAAATTCCCGTATTCAGGGAGGTTGACGATATGTCAAACAATAATAACGACGCTTTTGACCTGCTCAACAGTGAATTTGCCAACGTCGAGCTGGAAAAGGAAAATGCCAGAAACCTGGAAAACCTCAGAAGAAGGCAGGCTGTCAGGCAGCAGGCTGTAACAGAAGAAGATTTTGACGCCGAAGACGACGAGGAATCCGGAGGAAGCGGATGTGTCGGCATTGCGCTGCGGCTGCTGCTGATTGTCCTGCTTGCGTGTGCGCTCGCCTGGATCGTATTCATGCCGGAAGGCAGTATGACTGAACTGCTTCAAAAGCTCTCCCCACATGCGGAAAACGCTTATTCCTGGTTTGCGGGATTCTTCGACGGAGACAAGGAAAAGAGCGGAGAAGCCGTCAGCTCCGATTCCGCCGAGCCTGTCAGCTCGGATGACGGACAGGTCTCCTCTCAAGCCGCAACGACCGCCGCCACCAATGGGAGCGGTCAGACGTCGTCCGATACTGCTTCCGCTCAGGGCAACGAGAGTCAGAACGTCAACACAGGCGATTCTCCTTATCACATTAAGGTGTACCGTCCCAGCCAGATCGTCGTCGTGTACGACTCCGCCGGAAACCCCTCCAAGGTTTTCTCCTGCTCCTCGGGAAAAGCATCTACTCCGACCAAGCTTGGCGATTATTCCATCAGAGCCAAGTACCGCTGGCGCTTTATGGTGGGCAACTGCTACACCCAATACGCCTCCTCATTCAGCAATGGGTATCTCTTCCACTCCATCCCCTATGGCAAGAAAAACCCCGGAACCATGGCTAATTCATCCTACGATAAGTTAGGGAATCCCGCCTCCTCCGGCTGCATACGTCTCTGCTTCCGCGACAGTAAATGGATATACGACAACTGTCCCGTCGGAACGCCGGTTCAGGTGGTGGATGAAACCGCCCCCGCAGGCACCGTGCCGGAGATCATTCCCGAACGGATTAAGGACGAGGCTCACAGTGGCTGGGATCCCACAGACGACGCCCCGGAAAATCCCTACAACAGATAATTCCCATGTATAATCAGCCCTCTTCGGACAGAAAATGAATTTGCAGTACTGTGTCCGAAGGGGGTCGGTGTCATTGTCGCTGTTGGAATTGTCAGGTACGCTTCATTTGTCCTATCGTCAGGCGGAGGGTCGGCGGGCTGCCATCGCCTTTCTCTGTCTGAAATACATGCTGTCACTCGGCGCTGTTTTAGCGGCGGGCTGGCTTTACGTTGTTGCCGACGGAGGACGTCCGGCAACAACGACCGCACTGTGCGCGGTCATTGCCGCTTTGACTGCGGTGGCCACGCGCGGCGCTCTTGCGCGTGAGATGTACCTTCTCTCCGCGGGATTCCTGCGGGCGCATTCAGAAGGTAGTCTCCCCCGCCCCGATCTGCCGGTCATTCTTTCGGGAGAGCTTGTCCTTCTCGCCGTGCGCGGGGTCGTCAGTGTGCTGATGATGTCACCTGCGTTCCTCTGCCTTCGCTCCGGCATAAGGTATTATTCCCTCAGCGCGGACAGGCGGGGCTTCATGCTGTTGCTTGCCGCGTCGGCGCTGCTCGCCGCGGGAGGAATGATTTTTGCCGCCGTGATAAGGGCGCGGCTCGGTTGCGCCGAATATCTTTGGCTGAGCGGACAATGTCCCCATATGCTTTCGGCGCTCGACGGCTCATGGGAGCTGACCTGCGGGAGCGGCGGCGATATGCTTCGCCTGCGGCTGCTTTCGTCATTCAGCGCGCCGGGGATGTCGGTTCTCTGCGCGATGAATTTTTCTCAATACCTGCTCCGCGTCAAGGGATTGCCCGATCCCGGCGGACTGCGCGTCCGTCTTGTCCGCGACTTTTACGGGGAACAACGGCTGGAAATTGTATAATTCACACAAAGGAGGAAGAACAGATGGCAAGGCTGAGAATCGCCGGCGTTGTACCCGAATCCGTGGTAGACGGTCCCGGCTTCCGCTATACCGTATTCACCCAGGGCTGCCGCCACAACTGCAAGGGCTGCCACAATCCGCAGACCCATGATTTCAACGGCGGCTATCTTGTCGATACCGACGACCTCTTCAACGAAATGATGGAGGATCCACTGATCAGGGGCATGACTTTTTCCGGCGGCGATCCCTTCGAGCAGCCCGTCCCGCTTGCGGTGCTTGCCGAAAAAGCGCACGCCGCAGGCAAGGATATTATGGTATACTCCGGCTACACCTTCGAGCAGCTGATGGAAAGGGCGAAGTCTGATCCTGCGACCGACGCGCTTCTCCGTCAGACAGACATACTCATCGACGGACCCTTTCTCCTTGAACAGCGCAATCTGGAGCTGAAATTCCGCGGCTCCGACAACCAGAGGGTGATCGACGTTCCCCGCTCCCTCGCCGAGGGGCGCATTGTAACCTTTGAATTTGAGTAATTATTTTTTTTACATCATGCATAAATCCACACACTCCCGCAAATGCTAATGCCGAAAGCATCATTTGAAGGGAGTTATTTATTTGATGGAATCTACCGAAAAGAACGGGTCCGTTGAAAACACGGAGAACAAGAAGCACGACGACACGGAAAAGTTGCTGCGGGAATGCAACGCCGGCATAAAAATGGGCATCAGCTCCATCGACGAGGTGCTGCCAAAGGTACACGACAGCCGCCTGAAGGGAATATTGGAAAACAGCCGCCGCGAACACGCCGATCTCGGCGACGAGACACACGAGCTTCTGCTGAAATATAACTGCGACACCAAGGAGCCTCATCCGGTTGCCAAGGGAATGTCGTGGCTCAAAACCAACGTCATGCTCACGGTCGATCCCAGCGACAAGACCGTCGCCGATCTCATGACCGATGGTTGCAACATGGGCGTCAAATCGCTCAACGGTTATCTCAACGAGTATTCCCTCGCTGACGCAAAGGCGCAGAAGATCACCGGCAGGCTCATCGACATCGAGGAACGCATGGCGGATTCCATGGCGGAGTTTTTATAAGGCAAAGGGTACGCACCGTTGGTTCCGCGCTGCGCGCTGAAACAAAGAACAAGCCGGGGTCGGTCGTGATTCCGGCTTGTTTTTCTCTCTATAAGGCACTTTGCCTGATTTTTTATTCAGAACCTATGAGTTTTTTACAAATAATGGTTTTATTCAGAAAAGCATAATGATAGATTAACATTTTATTCACAATTGCCTCTTGACAATCCCGCTTGGAAGTGGTAAATTATAAGCATGAATTAGCACTCGGACATCGAGAGTGCTAATTCATGCAAAGAGCGCTGAAGTTTCAAGCGATCATTCCATAGATAAAGGACGGTCTGATTACATGGAGCCACGGGCAAGAAAACTCAAAATACTGGCTTCGATAATCGAAAGTTACGTTCTCACGGGTGAGCCGATTGCAAGCAAGGCGCTGGCGGAGGCCATGCAGAATTCGGTTTCGTCGGCCACCATCCGCAACGATATGGCGGAGCTGGTGGCAAGCGGGTATCTGGAGCAGCCGCACACCTCGTCCGGCAGAATCCCCTCTCAGAGAGGCTATCGGCTGTACGTCGATCATCTGATGATGGGCAGTCACGAGCTTCCCCTCGAGCTGCAGGGCGAAATTGACAGGCGTCTGAAGGCGTTCAGCTATGACCCGAACAAATTCCTTGAGGTGACCGCCTCGCTGATTGCGGAGCAGACGGGACTGCTTGCCGTTGTCACCAATCCCACCGACCAGCACCCGAAGGTCACCAACGCGGAACTGATGCTGATCGGTACGCATTCGGTCATGCTGCTGATCATGATCTCCCCCGCGACGCTCAAAACCCGCGTCTGCCGGTTAAAGCCGGAGCTGACGCCCGAGCTTGTGGAAGTGCTCCGACGGCGGCTTCGCGGAAGGCTTGCGGATATTCCGACCGAAAGCATGGACGAACAGTTCTTCACCGAGACGGCGATTCTCAACGGCGATCTCTGGGAGCTGCTCGAACCGCTCTTCGCGGCGGCAAGGGAATGTATTGAGGAATCCTCCGAGATGCAGGTCATCATGGAGGGGCAGTCAAGCATGCTGGCGCGCGGCGTATTCGCGGAATGGCAGTTAGCGGGCATCATGGACTTCATGGAGAAGCGCGGCGCCATCGCCGACCTGTTAGGCGAGGGGCACGGCTTTGCCAACAGCGGCAGGACGTGCATTCTCATCGGTAACGAATCCCACCGACCCGAATTGGAGGGAACGGGCATGATTACCGAGCGCTATTACGGAGGCGGGCAGACAGCCGGCTGGATTGGCGTCGTCGGTCCCACCCGCATGAATTACGCCAAGCTCATCCCCTACATCGACTACTTCGCCGGAGCCGTCGGAAAGATGCTCCGCGAGGTGCTGGGTGAATGAAGCGCGGTGCGTTCACGCCGCTTTCCGAAAACCGAAAGACAGGATTACAACTCACATCGGAGCGCGGGTCAAGGACAACGGCATTTGCGTTGACCGCCGTCACTCCCCGCTCTATACCTTACACAAATTTGAAAGGGGCTGTCAGGAATGGCATTCTACAACAGAAAGAAACCGGAAGAACCGGCGGCAGAGGAGGTTAAAAAGCCCTCCGAGCCTGTCAGGGAGGAACCGGCAAAGGCTGAGACAAACGAAGTCGGCGGCAAATCCGAGGAGAAAAAGGAACAGGCGGACGTTCCCGCGCTGCAGAAGGCGCTTGAAGCCGCCAAATCCGAGGCGGAAAAGCTCAAGGGCGATCTGGAGCAGCTTAACGACGTCAAGCTGAGACTCGCGGCGGAATATGACAACTTCCGCAAACGCTCGCAGCGTGAAAAGGACGCTATCTATTCGGACGCGACCGCTTCCACCGTCACCGCGCTGCTGCCGGTCATCGACAATGTGGAACGCGCCCTTTCAGCGGAAAACGCCTCCGCTGAGGATATGCGCAAGGGCGTGGAGATGATCAACACGCAGGCGCAGCAGGTCTTTGAAAAGCTGAATGTCACAGCGTTCGGCGCGGTGGGAGAGGCATTCGATCCCAATATACATCACTGCGTCGGCACGGTTGACGCAGAGGGCGTGGAGTCCGGCGCGATCGCGCTCGTGCTTCAGAAGGGGTACAAGCTCGGCGACAAGGTGATCCGCCCCGCTATGGTGCAGGTGGCAAACTGACGGAAAGCAGCGCGCGGTCATTCCGGATGAACCGCTTGATGCGATCTGTTTGACATATATTTATCTCATTATTAACAAACAATTCACCCCAAAAAGGGCATGATTACAGGAGGAATTCATTATGGCAAAGACAATCGGTATTGACTTAGGTACAACCAATTCATGTGTAGCAGTTATCGAGGGTGGCGAAGCCGTCGTTATCCCCAACAGCGAAGGCGCGAGAACCACTCCGTCCGTCGTCGGCTTCAGCAAGACCGGCGAGAGAATGGTCGGCACTGTCGCAAAGCGTCAGGCGATCACCAATCCCGACAGAACCATTTCTTCCATCAAGAGAGAGATGGGCAGCAGCCACACCGTCACCATTGACGGCAAGAAGTACACCCCGCAGGAAATCTCCGCGATGATCCTGCAGAAGCTCAAGGCGGACGCGGAGGCATACCTCGGCGAGAAGGTCACCAGCGCGGTCATCACCGTTCCCGCCTACTTCACCGACTCGCAGCGTCAGGCGACCAAGGACGCCGGCAAGATCGCGGGTCTCGACGTCAAGAGAATCATCAACGAGCCTACCGCCGCAGCTCTTTCCTACGGCATCGACAAGGAAACCGATCAGAAGGTCATGGTTTACGACCTTGGCGGCGGCACCTTCGACGTCTCTATCATCGAAATGGGCGACGGCGTGCAGGAGGTTCTTGCGACAGCCGGTAACAACCGTCTCGGCGGCGATGACTTCGATATGAGAATCATCAACTGGATCTGCGAGCAGTTCCGCAAGACCGACGGCATCGACCTGTCCCGCGACAAGATGGCCATGCAGAGACTCAAGGAGGCCGCTGAGAAGGCTAAGATCGAGCTGTCCAGCATGACCACCGCACAGATCAACCTGCCCTTCATCACCTCCGATTCCACCGGTCCGAAGCATCTTGATCTCACGCTCACCAGAGCCATGTTCAACGAGCTGACCGCTGATCTCGTCGACAAGACCATGGGACCGGTGCGTCAGGCGCTCTCCGACAGCGGACTTTCTGTGGGTCAGATCGACAAGGTGCTCATGGTCGGCGGTTCCTCCAGAATCCCCGCCGTGCAGGAGGCAGTCAAGAAGATCACCGGCAAGGAGCCCTTCAAAGGCATCAATCCCGATGAGTGTGTCGCGCTCGGCGCTGCCATTCAGGGCGGCGTGTTAGGCGGCGAGGTCGAAGGCCTGCTGCTGCTTGACGTCACTCCGCTTTCCCTCGGTATCGAGACAATGGGCGAGGTCTGCACCAAGATCATCGAGAGAAATACCACCATTCCGACCAAGAAGTCGCAGGTATTCACCACCGCTGCCGACAACCAGACCTCCGTTGAGGTCAAGGTGCTGCAGGGCGAGCGCGAATTCTCCAGAGACAACAAGCTGCTCGGCGTGTTCCATCTGGACGGCATCGCCCCCGCGCGCAGAGGTATTCCGCAGATCGAGGTTACCTTTGATATAGACGCAAACGGCATTGTCAACGTCTCCGCCAGAGACAAGGGCACCGGCAAGGAGCAGCACATCACCATCACCTCCTCTACCTCTATGGACAAGAAGGACATCGAGAGAGCCGTCAAGGACGCGGAGAAGTACGCTGCCGAAGACGCAAAGCGCAGAGAAGAGGTCGACATCCGCAACAACGCCGATCAGGTCGTCTATCAGACCGAGAAGCTGCTTGACGAGGTGGGCGACAAGGTGGACAACCGCACCAAGGACGCTGTCCGCGACAAGGTCAACGAGCTGCGCTCCATCAAGGACACCGGCTCCGCCAGCGACGTCAAGGCCAAGACCGAAGCTCTTCAGCAGGAACTTTACAAGCTCAGCGAGCAGCTCTATAAGGATGCCGGCGCGGGTTCACAGGGCGCACCGCAGGGCGGCGCCTATGACGCCAACTTCGAGGACGGCAACGGCGGCTACAACGACGTCGATAACAACTAAAAGCGGTCACTTTCGTTCACTTAGTGAACAGAGAATAAAGAATAGAGAATAGTGCAGGAGCGCTTCGCGCTGAAAACATAAGGTTATTTCTGTGCGGAGCGCTTCTTGTGCTATCGGTGGGGAAATGTGAACATAAATATTCCAAGGCGCCTGGAGAAAAAAAGCGCCTTCCGAAACTCCACATTCCAAACTCCACACTCCACACTTCCTGGAGGGAATTGCTTTGGCAGATACAAAAAGAGATTATTACGAGGTTCTCGGACTGCAAAAGGGAGCTTCGGAGGATGAAATAAAAAAGGCATACCGCCAGATGGCCAAAAAATACCATCCCGACCTCAACCCCGGCGACAAGGCCGCCGAGGAAAAATTCAAGGAGGTCGGAGAGGCATACGAGGTTCTTTCTGACAGCGAAAAACGCGCCAGATACGACCAGTTCGGTCACGCCGGCGTTGATCCCAACTTCGGCGCGGGCGGTCCCGGCGGCGCTTACAACGTTGATTTCGGCGATTTAGGCGATATATTCAGCAGCTTTTTCGGCGGCGGCTTCGGCGGCGGCGCGCGCTCCAATCCCAACGCGCCCCGGCGCGGCGGGGACATCCGTCAGTCGATCATGCTTTCCTTTGAAGAGGCGGCGAAGGGCTGCCGCAAGGAGGTCAGCTACAAGCGCGTGGAGACCTGCAGTGACTGCGGCGGCTCCGGCGCGGCTCCGGGCACATCGCCCAAATCCTGCCCCGACTGCGGCGGCACGGGCTTTGTCCGCGTCAACCAGCGCACGCCCTTCGGCGTGATCCAGTCGCAGCACTCCTGCGAGAAGTGCCGCGGCACCGGTAAGATCATCGAACATCGCTGTCCGAAATGCAGCGGCATGGGCAAGGTGCGCGTCGTCAGCTCCAAGACGGTGGAATTCCCCGCCGGCATTGACGAGGAGCAGCAGGTGCGCGTTTCCGGCGCGGGCGATCAGGGCAGCAACGGCGGCTCCTCCGGCGATCTGTTTGTCGAGGTGGGCATCCGTCCGCATCCTGTTTTTGAACGCCGCGGCTATGACGTGCATATGGAGCAGCCGATTACATACGGTCAGGCTGTTCTGGGCGACGAGATCGAAGTTCCCACCCTCGACGGCAACGTCAAGGTCAAAATCCCCGCCGGCACACAGCCCGGCGACATCAACCGCATGCAGGGCAGGGGCATTCAGCGTCTCAATTCCCGCAGCAAGGGCGACCAGTACGTTCACTTTACGGTGGCGGTTCCCAAGAGCGTCACCAACGAACAGCGCGACCTCATTCTCCAATTAGAAAAGAGCATGGGCGGCGACGTTTCCAGGCTCGGCAAAAAGAAAAAAGGCAAGCTGTTTTAAATTTCAAAATCTATTATTGAAACGACCGGCAGGGTATGGCTGAAAATACCCTGCCGGTCGTGTTTTAAATAGAACGATAATGTTTCTTGCAATTGAAAATGCCACGAAAAAAATCTACAATCAGATCGTCAATTTACAAAATGCCATTGCAATGATAAATGAACCGATGGTAAGGCAGTGGGTGGAGGATCTTGTAATGTGTAAAACCTTTAACGGTCTGTATATCCAGAAGGCGATTCTTGCGTCGCTGTCCGAAATGAAAGGAGAAGCATTCCGACTTGCTACGCCTGACGAAGAAGCAAGAGGCATTGACGGTTATGTCGGCCATACAGCGTATTCTGTTAAGCCGTCAACCTACAAAACCATGGGACGGCTTTCTGAGTGCATTGATGTGAAAATGATTTATTACACGAAGAAGAAAACAGGTTTTGAAATAGAAGTAGAAGAATAAAGTATAAAAAGCGACGACCAAAAAGAATCGTCGCTTTTTGTTAAGCGGGAAAAGAATTGACAAATTTTTGTTTGCAGGAATAATCCAGTTCTGTATCTACACTGACAAAACCTGTTCTGACAAGGTGGTTATTGATAAAGGTCTTGTTGTCAAGGTAGACATAACACAAGAGGGTATTATCAGAATCATATTTAACGTTGTCATATTTTAAGAAAACTCTCCGCTTTCTGAATTTGTCCTGCAGAAATGCGATTGCCTGCTCACGGAATTGCGGATTTTCTTTGATTCCCAAAAGCCGGACGATGAGACCGCTGCTTAATTCAAGTTTTTCGGGTGATATGATTCGTTTTACGGTAAAAAGCTCCTCGCGTTTTCCATCTGTTCTGTCAATTTTTGAGCCGAATTGCAGCTTTTTGACATCTACCTTTTTATCCATTCTATGAGGATCGGAAAACTGGTAAGGAAGAGATGCAAGACTGAATTTCCTATCATCATCTTTGAGAAAGGTCAGCTTGCAGGTATCATCAAACAACGTTATTTGGGATTCAAGGATTTTTTCGCTGATGATTGACTTAAAATCGGCATTGATTTCATATCCTATGGAATTGCGTCCAAGATGCTTTGCAGCAAGTGAAGTAGTTCCGCTTCCCACAAAGGGGTCTAAAACAGTTTCTCCGAGAAATGAAAACATCTTGATCAGTCTTTTTGGCAATTCCTCCGGAAACATGGCAATATGCTCATGTTGCCTTACTCCACTGAAATACCAGTGTGAGGAAAAATACTGTGACCATTCCTCCTTTGTCAATGCTGAAGCGGCTTTTTGTGAAGGCGATGGTTTCGGAGCATTCCCCAGCTTTTTAAAGATCAGAATAAACTCATAATCCATTTTGAGAATACCATTTCGTGGATATGGAAAGCTCCCCATGATCGCCCCGCCACCAGAGGTATTCATCGTGGTTGTTTTCTGCCAGATAATGGCTCCCATATAGTCCATTCCCAATGTTTCACAAAATCGGATGATTTCTGTACGTATCGGAATGACCTTGTATCTTCCGTAATAAACGGAACGCGCAAACTGATCTCCGATATTGATACACAGACGACAGCCGTCGGATAACACACGATAACATTCCTGCCAGACAAGATTGAGATGGTTGATGTATTCCTCATAGCTATCATTAAACCCGATCTGATTGCTGCTTCCGTAGTCCTTCAGCTGCCAATATGGCGGAGAGGTGATGATGAGCTGTACCGATTTATCAGGAATCATGCTCATCCTTCTGCTGTCACCGAAAACTATCTTATGCTCTGTCATAATCACCCAAACCTCAGCCTTCCGCGCCTGTGACGGTGACGTCGTGCAGGAGGGTCAGGGAGGGAATACGCATATCATCGTACTGGGTGCTGTCGCTGCTCATGCGCATGGTGCGGATGAAGTCGTTCATCGAGCCGGAGATGGAGCCGCCGGAGACGGGAACGGTTTTGTCGCCGTCGTGAAGGTAGGCAAGACGAATTTCTCCGAAGATGTCGCCGGTGATCTCGTCCACCTGAAAATCGGAGAATTCCACGACCTCCAGATACCTGCCGGAGCGAAGCTCCTCCTGGCTGCCGGTGCCGCCGGTGACGGCAAGGTTCGTGGGAATGAAGGAATCCTCGATGCCCAGATAGCAGCAGAACATCCGGCTGCCAATGTACTGCTTCGGCACGCCGTCCTCGATGAGAACCGTGTCGCGGATGACGGAGCCTTCCTCGTCGAAGGCGTGGTTGGCAGAGGAATTCGCAAGCTCACGCAGGGCGGTGACAGTCACCTTGTCCCCCTCGAATCGGTCGCAGATCGGCTTGCCGATTTCGTAATCGCTGATCTTGCGGTAAATCATGGAGGCCGACATACGGGTGGCAAAGTAATCGTAAATGGCGCAGGCGTCACGCCCGGAGAACAGCACGTCACAGGTGCCGTTGACAGGCGTGGGCTGGGTGAGCAGACGGTCGCGGCCATATGCCATGGTTCTGGTCAGGTCGCGCATGAGTCCCGCCGCGTCGCAGGTGCCGCTGGTATAATTGCGGTAAAGCTCTATCTCGTGTCCGTCGCGTCTGGCGTTGACCACCACCTCGATCATGCTGGACGGATAATGCTCCGTCTCGTCGATGCCGGTGGAGGTGATGAGCCGATGAATCACATCGGAGACAAAAATCTCGTAGCTGTTCACGTCCTCGCTGTCGGTTTCGGGAAGCTCCGCCATCGTGCGGATGAAATCGGCGGAAATATCGGCGATATCCGAAGCCTTGCCCTCGCTGAATTGTTCATCGGTGGGAGGCGTAAGCGTAAAGGCGCGGTTCTTGGCGAGCGTGGAGCGGTAAGCAAGATCGCTCACCAACTTTTCCATCTCCTGACGGGAGGCGGTGGGGGCAATCTCCGCCGAGGCAAAGCCAAGCGATTCCCCGTTGTCCGCCGTCTGATAAACCTTGACGGTGATGTGCTCCACATTTTTGACGCGGTGCTGATCCAGCTCGTGACGGATGAAGTAGAATTCCCATCCGTTTGTCTTCACGTCGCTGATTTCCCAGCCGTAAACGCCGGAGGATTTCAGTATTTCAACAAGTTGATTCAGCATTATCCCAGCCTCGCTTTCGTCTTAAGATAGGGGCCGCCGTCGGCAACCTTGACCCATTCCTTGTAGCCCTTGCCGCAGCCGCCGGAGCCGAATACCTCGCGGTGAGGCGAAAGCATGCAAATGCCGCCCAGCAGATCGGGCACGTAGCCGGTCATGATGATGGGGGCAACAACCTTTCCGGTGAGCTTGCCGTCCCTGATCTCGCGTCCCATCTTGATAATGCACTGGATGCCCCAGTGCTTCGGGTCCTCCATGCCGCTTTCCATGCCCTCCAGCAGGTAGCCGTGGTCGATGGAGGCGATCATATCCTCCAAGCTGTCGGTGCCGGAGTCGAACATGGTGTTGGTCATGCGGGTGTAGACCTTATGCTCGAAATTCTCGCGCTTGCCGTTGCCGGTCGGTTGCACACCAAGACGCAGCGCGCTGAGCGCGTCACAGATGCCGGTTCTGAGAATGCCGTGATCGATCTCGGTCACGTCGCCGGCAAGGGTTCCCTCGTCGTCAAAGGCGTAGGAGGTGACATTCTCGGCACAGAGTGCGCCCTCGTGCATGGTGCACATGTCGCTGCCCACCCGCTTGCCAATATATTCGGCGCCAAGTGCGCGGTTCTTGACGAACATATCCATCTCCACACCGTGTCCGAACGCCTCGTGAGCGATCAGACCCGTAACCTCGGGAGAGGCGATAATGTCGTATTCGCCCGGCTGAATTCTCTCCGCGTCCAGCAGCTCGGCACAGGTGTCGACCGCCTTCTGCAGCTTGCCCTCCATCGTGTCGAACAGTTCGGGGCCACACAGTCCCGAAACGCTTTCATATGCCACCTGCGTATTGCCCTCGCGGTTAACGATCATGAAGATCGCGCCCTCACTGTAGACGTAGCTCTGGGAGAGGTCGCGGTGTTCGGTGAGAAAGAGCTTGCAGATGTGGGTGGACTGCGCGGAAACGATACATTCCACCGCGAATTCGCTGAGCGTCATCGCCTTGTCCGAGATGCCGCCCAGCTTTTCCACCAACGCCTTCACGTCGGCGGTTTCGGGGAGCTGCTGGGTTTCCTTTTCGACAAAGAGGGACTGTTCCTCGTCGGGGAGCAGAGGCGTCCGGTAGGTTTTGACGCCCGCCAGCCTGAGCATGACGAGCTGCGCCTCAAGTGCGCCGCGAACCTCCGCCGCCGCCTTGTCAGGCGCGGCAGGATCGAACTGGTTGAAGGCGTATTCGGCGTACTGTCCCCCCTTGCAGACGCGGACGACAATGCCGCGTTCGGCGGTCATGGTATCGTCGGTGACGCTGCGGGAGCGTTGGGAAATTCTCACGGCAAGCCCTCGGGAATCGGTGGCAAGGACGCTGACATAATCGTAATCCTTCCGCAGAATGCGGATCATTTCCTTAAGCCCCGGCTTGATGGAGCCGAGGTAATCTGAAAACTTCGCTTTCATGGGTTCTCCTTCCTTGCAGAAGCGCGGGAACAGCGGAATCCGCCTTCGTGCCTCTGAAAATCAATAGTAAAGGTATTTTACCATAATTTTGTCATAAAGTCAATGTTTGCGGGTCAGGCAAAATCAGAAAAACAAAAGAAAAAATTGATGCAATGATAAAAAATCGCCCACTTTTTCCGGTCTTTAGCCCTCTTTTCCACTTATTCTTATCGTAAACGCAAAAAACAATAATAAAAAAATGCCCCCATTCCCCCAAAAAGGGCTTTGCTTCAGACCAATTTGCCTGAGCAAAGCCCTTTTGATATGCGTCATTCATTCTGAAAAAAATCACTTCACGTCGCGCTTGGTGATGAGGAACGCGCCGGCGGCGTTGTAAATCACCATGAACACCAGCGA
>ONDC01000080.1 GCA_900316495.1 uncultured Eubacteriales bacterium
ACAATAACTTTATTGATTTGAAGCGGCAAATCATGTATAATAGTCCGGATTAACAAGCATTTCGCGGGAAGGAGGGTGCGCCCAATGCGCGAATGGCTGAAAAATATCGACCCGACGGTCAGGAAAGAAACGCTTTACATCGCGTCGGTTACGGGCATTCTCAGCCTGCTGCTGCAGGCGGGGTTCCTGATCGCCATGCACTGGGATTACACCGTGCTGCTCGGCAACCTGCTTGGCGCGGTCACCGCCGTGGGTAATTTCTTCCTCATGGGAATCACCGTGCAGAAGGCGGTCGCAAAGGAAAAGAAGCCCGCGTCCGACCTCATGAGGCTCTCACAGACCATGCGTCTGCTGATGCAATTGGTGGTGGCGGTGCTTGGCTTTGCCCTGCCCTGCTTCAACGGCTACGCCGTCATTCTTTCGCTGTTCTTTCCAAGAATCGCCATTATGTTAAGGCCGTTTCTGGATAAGAAAAAGCAATAATCTATCTTTCAAGGCGCGTATGCGCCTTCCGACATGATTCACTATTCTTTATTCGTTATTCTTTTTTTCTGAAGGGTTGTGTTATAGAAAAATGGAAAAACTGAAAAATAATTTCAAGCTGACCGACGGGCTGCTGATTCTTGGAATGATCGCGCCGATCGCGGTGGGCGCTCTGCTGAAAATTCTGTTCATTCCCGCTGCGGAAGGAGTGGAAATATCCGGCGCGCATATCTTCTTCACCATTCCGCTGCCGCTCGGAGGACTTCCCATCACCGAAACGCAGGTCAATCAATGGCTGGTGCTGATCTCGCTATTCTTCCTGTGCCGCTATCTGACGCACGGACTGAAGGCTGTGCCGGATAAAAACCGTCAGCACCTCGCCGAGTGGATCGTGGAAATGACCGAAAAGCTCGTCAAGGACAATATGGGCGATTACTTCGCCGACTTCGCCCCCTTCATCGGGGCGGTTCTCGGACTGTCGGCATTCTCCAGCCTGCTGTCGCTCACGGGACTCTTCCCGCCCACGTCCGACCTCAATGTGACCGCCGGGTGGGCAATACTGGTCTTTTTCCTCATCACCTATTACAAGATGAAGTGCGGTCCCGTTCAGTACTTAAAGAGCTTCGCGGAGCCGGTGCCCTTCCTCGCGCCGCTCAACGTCATCAGCGAATTCGCCACCCCTGTTTCCATGGCGTTCCGTCACTATGGCAATATCCTCTCCGGCACGGTCATTTCCGTGCTGCTGGCGACCGCGCTGCAGGGGCTTTCGCAATTGGTTCTCGGCTGGCTGCCGGGATTCCTCGGAGAAATACCGCTTTTCAGAATAGGACTTCCGGCGGTGTTCTCGGTTTACTTTGACATATTCAGCGGGTGTCTGCAGGCGTTCATTTTCGCCATGCTGACCATGCTGTATGTAGCGGGCGGCTTCCCCGCTGAAGAATACTTTAAAAGACAGAAGCTAAAAAACAGCAAGAAAACAAAGCTTATCAGAAATTCGGAGGTAATGTAACATGGAACTCGCAATCGGTATTATTTTAGGATGCTGCGCACTCGGCGCGGGCTGCGCGATGATCGCCGGTATCGGCCCCGGTATCGGTGAAGGCAACGCCGTCGCCGCCGCCTGTGAAGCCATCGGTCGTCAGCCGGAATCCAAGGGCAGCGTCACGTCTACCATGCTCATGGGCTGCGCCGTCGCGGAAACGACAGGTCTTTACGCTCTCGTTATCGCTATCCTGCTGATTTTCGTCGCTCCCAGAATGCTTGTCAACATTCTGTTGGAAGCCGTCGGCAAATAAGGCAATAAAACAAACAATTTGAGGTGACGCGTTATGCAGTCATTGGAAATCATTTCAATTAACATCTGGCATATCGTCATAGCTCTCTGCAATCTGCTGATTCTCTTTCTTATGCTGAAAAAATTCCTCTACCAGCCGGTCAAAAACGTGCTGAAAAGCCGTCAGGCCGCCATTGATTCCCGCTATCACGAGGCGGACGAGGCAAAGAGCGACGCGCTCCGTTCCAAGGCGGAGTGGGAGGAACGAATGGCGGCAGCCGACGAGGAAGCCGCCGGCATTGTCAGCAGCGCCGTCGAGAGCGCCAACCGCCAGAGCAACGCCATTCTGAGCGATACCCGCGAAAAGGCGGATCGCATGATGGATCGCGCAAGAGCCGAGGCGGACGCGGAGCGACGCAAGGCGGAAGACGATATCAGGGACAGGGTCGCCGACGTGTCGGCAGCCATCGCAGGCAAGCTGCTTGAAAGAGAGATCAGCGCAGCCGATCACAGCGATCTGATCGATTCATTCATTTCTGAAATAGGTGAATAACATGAGAGCGACGAGTAAGGAATATGCCGCGGCTCTGTTTTCACTGGCGCGTGAAACCCACAGCGAAAAGGAGACGCTTGAAGAACTGCGCTTCATCGAGAGCGTGTTTGAGGGCGCTCCGGGATATGCCGACTTCCTCGCCTCTCCCGCCATTCCGCGTTCCGAACGCATTGCCAGCGTGCAGCAGGCGTTTGAGGGGCAGCTTTCGGAATACGTCATGTCCTTCCTTTCGCTGCTGTGCGAGCATGGATGCGCCGGACTTCTCCCCGGCTGCGTGAGCGAATTTGAAAAGCTCTACAACCGCAGCGCCGGTCTCGCCCGCGCCGAGGTTGTCAGCGCGGTGATGATGAACGACGACCAGCAGCACAGGCTTCAGGAGAAGCTGGAAACTCTCAGCGGCTGCAGGCTCAATATCCGTTGGAGAACCGACCCCGCGCTTTTGGGCGGCGTGACAGTGGACATTGAAGGGCTGCGCATTGACGGCAGCCTCAGAAACAAGCTGAAAAACATAAGGAAAGTGATGGGCGAATGAACAGAAAACCCCAGGAAATCAGCAACATTCTGAAGGAACAGATACGCAACTACCAATCCAAAATAGAGATGACCGAGACAGGAACCGTCGTCATGGTCGGCGACGGCATTGCCACGGTCTACGGCATCAAGAACTGTATGGCGGGCGAGCTGCTGGAATTCAGTGACGGCAGCGTGGGTCTTGCCCAGAATCTGGAGGAGGAGACCGTTTCGGTCGCCATCTTAGCCAATACCAACCACATCTGCGAGGGCACAACCGTCAAGCGCACCGGACAGGTGCTTTCCGTTCCGGTCGGAGAGGAAATGCTCGGGCGTGTTGTCAACGCCCTCGGCGTGCCGATCGACGGCAAGGGCGACATTCACACCACAAGCATACGCCCGATTGAATCCGAGGCTCCCGGCATCATCGAACGCAAGAGCGTTTCAGTGCCGCTGCAAACCGGCATCAAGGCGATTGACAGCATGATCCCCATAGGCAGAGGACAGCGTGAACTGCTCATCGGCGACCGACAGACCGGTAAGACGGAAATCGCCTCCGATACCATCATCAACCAGCGGAACACCGGCGTGCTGTGCATTTACGTCGCCATAGGCAAGAAGAATTCGTCGGTGGTGCAGCTCGCACAGAAGCTCACCGACGAGGGCGCGATGGATTACACCATCATCGTTGCGGCTTCGGCTTCGGAGAGCGCGCCGCTGCAGTACATTGCCCCCTATGCCGGCTGCGCCATGGCGGAATACTTCCGCGAGCAGGGCAAGGACGTGCTGATTATCTACGACGATCTTTCCAAGCACGCGGTCGCTTACCGCGCCATTTCCCTGCTGATACGCAGACCCCCCGGACGTGAAGCCTACCCCGGCGACGTCTTTTACCTTCACTCCCGTCTGTTGGAAAGAGCCGCGTGTGTTGCGCCCGAATACGGCGGCGGCTCCATTACCGCCCTGCCGATTATCGAAACGCAGGAGGGCGACGTTTCGGCTTACATCCCGACCAACGTCATTTCCATCACCGACGGACAGATCTTCCTTGAAACCGAGCTGTTCCACGCGGGCGTTATTCCCGCCATCAACCCGGGTATTTCGGTCAGCCGTGTCGGCGGTTCTGCACAGCTCAAGGGCATGAAGAAGGTCGCCGGCGAGCTGAAGCTGCTTTACTCGCAGTACCGCGAGCTGCAGTCCTTCGCACAGTTCGGCAGCGATCTCGACCCCGACACCAAGGCGCGTCTGGCTCTCGGTGAGAGAATCGTGGAGGTTCTCAAACAAAAGCAGAATTCGCCCATCCGCACGGGCTGTCAGGTTGCCATCGTCTACGCGGTCATCAACGGCTATCTCAACGAATACGCCGTCAGCGAGGTACACGATTATGAGCAGCGGCTCTTCCTGCTGTTGGAGGATAAGCACGCAGAATGGCTTGACAGGATCGAGCATAACCACTTCGACGAATCCGACATAGCCGAGCTGAAATCCGCTCTCGACGATATGCGGAGGTGACGGAATGAGCGCCGACATCAAAAGCCTTCGTTCCAGCATCCGGAGCGTGGATTCCATGCTGCATTTAACCACGGCAATGGGTCTGGTGGCTTCGTCCAAAATATACCGCGCCAGCGAGGATATGCTCAAAGCGCGTCAGTACGCCGAGGCTTTGAAGATCATGACCGAAACGCTGGCTTCCTGTCCGGAATGTCACCGCAGTCCCTATATGCGCACGGAGGGCGAGGGACGCACGCGGCTGATCGTCATTGCCGGCGACAGGGGACTTTGCGGCGGCTACAATTCCAACGTGTTCAAGGCGGCGGAGGAATGTCCCGACGCGGAAATAATCTGCATCGGAAAGCGTGCCTGCGAACGCTTCGGCGGGGAGATGACTCTCTGCGGCGGCTATACCTGTGAGCAGGGACACGCGCTGGCGGTGAAGCTCTGCGAGGATTTTACCGCGGAGAAATACGACCGTCTCGGCATGATCAGCACGGACTACGTTTCCATGATGACGCAGGAGGCCTCCATCAAGTGGCTGCTTCCTTTTGAAAAGACCGGTAACGACCGCGCGGGCGGCATTGAATTCGAGCCGGACGAGGTGAGCGTCATGAACGCGGCGGTCGTGGAATACGTCTACGGAATGCTGATGTGGGGCGTGCGGGAGAGCTTTGCCAGCGAAAACGCCGCCCGCAGAATGGCAATGGACAGCGCGGGACGCAACGCCCGCGAAATGCTCGACGATCTGCGCCTGACCTACAACCGCGCCCGTCAGGGAGCCATCACGCAGGAAATCACCGAAATCGTCGCCGGCAGCGGAAGATAATTATAGTGTGAAGAGTGAAGTCTTTTAAGTTTGGAGTGTATGATACAAAATGGCTGAAAAAAACACCGGTGTTGTGGTGCAGGTAATGGGACCTGTCGTTGACGTCAGGTTCAGGGAAGGACACCTTCCCGCCATTAACAACGCCCTCACCGTTCCGATAGGAGAAAAGAAGCTCACCGTCGAGGTGGCGCAGCACATAGGCGACGGCATTGTCCGCTGCATTGCGATGTCCTCCACCGACGGCCTGCAGAGAGGCGTGGAAGTCACCGATACCGAGGGCAGCATCAGCGTTCCGGTGGGACGCGAGACGCTGGGAAGAATCTTCAACGTATTGGGCGATACGGTGGACAACAAGCCCGCGCCCGAAACAAAGGAACGCTGGAACATTCACCGTCCTGCGCCCGGCTATCAGGAGCTTGCGTCCTCCACCGAAATTCTTGAAACCGGCATCAAGGTCATCGACCTCATCTGCCCCTATTCCAAGGGCGGCAAGATCGGACTCTTCGGCGGCGCGGGCGTGGGCAAGACGGTTCTCATCATGGAGCTGATCAATAACGTCGCCAAGGAACACGGCGGTCTTTCGGTCTTTACCGGCGTGGGCGAACGCACCCGCGAAGGCAACGACCTTTATTATGAAATGATGGAGTCCGGCGTTATCGACAAGACAACCCTTGTCTACGGTCAGATGAACGAGCCGCCGGGAGCCAGAATGAGAGTGGCGCTCTCCGGTCTTACCATGGCGGAGTACTTCCGCGACAGGGAAAATCAGGACGTTCTGCTCTTTATCGACAATATTTTCCGCTTCACGCAGGCGGGCAGCGAGGTTTCGGCGCTGCTGGGACGTATGCCCTCCGCCGTCGGCTACCAGCCGACGCTGGCGACCGAAATGGGCGCCTTGCAGGAGCGCATCACCTCCACCAAGAAAGGCTCGATCACATCCGTGCAGGCGGTCTATGTTCCTGCCGACGACCTGACCGACCCGGCTCCGGCGACCACCTTCGCCCATCTCGACGCGACGACGGTTCTTTCCAGAAGCATTGCCTCGCAGGGCATTTACCCGGCTGTCGATCCTCTCGAATCCACCAGCCGCATCCTCTCCCCCGAAAAGGTCGGCGAGGAGCATTACGCCGTCGCCAAGGAGGTGCAGCGCATTCTTCAGCGCTACAAGG
Organism: uncultured Eubacteriales bacterium; assembly: GCA_900316495.1. GTDB lineage: Bacteria > Bacillota > Clostridia > Oscillospirales > Acutalibacteraceae > RUG762. The sequence goes on from ONDC01000080.1 coordinate 6,309, forward strand.
AGCTGATGGACATTATCGCCATCATGGGTATGGATGAGCTTTCCGACGAGGACAAGAAGCTGGTGCAGCGCGCCAGAAAGATTCAGCGCTTCCTGTCGCAGCCCTTCCATGTTTCGGAAAAATTCACCGGCATTGAAGGCACTTACGTTCCGCTGAGCGAAACGGTCAGGGGCTTCAAGGCGATCATCGACGGCGAATGCGACGAGCTGCCCGAATCGGCGTTCCTCTTCGCGGGCACCATCGACGAGGTCAGAGCCAAGGCGGAAAGGGCGGCAAAATGAGCGAATCAGACGTTTCCAAGAATATCAGCACCTTCAAGCTGAAAATATCCTCCCCCGACGGGGATTCCTTCAAGGGAAGGGTCAGCGCGCTGTACGTCCGCACGACAGAGGGCGATATGGCTGTGCTGCCGGGTCACGCGCCCTTAATCGCCGTCACGGTTCCCTGCGCTGCGCGTTACGTCACCCACGACCACGACGGCGACCCGCAGGAGCATGTGGTCAATGTCACCGGCGGTCTGCTTTCCGTGGACGGCGACAAGGTCGCATTGCTGGCGGCAAAGAAGGACTGAGTAAAAAGTGAAGCTAAAAGAGTGAAGAGGCAGGTCAATTGCTCTTCACTCTCGTTTCATTTTTTGGGCAAATGTATAAAATAACAGGAAAAAGGAAAGGAGACATCTCAACATGAAGCAATCCATTCTCAGAAGGGCGCTCTGCGCCGCGCTTTCCGCTGCCATGCTGTTAGGTGTGTGCGCCTGCGGGAGCGAAAACGAGGGAGGAAGAAACGGTCTTTCCGACAGCACAACTGATCTCATGGCAAATGTCAGCCCGTCTCCCGACGCGCTTTCCTTCCAAAAGAACGCGGACAGGCAGCGGATCTTTGAACGGGACTACAGTGATTTTGCGCTCATGCTCTTCCGGCAATGTGCCGCGAAAACCCCCAAGGAAAACACGCTGGTATCCCCGCTCTCGGTCATGACAGCGCTTGCCATGACGCAGAATGGCGCGGAGGGCAATACGCTTAATCAGATGAACCGGACACTCAGTCCCGTCTCATGGAGTCTGGACAGCGTTCTTCCGCTGAAAAGGGACGAGTTCAACCAATATTTAGGCGCGTATCTCAACAGTCTGCCATCCGATGAAAAGGCGCGGTTCGCCTCGGCGAATTCCATCTGGCTCAGAGAGAATTCTCTCGACTTCAAGAAGGCATTTTTGCAGACCAATGCCGATTATTACGGCACAGATATTTTCAGCTCCAAATTTGATGACAAGACCCTCGCTGACATCAACCAATGGGTATCCGACAACACCGGCGGCATGATTCGGAAGGTTCTCGACGAGATTCCCGACCGGACGGTGATGTATCTCATCAACGCGCTTTCCTTTGACGCGGAGTGGAAGCAGATTTACCGCGAGGATCAAGTTCATGACGGTGAATTTACCAACATAGACGGCAAAACCGAAACTGTCTCCATGATGAGCGCGGAGGAATTCTGCTATCTCGACGACGGCAAAGCAAAGGGCTTTATGAAGCCTTATGCGGCGGGCTACAGCTTTGTCGCCATGCTGCCGGACGAGGGTACTTCTGTAGAGGAGTATATCAGAACCATATCGTATGCCAAGATAGCGGCGCAGATTCAGTCCGAGGAGCAGCAATCCGTCATTGCCATTATTCCAAAATTCAGCGCGGAATATTCCGTCGAGCTGAGCGGCATATTGAAACAGGCGGGCATGACAGACGCGTTTGACGAGACAACAGCCGATTTTTCCGGGATGGCGGACGTAAAGCCGGGCGATCTCTTCATCAACCGCGTCATTCACAAAACGGCAATCGACGTCGATGAACGCGGCACCAAGGCCGGCGCGGTCACCGCCGTTGAGATGAACACCAAAGGCATCCTGATGAACGTCGTCTCTCTTGACCGCCCGTTTGTCTATATGATCATCGACAATGAGAGCGATCTGCCGATCTTCATCGGTCAGGTGACGCATATCAAATAATATCTTCCCCTCAAAGATAACAGGCAGCCGCGAAGCATGGCGGTTTTACCTGTTATCTTTTTGCAATATGATTGATTTTTCTGAAAAATATGGTACAATAGATATATCTACTACAGCTCATACAAAGGAGACATACAAGCTATGAAACGAGTTATCACATACGGAACCTTCGATCTGCTGCACTACGGACACATCAACCTGCTCAGAAGGGCAAAGGCTCTGGGAGATTATCTGGTGGTATGCCTTTCCACCGATGAATTCAACTGGAACGAGAAGCACAAAAAATGCTATTTCACCTATGAACAGCGCAAGTCCCTGCTCGAAGCCATCCGCTACGTCGATCTTGTCATCCCCGAGGAAAACTGGGATCAGAAGCGCAGCGACGTGCATGAGTACCACATCGACACCTTCGTGATCGGCGACGACTGGAAGGGAAAATTCGACTTCCTGCGCGAAGAAGGGTGCGAGGTGGTCTATCTCTCCCGCACGCCGGAAATCAGCACCACACAGATCAAGCACGATTTAGGCGACAAGCAATAAATTCCATTGCAAAATAAAGGCTTTGCCCCGGACCGGTGAGAAAACCGGTTCAAAGGCAAAGCCCTTTTTTATTCTTTAGCTGTCAACGGTCAATTGCGAAAAGCAGGTTCCGTCTGCTTACTTGACGGTGATCGTCACAACGTCAGACTTGACGGAATTGCCCGCGCCGTCCTTGACAAGGCAATAAAGCTGAATGCCGTTCCATGTCGCGTTGGGCGTGCAGGTCTCGCTGGCGTGGGTTCTGCCGCTCCACACGTTGAAGGAGGACTGGGTGGTCTTCTTGAAATACCACTGATAGGTCAGACCGCTGCCGGTCGCCTTCAGCGAGAGCGTCACGGGATTGCCGAGGGTGATCGTCTGGCTGACGGGCTGCGTGGAGATGGAAAGCACGCTGACCGTGACGGTGTTGGACTGCTTGGAAGCGCCGTTGCTGTCCTTCACAATGCAGTAAAGCTGAATGCCGTCCCATGATGCGTTAGGCGTACAGGTCTCGCTGGCGTGGGTTCTGCCGCTCCACACGCTGAAGGAGGACTGCCCCTTCTTCTTGAAGTACCACTGATAGGTCAGGCCGTTGCCTGTCGCAGTCAGGGAGACCGTCACGGGCTTGCCGAGGATAATGTACTGATTGGTCGGCTGC
>ONDC01000041.1 GCA_900316495.1 uncultured Eubacteriales bacterium
AGTGTTGCAATATAATCCATCAGCTTTTTCCCCTCGTAGCCCACTACGATAATGATGCGGGAGAGGTGAAGGGCTTCTATTTGATGAAGCATGCGGTCGATAAGGGAGATTCCATTGACTTTTACCATGCATTTGGTGTTGTTCTTGGTTAATTCCTTCAGGCGTTTTCCCATTCCCGCCGCTAATATTACAGCTTGCATAAAAATATTGACCTCCTGATATTTTATTTGCCGAATAAATGCCGTTTGAAAGCCTATCCGTATTTACAAAATCAACTGATATTATATCATTTGGCAGTCATTAATGTCAATAACCTTTTAGATTTTTAACATTTTCGACCAGGAGACAAGATGTAATAGATTTGATGTTGCTTTTTTTGAAATAGCTGATATAATAGGTAATAGATTTGATGTTGCTTTTTTTGAAATAGCTGATATAATAGGAGTCAAGAAAGTATTTTTTATTATTTTTGGTGAAAGGTTGATCTGTTTGAAAAAGAACATTAAAAAAATCATTTCCGCTTTGATAGTGGCGGCATCGTTTTTGTGTCTGTCCTCATTCAATGTGCTGGCAGCTCCGAAATATGTGAATATTACGGGAGAACCGGTTGCCGTGAGGGAAAATCCCGGTACTTCTTCCAAATTCATCAAGCAGGTGCATTACGGCAATCAGCTGGTTTATTCCGGAGAGAAAAACGACAAAAGCGGCGTCCGCTGGTATCAAGTCAAGCTGTCGGACAATAAGAAGGGATGGGTCACATCCGCTTATTCCGAAACGGTGGACGAAAAGGAAATCGGCAGAGTGGAGGTCAACACGAAGCTGCTCAATGTCCGCGAAAAGGCGAGTCTGACGAGCAATGTACTCGGAATTGCCAGAATCGGCGCGCAGTTTGATTACATGGCGGTTACCAAGGACCGTGACGGGCAGACATGGTACCGTATTCATTACAGTGACGACAGGCAGGCGTGGCTGCTTGGCACCTATTGCAAGGTCGTGAAGAAGCCCGGGAAGACTGCCTCCAAGACCAATTCCAAGACCAATTCCAAGACCGATTCCAAGACCGATTCCAAGACGGGGGGGAAGCAGGTCGTGATAATCGCAAGTCCGGTCAACGTGCGCGCCAAGGCGAGCCTCAAGAGCGAGAAAGTGGCGACAACCAACAAGGGCAAAAAATATGAATATCTCGCCTCCGACACCGATGAAAACGGCCGTCTTTGGTACAAGATCAGCTATTCCTCCGGCAAATCGGGGTGGGTGCTTGGTTCTCTCAGCAAGCTTGTCAATAACGGAGGAACGACTTCGACCACCGCCGACACAAAGAACACCTCCAAGACCACAACCCAGAAGGAGTCAAAGCGGGCGGAGATCACCGCTACGGTGCTCAATGTCCGCTCCAAAGCAGACATCAGCGGTAAGGTGCTGACCACCGTCAAAAATGGGAAGAAGTATCCATATCTTTCCTCAGAAAAGGACTCGGAGGGCAAGACGTGGTATCAGATCGAGTACAAGACAGGCAAGAAGGGGTGGATTCTCTCTGATTACGCAAAGCTGACAGGCGGAGAGACCTCCTCCACGACATCCGTCACACAGACTGTCTTGAAAAAGGTGCGTATCACCGGCTCAACGGTTGTTGTCCGTTCGTCGGCGAGCAAGACCGCCAAGAAGCTCGGTTCTGTCAAGAAGGGGAAGACCTTTACATACCTGGCGACAAAAAAGGATGCAAAGGGCAACAAGTGGTACCAGATTCAGTATACCTCCAAGACAAAGGGCTGGGTGCTGGGTTCACTGAGCGAGGTGATAAAGGCGGAGACAAAGGCAACCACCTCCGCGAAGAAGGCGGCGAAGCAGGTTGAGATTATCGAAAGTCCGGTAAGGGTGCGCGAATCCCCCAGCATTACCGCCAAGAAGGTCGGCTCCACCTCTGAGGGCAAGAAGTACAAGTACCTCGCGACCAAGAAGGACGAAAAGGGCAGGACATGGTATCAGATTCAGTACAAGAGCGACGTGAAGGGATGGGTACTCGGTTCCTTCTGCAAGCTGGCTTGATGGCAGCCTGATTATTGGCTGTTCCTAATAGAATGATAATGACCCGCATGTCGTCAACTGACGCAGTGCGGGTCATTTTTCAGGTTCATCGGCGGAAGGCTCCGGCGGGTTTTCCAAAAGCGGAGGGCGATGACGGCGCGCCGGATGCCCGTTTTTCCAAACGAAAAAACATCCGAAAGCCAAAGCCTCGGATGTTGATGAAGGAATTGGAGCGGAAGATGGGAATCGAACCCACACCATCAGCTTGGGAAGCTGAGGTTCTGCCACTAAACTACTCCCGCAAAGGGCAAGAATTATTATACACGCTTTGCGGGGAATTGTCAAGAGTTTTTTTAATCAAAAATCTCAGTCCCCGCGATTGAAGCAAGGACTGAGATTTTGTCTGTCAGAATGAGATTTTTTCCTGAAGGAAGTCTTTCAGCTGGTCGATCGGAATGCGCACCTGCTCCATGGTGTCGCGGTCGCGGACGGTGACGCAGTGGTCGGCGGGCGTTTTGTCGTCGCCGACGGTCTGGAAATCGACGGTAATGCAGAAGGGCGTGCCAATTTCGTCCTCGCGGCGGTATCTCTTGCCGATGGATCCGGTATCGTCGAAGTCCACCATGAAGTCCTTCGACAGCGCGGTGTAAATCTCCTCCGCGGCGGGCGTGAGCTTTTTGGAGAGCGGCAGGACGGCTGCCTTGAAGGGCGCCAGTGCCGGATGGAGACGCAGCACCACGCGGACGTCGTTCTTTGCCGCGTCAACGACTTCTTCGTCGTAGGCTTCGGTGATCAGGGCGAGGAAGAGACGCTCCACGCCGAGGGACGGCTCGATGACATAGGGAATGTACTTCTCGTTGGTGGTCGGGTCAAAGTATTCAAGGCTCTTGCCGCTGGTGTTGATGTGCTGGGTGAGGTCGTAGTCGGTTCTGTCGGCAACGCCCCACAGCTCGCCCCAGCCGAAGGGGAAGAGGTATTCAAAGTCGGTGGTTGCCTTGGAGTAGAAGCACAGCTCCTCCTGCGAATGGTCGCGCAGACGGAGGTTTTCCTCACTGATGTTCAGCGAATAGAGCCAGTCGCGGCAGAAGGCACGCCAATATTCAAACCATTCCAGATCGGTGCCGGGCTTGCAGAAGAATTCCAGCTCCATCTGCTCGAATTCGCGCACACGGAAGATGAAATTCTTGGGGGTGATCTCGTTGCGGAAGGACTTGCCGATCTGCGCCACGCCGAAGGGAACCTTGCGGCGGGTGGTGCGCTGGATGTTGGCGAAGTTGACGAAGATACCCTGCGCGGTCTCCGGACGGAGGTAAAGCTCGCTCTTGGTGTCCTCGGTCACGCCCTGGAAGGTCTTGAACATCAGGTTGAACTGCCTGATGTCGGAAAAATTGTGTTTGCCGCAGTTGGGGCAGGGAATCTGCTTTTCATTGATATAGTCAACCAGCTGCTCGTTTGTCCAGCCGGCGACGTTGGTGCCGTCGAAATCCTCGATGAGGTTGTCGGCGCGGTGACGGGTCTTGCATTCCTTGCAGTCCATCAGCGGGTCGGAGAAGCCGCCAAGGTGTCCCGAAGCCACCCATGTCTGGGGATTCATCAGAATCGCCGAGTCAAGCCCGACGTTGTATTTGTTTTCCTGAACGAACTTCTTGAGCCACGCGTTCTTGATGTTGTTCTTGAGCTGCATGCCGAGAGGACCGTAGTCCCATGTGTTGGAAAGCCCGCCGTAGATCTCCGAGCCGGGGTATACGAAGCCTCTGCCTTTGCAGAGAGCCACAATTTTGTCCATGATTTTTTCGGTGTTTTTCATTTGCGATCAATCCTTTTGATGATAAATAATGTTGGCGGGCTTTATCTGACACTCAGAATGAAGAGATAATAGTCCGCGCTCTCAGCGCCTTCCGCCCTGACGGTGACGGTGTATTCACCGGGCTTCATTGTTCCCGGCAGCTCCAACTCGTTGACGCTGCCCGTCAGATAGACGGTTTCGCCGTTTTCGGATGACACAGCCGAGGCTGTCACGCTGACGGGCGCTGTGGCAAATCCAAGTGTCAGACTGGCGTTGCCGTCGGTGATGATATAGGAGCCGTAGAGAAGCGGCCTGACGTCGGTCGATGTGACCTCGCCGGCGGTGGGGGAAGCCATAATGATGCTCTCGCCCTGACGCACCGTCATCAGCAGATCATCCACCCTTGACGTAATGCGGACGCCATGGGCGACGGCGTATTCCGGCGTCGTGCCGGTGGAGCCTCCTGTGAACCATACCGAAACGGTATCTCCGGCGGCAAGCTCATGGATGTCTTGGCAGCGTGTCTTATCGGCATTTTCCACTACCGTTTTGCCGGTCAGGGTGACATAGTATCTGTTGTCGGAAAATGTGTTTTTTGTGTCGGGTATTTCCACCAGAACGGATATTCCCTCCCGCACCTCGGTAATGCTGGTGACGACGCCGGTAATGTTGGGCGAGATGCCCTCCGGAATGGAGTCGTCTGCGACAATGACCGAATTGCTTGCGAGCGGCGGCTGATCGGGGTCATTGTTTCCGCTTGCGCAGGAGCAAAGCAAAGATAGCGCTGTCAACAGGGCAGCTGTTATCAACCATGTTTTTTTCAATATAATAACCCTCCTTCTGATTTGGAATTTCACAATTTTCATTGTACCTATTTGATTGAAATATAGTTACTCATTATAATACAACATTATTGTCAATTTGTCTATAGCAAATTTAGATATAATTAAGAATGGAAAGCTCCTCAAAAGGAGTTACTATAAACATATCATTATCCTCGGTGTTCCGGAGCCAATGACAATGAAAACGAAACTCGCCCTATTGAATACGAAGCAAATCAGGGCGGAACCCAACGGTTATTCGGACAGGAAACAAAAAGTTCACAATTGCCCTCTTGACATATTGGCATACAGGTATTATTATTAATCATATCAATTAGCACTCGACACACGAGAGTGCTAATCAGCTATCTGAAAGGAATGCGATAAAAGATATGGAAAAGAAAGAATTCAAAGCCGAATCCAAGCGACTGCTTGATATGATGATCAACTCGATCTACACCCACAAGGAGATCTTCCTGCGCGAGCTGATTTCCAACGCCAGCGACGCAACCGATAAGCTCTATTACAACGCCATGCGGACCGGCAACGCGGGACTCAGCCGCGACGACCTCGCCATCAAGATTACCCCCGACAAGGACGCCCGCACGCTCACCGTCAGCGACAAGGGCTGCGGTATGACCCGCGAGGAGTTGGAGGAAAACCTCGGCACCATCGCAAAGAGCGGCTCGCTTGCCTTTAAGCAGGAGCATGACCTCGGCGACGACGTGGACATCATCGGACAGTTCGGCGTGGGCTTCTATTCCGCCTTCATGGTGTCGAAGAAAATCGTGGTCGTGTCAAAGTCGGTGGAGGGCGACGCCGCCTTCCGCTGGGAATCCGACGGCGCCGACGGCTACACGATCGAGGACGCGCAGAAGGACGAACACGGCACCGAGATCACCCTCTACATCAAGGACAACACCGACGACGAGAATTACGACGAATTCCTTGAGACCTACAGCATCCGCAACCTCGTCCGGAAGTATTCCGACTACATCCGCTATCCCATCACCATGGACGTGGAGAAGTCCCGCGACTGGGAAGAGGGTGAGGAAAAGGACGACAAGGAATACGCCACCTATATCGAGACCGAGACCCTCAACAGCATGATCCCCGTCTGGAAAAAGACCAAGGGAGAACTTGCCGAGCATGAATACGAGGACTTCTACAAGAACAAATTCAACGACTACGAGGATCCCGCGCGCTGCATTCACCAGAATGTAGAAGGTACGACCACCTACACCGCGCTGATGTTCATTCCCTCCCGCACACCCTTCAATTACTACAGCAAGGATTATGAGAAGGGCTTGCAGCTCTACAGCAACGGCGTGATGATCATGGAGAAGTGCGCCGACCTGCTGCCGGATTACTTCAGCTTTGTCAAGGGACTTGTCGATTCCCCCGATCTGTCGCTCAACATCAGCCGCGAGATGCTGCAGCACGACCGTCAGCTCAAGGCGATTGCCGCCAGCCTGGAAAAGAAGATCAAGTCCGAGCTGCTCAACATGCAGAAGAACGACCGCGAGAAATACGAGCAGTTCTTCAAGAACTTCGGTATGCAGATCAAATTCGGCATTTACAGCTCCTACGGTATGAAGAAGGATCTGCTGCAGGATCTGCTGGTCTATTATTCCTCCTCCGAGAAGAAGCCTGTCACCTTGGAGGAATATGTCGGCAGAATGCGCGAGAGCCAGAAGTACATCTACTACGCCGCCGGCGAATCCACCGCCAAGCTGGAACTGCTGCCCCAGACCGAGATGCTGCGCGAGAAGGGCTATGAGATCTTGTATCTCACCGAGGAGATAGACGAATTCGCGCTCAAGACCATGCACAGCTACAAGGAGAAGGAATTCCGTTCTGTCTCCGACGCGGAGCTTGATATCGAGGACGAGGGCGAGAAGGAGGAAATCAAAAAGACCGCCGAGGACAACAAGAGTCTTTTTGAATTCATGAAGGAGCATCTGGGCGAGAACGTCAAGGAGGTTCGTCTCTCCACACGCCTGAAATCCCATCCGGTCTGCCTGACCTCCGACGGCGGCATTTCTCTCGAGATGGAGAAGGTGCTCAACGCCATGCCCACCAACACCGAGAAGGTCAAGGCGGCAAGAATACTGGAGATCAACGCCAATCACCCGATTTTTGCCGTTCTCACCAAGGCCTACGCCGAGGATAAGGAGAAGGCTGCCAAGCTGACCGACGTTCTGTTTGCGCAGGCTTCGCTCATCGAGGGCATCGGCGTGGACGATCCGGTGGCATATGCCAACGCGGTTTGCTCGCTGATTAGCGACTGATTCTTCCGACTGTAAGGATTTACATTTCTCATTTCAGTATAAACGCCTGTTTGCCGCAGCATGATACGGCAGACAGGCGTTTTAGTGTTCCGATTCCTAAAGAATATATTAAGATTGCGCGTGAGAGGTTGACCTGGCAGCAGAACAGATATACAATCCATTCAGACGGAGAAACAGGGGGAGGATTATGACCGAAGAAATAATCATCGAACTGGAAATGTCGGCTTTCTGTCCCAATGAATACGCGTTTATTAGTATTCCGGTCACCGATAAACTGCCGGATATGCAGGCAGCCGCAAGCCTTTTTAATTCCAATTACGCGGGATTTGTCGCGGTGGATATGCTGGATTATCCTTACTGTGTCAGAGAAAACACCCGCAGGATATTCGTCAGACCGTCGTATGTCAAGTCTGTCTGCGAATATGAAAAGAAGCTGATGAGCCGCGAGGAATATTCCGCCGCCCTTCACCGCACGGTGAGGGAACAATGCGTTAAATGTGTCCGGTTCGTCAGCGAGGAATACAGCCTTGACGGAAACTGCGGCATTATCAGGGATTGTGAATACGGACAGCAGGAAATCGGCAGATGCCGCCGTTTCAAACAAAGAAAAGGAGAGAGCGAAGCATGAAGGTATTGGAAATTGATTATGATAAGTACATTTATCCGGAAGGAGTCAGCACGCCGGAAGAGTTTGCCGACTATTTGCTTTCCAACACGGGGAAATTTATCGCCATGCGTTACTATACAACCGATCACTGCAAGGATCCCTTTTTTGTCGAAAGCGATACGGCTGTGAAATACATCAATCCCGCAATGGTGACGGTTTTCCGTGAATGTGAGGTGACGGTGCTTTCCCGTGAGGAATACGACCGAAGACTTGCGGAGAAGGTCGAGGAAAAATGTGCCGGCTGTGCGAAGTATATCCGGAACGGAGGCGACTGCGGGAGCAATATAAGTGAGGAACTGAGTCTTGACGGCTACTGCTGGAATTACGAGAGCAAGGGATAAATCCTTCATTTTACTACGTCCGATGTCCACGAGCCTTTTTGGTGGTACAACCACTGGAAGGCTTTTTTAATTCTTAATAATTTTCGTGTTGCTATCGAAAGGAGACTTTGCTATAATATTGAATAAACACGGAGATGAAGGAAGTAATACGAAAAATGCGCAATGAAAGAACCTACAAGGGAAAGGGCGTCAAAGCGGAGCTGAGCGCGTTCGGCGCGAGCCTGTGGAAGAAGTATCTGAAATTCTACCGCCGCAACCGCATTCGCGGTATCGGCACGGTGGGACTCTGTCTGATCATGCCGATCAGCATGGTGCTTGCCTTCAAGCGCTCCCGCATCAATTACATCGAGGTCGTTTCCTCTTGGTTCAAGAGCAAAGAGAGCGCCGTTGACGTCGCCGACGTCTCTTCGGAGGAGCCGGAGAGCGGCTTCAATATCATCGTAAAATTCACCTACGGCACCATCTGCTCCGAGCCGAATTTCAAGAAAAAGGTGCAGAATACCGTCACCAAGGGACAGAAATTCGAGGTGCTGGAGACAAGCGGCAACTTCTACCGCATCGAATACCTGCAGAACCGCTTCGGTTGGATCGACAAGTATTACGTGGAGAAGGAAGGACAGGAGGAGCCTAAAGTGGAAGATCCGCACAATCCGGTGGAAATCAAGGGCGATACTGCCACGGCTCTTAAAAAAATCTGTCAGGATTACAGCGCCATGGGCGTGGGCGTGGCTGTCATCAAGGACGGCAAGGTGTCCTACACCTACTGCTACGGCTACGCGAACAAGGCGCAGCGCAAGAAGATCAATGTCGACACCAAATTCCGTCCTGCCTCGCTCTCCAAGATTATTTCCACCCTTTCCACCATGACTCTCGTGGACGCGGGTCGGATCGACCTTGACCGCAACGTGGAGGATTATTTCGGTTTCCGCTTCCGCAATCCCCTGTTCCCGGAGGTGGAGATCACCCCGCGCATGCTGCTCAACCACTCGTCCTCGCTCGCCGACGAATACATCATCTACACGGGCAGCAACGCCGGTACAAGGCTGAAGGACTTAGTCGTCGATCTCAAAAGCTACAACAACCAGAAGCCGGGCAAGGAATTCTCCTACAGCAATTCCGGCTTCGGCATTGTCGGTTCGCTCGATGAAAAGGTGACCAATATGCATTACATCTACTTTACGGATTCCGTGCTGTTCGACCGGCTCGGGCTTGACGCGGCGTTCGGGGGACAGAGTCTCAACGACAAAAACAATGTCGCGGAGTGCTACAAGGTGGGAAAGATTTACCGTTCCCGCGGCGTGCTTGTCAAGGACAGACAGATCAGGGCGCCGGGCGACACCTACATATTGGCGCAGGGCAGTCTGTTGATCAGTCCTAAGGATTACGCCAAGCTGGTCACCATTTTCATCAATGACGGAATGTACGGCAACATCCGGGTGCTGTCGAAGGAGGCGGTCAAGGAGGTCGAAAAGGAGTATATGAAGGATGACAAGTTCCGCTACTGCCTTGGCTTCAAGAAAAGCACCAACTACGTCCCCGGACACGATATGTATTATCACGGCGGCAACGCCTACGGCGTTTACGCCAGCGTCTGCTACGATGAGAAGCAAAAGAGCGGTTGTGTGGTAATGACCAGCGGCGCGTGGGGCACCTTTGACGACAACCATTTCTACAAGGTCTGCCAGAAGCTCACGCAGCAATGCTATGCCGACCTGATTGACAAAAATAGCTGATCTATCAGGGACAATGTTATCATCTTAAGAGAATTCTGAAAGAGGTACCTTGCGCCGGGGGCGCTCCCTCAGTCACCGTCAGCAAGCTGACTAAGACAGCTCCCTCAGAGAGGGAGCCGATCATAGCCTCCCTCTCTGAGGGAGGTGCCGCCTTTGGCGGCGGAGGGAGTTCAAGACGCGCTTGCTTCTGAATTAAGTGTATGTTTCCGTGCGATAGGGCTTAAGATGACATTGCCATCAGGGGAGCGCACATCATAACATCATCCGTTGTCGGTGAGAGAGCGGAGCTGCCTTTTGATGTGAATGAGCAGTCCTGCCGCGATAAGCAGCAGACTCGGCACAGTGACCATATGCTTCATGTAGGATACCCCGCTTTACAATCAGATAATAGAAGAATGCAAAATAACACAAATCGCAGAAGCCCGGAAACAGCTCCGCTGGCTTCTGCTTTTTTGTGTGATGAGATGAAAATCGGTAATTAATCCGGCAACGTCAGAATTACTCGATCTCGGTCTTCCGGTAGGTGGGGGGAGTGTTGTCCTTTCTTTGACAATGTGAGGGATGTTTTCTTTTGATAAATTATTTCTTTGGCTACTGCGGAGATGAAGTAGTTTTCAAGAGTCTCGCCCTTGAGGGAGAATCCCGTGGTCTTGACGCTGTACTTCTTTGTGACTTCTTTGTCTTAAGAATTGTGTTTGCCGTGAGGCTCACCGCTCCTTTCGTTGATCGTGGCTAAAGGTTAAGAGTAGGGCGTTTATTTGCAAAGATTTGTTTGAATTATTTCCGGTGTGTAGCAACCGCGGATTGCGGGGAGTATCAGATTTTTTATTATATTTACAAAATATTTAAACATTGTTAAGGCATAGTATCTATTTATTGAAATTTAAATGTTATAATTTAAACGGAAAAATCTGTTTTGGCTTTAGTTGGTAAAAATATTGTACCATTTGCATAAGCATGGAGGGATTCAAAATGTTGAAACGATCTGTCAAACCAAACAAAAAGCGCGGACAGCCTTTCCGTGATGCTTCAAAAGTTCCGCCGACAGCACGGCTGTTCATGCGGGCGTGCTGCGGCGCGCTGGCGGTACTGCTGGTGATCGGCGCGTTGACGATGCTGCGTGGGACTTCGGGCGGTCATGTACTGAAGGTATCGGCGGAGCAGTGGATTCAGGTTTCGATTAATAACGAACAAACCATCGATCAGGACACTACCGCTTCCATTATCACCTTACACAGAGGCAGTACCCTTAACATTGCGCAGGGAACCGTCCTTACAATGGAGTCGAACAGCAACTCATCTTTGGTTGATTCAAGCATGTTAGACTTTAACATCCATTCTACACTTAATCTCAACGGCAAGCTGACCGGATATTTCAAGAATATCAGTTTTCCGGATTCCGCGCGGTTCAATGTCAATCTGTATAATGGCGCCATATTTGACGCGAAGTATGATAACTTTACAAACGGACAGGATCATATCAGCTATTGGGGGTATAATGCCGCGACTGACGGCAACGGAACCATCGTTTCCGTGAAGGACGCAAACGGGAACGACGTGACGCCGGAAACCGAAGGTCGTTATGATACGCTGGCGTATACCTTTACCGCGCAGCCAAACAGCGACGCGTTCCAGACTATCGTATGGACAAGGGAACCCGGCGTAAATATCATCGGCACGGGAAATTCGGTTCAGGTCACCTGCGCGGAAAACGCCAAATACCAGGTGTATGCGAACTTCATTCATGACCATGTTTACGGCGATCCGGTCTGGGAATGGGATGAAGAGCATCATACCGCGACGGCAACCTTTACCTGTATCTATGACGATTGCCCGGACGATGACAACGGAGCGGTGCAAGGGGAAAACGTCGCTGTCTCCTCCTCTGTCACAGCTCCGACCTGTACGGCAGACGGATATACCACTTATACCGCGTCCGTGGTTTTTGACGGAACGACCTTCACCACGGAGGGGGACGATGTTCTCGTCCAGCCGGATGAAGGCTCGGCACTCGGCCACGACCTTCCCGACGAATGGACCCAGACACAGGCGCCTACCTGCGTCGAATTCGGCGAGGAATCCCGCGCTTGCCGGCGCGGGGGCTGCGACTACACGGAGACACGTCAGGTGCCAAAGCTCCCTCACACCCTGACCGGCATTCCAGCCCAACCCGCCACCTGCACCGAGCCGGGGCATATTGCCTACTGGAGCTGCACGGAATGCGGCAGGTATTTCAGCGACGCGGACGGCAATAATGAAATTCAGTTGTCTGATACCGTGGTTCCGAGGATTCCTCACAGCCTGACCCGTCACGAGGCTCACACCGCCACCTGTACGGAAAATGGCAATATTGAATACTGGACATGCACCATGTGCGGCAAACATTTCAGCGACGAAAACGGCACAAATGAGATTTCTTTGGCGCAAACCGTTATTACCGCCGGTCACAGACCGACGCAGCACGAAGCCAAATCCGCCACCTGCACGGAAGCCGGCAATATCGAATACTGGACGTGCAGGACGTGCGGAAAGTATTTCAGCGACGAGGATTGCACGAATGAGATTCAGCAGTCCGCCACCGTGCTTGCCGCGCTCGGACATCATATGATTCATCACGAAGCCCATGAAGCATCCTGCACGGAGAACGGCAATACAGGGGCAACACCACGACTTCGCTTGCGCAGACAGTGGTTCCCGCTTCTCACAATCTGACCCGTCACGAGGCTCACGCCGCCACCTGTACCGAGGACGGCAATATTGAATATTGGACCTGCGACAGGTGCGGCGGGTATTTCAGCGACGCAGGCGGCAACACCTCCGTCACACCGGAGCAGACAGTGATTCCCGCCGGTCACAGCCTGACTCATCACGCAGCCAAATCCGCCACCTGCACGGAAGCCGGCAATATCGAATACTGGACGTGCAGGACGTGCGGAAAGTATTTCAGCGACGAGGATTGCACGGATGAGATTCAGCAGTCCGCCACCGTGCTTGCCGCGCTCGGACATCATATGATTCATCACGAAGCCCATGAAGCATCCTGCACGGAGAACGGCAATACAGCAGCTCTCCGACACGGTGGTTCCTGCGGCGCACAGGCTTACCCGGACAGAGTACGCGGAGGAAACCTGCACCGAGGATGGTCATACGGAATACTGGACCTGCTCGGTGTGCGGCAGGATTTTCACCGACGAAAGCGCGTCCATTGAAATCGATTTGTCGCAGACGGTGATTCCCGCCGGTCACAGGCTGATTCATCACGAATCCAGAGAAGCCAACTGCACGGAGCCGGGCAACATCGAGTACTGGAGCTGTGAGAGGTGCGGCAAGCTCTTCGGCGACGAGAACGGCGCTAACGAAATCAGCGCGGACAGCGTGACAGTCGGTACCGCCTCCGGTCACAGCCTGACCCGTCACGAAGCCCATGCCCCCACCTGTACGGAGGATGGCAACATAGAATACTGGAGCTGCAACAGGTGCGCCAAATATTTCGCGGACGGAAACGGCAATACTGAAACCGACGAGGAGAATGTTACCGTCAACGCGCTCGGTCACGACTGGGGCGAATGGCAGATCACCAAAGAGCCTACCGAAACGGAGGAGGGCGAAAAAGAACGTGTCTGCCGGCGCGAGGGCTGCGACGCAAAGGTCGTCGTAGCAATTCCGGCGAACAATCAAGATCCCGGCGAATCGCAGGTCAGTTATTATTTCACCGACGACAGCCAGTTTACATGGACAAAGGGCGGCGAGTCCGGCATGCTTGTGATCGTCAAGAATACCGTTGCCGGGGATGACGGCGATACGTTCGAGAAGATGAGCAGGGTACTTGTTGACGGCAGGGAGCTGGACAGCGGGAATTACACCGCCATAGAAGGGAGCATTCGGTTGACGCTCAAGCCGGCGTATCTCCAGTCCATTGATACGGGGGAGCATACGCTGAAGGTCGAGCTGGCTGACGGTAGTGTGGAGCACCTCTTCACCGTCCGCGCGTCGGGCAGCAGCGACACCGATACAGACACCGACAAAGATTCCGACAAAGACACTGGCAAGAAGCCGGATCCCGAAAGCCCTGTCACAGGTGAAAATGATCTCTCTGTCAGGTGCAGTTTGGCGTTGCTACTGCTTTCACTTTCCGGCGCAGTCTGGGCAGCAACGCGTGAGAGAAGGAGAACGTCGCGTGCGGAGTCCCGCGGATAGCTGAATCTGTCAGTTGTCAATGCATCCATTATCAGCCCCTGCGGTTTGGCTACAATAGTCTGATCCGCAGGGGCTTTTTTCCGTTTTATTAAACAACCCTCCGGCGGAAGGCGGCTCAGCCGGTCAGCGCACCCGCATGTACCCGGAAAATCAGCCTGGTTAAGGCACTTCCGGCGGATTTTATGACTGCCAATTTTGAACAATTTATGAAAAAGATGAAAAATACTCAAATTTTACAGGCTGTCACTTGCAAAATCGTGACAAATCATGTATAGTATTGGTGTATCTAATTTTAGGAGGCTATTTTATATGGCTGTATCAATAAATTGTAAACATATTGCCGGTTTTGTATCGGCAGAGGAACTATCGGCAATCGCACCTCAGATCGCCGCGTCGCATAAAACGCTTCACGACAAGTCCGGTCTCGGCAACGATAAGCTCGGCTGGCTGACCCTTCCCACCGATTACGACAAGGACGAATTCGCCCGCATCAAGGCTGCCGCTGAGAAAATCAAGAAGAACAGCGACGTCTTTATCGTCATCGGTATCGGCGGTTCCTACCTTGGCGCAAGAGCCGCTATCGAATTTCTCAGGTCTCCCAACTACAATCTGACCTGCAAGGACACCCCGCAGATTCTCTTTGCCGGCAACTCCATCAGTTCCTTCTCCCTCAACGAGGTCATCGAGCTCTGCAGGGACAAGGACGTCTCTATCAACATGATCTCCAAATCCGGCACCACCACAGAGCCGGCGATCGCCTTCCGCGTGCTGCGTGGCATTTTGGAGGAAAAATACGGCAAGGAGGGCGCAAAGGAGAGAATCTTCTGCACCACTGACCAGAAAAAGGGCACTCTCAAAAAGCTCGCCACTGAGGAGGGCTACGAGACCTTTGTCGTGCCGGACGATGTGGGCGGCCGCTTCTCCGTTCTGACCGCTGTGGGACTGCTTCCCATCGCCGTTGCGGGCTGCGATATTGACAAGCTCATGGAGGGCGCCAAGGACGCGCAGGATTCCCTCTGTTCCACTGATCTTGAAGAAAATCCCGCCTACAAGTACGCCGCGGTGAGAAATCTCCTTTATCGCAAGGGCTACACGACCGAGCTTCTGGTCAGCTACGAGCCGTACTTCCAGATGATGAACGAGTGGTGGAAGCAGCTTTACGGCGAGAGCGAAGGCAAGGACAACAAGGGTCTGCTGCCTGATTCCGTTATCTTCTCCACCGACCTTCACTCCCTTGGACAGTACATTCAGGAGGGCAGACGCAACCTCTTTGAGACCGTCATGCAGATTGAGAAGGCAAAGAACGAAATCGTTCTCAGCGCGGAAGAGAGCGACGGCGACGGACTCAACTTCCTCGCCGGCAAGACCATGGATTATATCAATAAGAAGGCGTTCCAGGGCACCGTGCTCGCGCACAACGATGGCGGCGTTCCCAACGTCATTCTCACCATTCCCGAAGCCAACGAATTCGAGCTTGGCTGGCTCATCTACTTCTTCGAGAAGGCGTGCGCCGTCTCCGGCTACACCCTCGGCGTCAATCCCTTCAACCAGCCCGGCGTGGAGGCGTACAAGAAGAATATGTTTGCCCTTCTTGGCAAACCCGGTTACGAGGCGGAGAAGGAAGCCCTCGAGGCAAGACTCGGCTGAGTCAGTTTTGTTAGCGGTTAGCCGATAGCGGTTAATTGATAACGTGTTAACTTTTCTACGCATTCAATATACTTCAATATATCATAGATCAGGTGAAGTCAGATGTGGCTGTTGAATACGCTTCAAGCATAAGGGCTTCTTCAGCTCCACACTTCAGACTTCACACAAATAACAGGAGGTCATTTAAAATGATAACACTTCTCACAGGTAAAAAAGGTTCCGGCAAGACAAAGAAGCTCATCGACCTGACACACGAGGCTGTGCTCAATTCTAAGGGCAACGTCGTGTGCATTGAAAAGGGTGACACGTTGACGTTCGACGTCGACCACAATGCCCGCCTTGTCAACATCGAGGGGTACGGCATTTCCGGTTATGAGGGTCTGTACGGCTTCATCAGCGGACTTTGCGCCGGCAACTACGATATTACCGATATTCTTGTCGATTCCACTCTCAAGATCGGCAGCTCCGATCTCTCCCGTCTTACCCCCTTCCTCGCAAGGATCAGGATGCTCACAGATACCGCCAAGGTTCACATCACCTTCTCGGTTTCCGCCGATTCCACCGATCTGCCGGAGGAGGTCTTCAAGCTGGCTGAAATCAAGTGAGAAAAGATAGATATTATTAAATTAAAAAAACTATTGACAAAGCCGACTTGATTCTTTATAATATATTATCGAGTGTATAAATATACGAGGTGTATTGCTTTATTATGCCGCTTGAATTGAATGATATTTTTGTCACTCCCGACAGCAGTCTCGCGGTTGACGAGTGCTTTGCGTATGACGATCTCTCCGCCGATGGCGAGCAGCTGACGGTTTCCCCCGTCAGAGTCACGGGGGAGGTCAGGAATACCGGCGGTCTGGTGGAGCTTCGCTATACCGCGGAGTTCAGCTATTCCAAGCCGTGCGACAGGTGCCTTGCCATTGCCGGGAAGTCGGTGAAGCAGGACTTTGTCCACACGCTTGCGCTTTCCGCCGAGAACGAGGACAATGACGACATCATCATCGTTGCGGGATACACTCTCGATCTTTTCAGTCTGGTACGGGACGATATACTTCTTGAAATGCCGATCAAGCACCTTTGCAGCGAGGATTGTCGCGGGCTTTGCCCGGTATGCGGTCAGAACCTCAACGAGGGCAGCTGCGGCTGCAAAAGAGAAGCGGTCGATCCCCGTATGGCGGTTCTGGATCAACTGTTGACGGACTGAGGCTTATTCTAATCAAGGAGGTGCTGAAGAATGGCGGTACCCAAGAGAAAAACTTCCAAGGCAAGAAGAAACAGCAGACGCTCCAGCGTTTGGAAGCTTGACGCTCCCACACTGATGAAGTGTCCCAACTGCGGCGAGTACAAGAGACCTCACCGCATTTGCAGTTACTGCGGCTATTACAAGGGTCGTGAAGTGATAAAAATGGGCGAAGACAAATAATTTCTTCTGACTTTGCAATCGAAAGAAGCGGCTGAGAGCTCAACGTCGGTGTATCCGTTTGTTGTTGAATACAGCCGCTTTTTTGTTTCGATCTGAACGGAGGGAGTGACGAATTATGCCGGTGACGGTTAGCAGTATGGAAAACGGAGGTCTGGCGCAGAAGCACGGCGTTGAGGTGGGGGACAAGATCATTTCCATCAACGGTCATGAGATCAACGATATTCTGGATTACCGCTTTTACGAGACCGACCGGCGGCTCCATATTCTCCTTGAAGGGAGCGGCGGCGGGAGGAAAGAAATTACCGTGCGCAAGGGGCAGTATGATTCCCTCGGCGTGGAGTGCGGCACCTACCTGATGGACAGGCAGCGCTCCTGCCGCAATAAATGCGTGTTCTGCTTCATTGACCAGCTGCCCCGTGGGATGCGGAAATCCCTTTACTTTAAGGACGACGATGACAGGCTGTCCTTCCTCTTCGGCAATTATATCACCCTTACCAATATCGACGAGCGGGAGATTCAACGGATCATTAAGATGAGAATCTCGCCCGTCAACATCTCGGTTCACACCACCAATCCGGAGCTGAGGGTGAAAATGATGAAGAATCCCCATGCCGGGGAGGTGTTGCGCTATATCAGCATGCTCGCCGAGGGCGGCATCAGTCTGAACTGCCAGATTGTGCTGTGTCCTGGGTGGAACGACGGCGCGGAGCTTGACCGTACCTTATGTGATTTGACCGCGCTTTGTCCCGCCGTTCAGTCGATCGCGGTGGTGCCGGTCGGTCTGACAAAGCACCGTGAGAATCTGGAAAAGCTGCGCATGTTCACAACCGATGAATGCGGCAGGGTAATCGACCAGATAGAGAAATTCGGCGACAGCTGTGTCGAAGCGTTCGGCAGCCGGATCGTCTATCCCTCGGATGAATTTTACCTCAACGCCGGTCGGACGCTGCACGGGGATGACTTCTACGGCGATTACGCGCAGCTTGAAAACGGCGTGGGAATGGTTTCGCTGCTGCGCAGCGAATTCCTTGCCGCCGTCGAGGACGAAGAGTCGGACGGCGAGCCTTATGCCGCGTCGATTGCCTGCGGCACAAGTATTGCGCCGATTTTGAAAAAACTACTTGACCCGGCGCGAAAAAAATGGCATAATGCTAATTGGAAGGTTTATCCGATAGTTAATCACTTTTTTGGCGAAAAAATAACCGTCTCCGGTCTTATTACGGGACGAGATTTGATAGAACAGCTCCGTGGCGAAGAGCTTGGGGAACGGCTTCTCATTTCGTCCTCCATGCTGGACAGCGCGGGAGCGGTCTTTCTTGACGATCTGACGCCGGAGGATGTGGAAAACGCGCTGGGCGTTCCGCTCAGGGTGGTCAGCAGCGACGGCTATGAGCTGCTTGACGCGCTGCGCGGAAGGTAGCAAAAAGAAAGGAACAGTAAAATGTCAAAACCGATTGTAGCAGTAGTGGGTCGTCCGAATGTGGGCAAGTCCACGCTGTTCAATAAGCTCGTGGGACGGCGGCTCTCGATTGTCGAGGACACGCCCGGCGTCACACGGGACAGAATCTACGGCGACAGCGAATGGCGCAGCCGCCCGTTTCTGCTGATCGACACGGGAGGCATCGAGCCTGCCTCCGACGATGTGATTCTCTCGCAGATGCGCAGTCAGGCGCAGCTTGCCATCGATTCCGCCGACGTCATTGTGATGGTGACAGACCTGCGCTCCGGCGTGGTCGCCACCGACAGGGAGGTGGCCGCCATGCTGCAGAAGAGCGGACGGCCGGTCGTGCTGTGCGTCAACAAATGCGATTCCATCGGGAATCTGCCGCCGGATTTCTATGAATTCTATAATCTGGGACTGGGAGAGCCTTATCCCGTCTCGGCGGTACACGGCCACGGCACCGGCGATCTGCTGGACGCGATCTTTGCCTATTTCCCGCCCGAATCCCCCGAGGAACAGGACGACGAATACATCAAGGTCGCCATTATCGGCAAGCCGAACGCCGGCAAATCGTCCCTTGTCAACAAGGTGGCGGGGGAGGAAAGGGTCATTGTCTCCGATATTGCCGGAACCACCCGCGACGCGATTGACACGGTGGTCGAAAATCAAAAGGGCAAGTTCATCTTTATCGACACCGCCGGGATCCGCCGCAAGAGCCGCATTAAGGACAACGTCGAGAAATACAGCATTATCCGCGCTGAGGCTGCCGTTGACCGCGCCGACGTATGCGTGATCATGATCGACGCGACCGAGGGCTTCACCGAGCAGGATTCCAAGGTGGCGGGCATTGCCCATGAAGCCGGCAAGGGCTGCATTATTGCGGTCAACAAGTGGGACGCCATCGAAAAGGACGGCGGCACCATGAACACCTTCCGCAAGAAGTTGGAGAACGATTTTTCGTTTATGGCATACGCGCCCATTATCTTTATCTCGGCGAAGACCGGACAGCGGATCGACCGACTCTTTGAGCTGATCAAATATGTCGCCGACCAGAATGCCACGCGCATTTCGACGGGCATGCTCAACGATGTGCTTGCCGACGCGACGGCGAGGGTGCAGCCCCCCTCCGATAAGGGCAAGCGGCTCAAGATTTACTACATCACGCAGCCATCGACCAAGCCGCCCACCTTTGTCTGTTTTGTCAACAACGCGGATCTCTTCCATTTCTCTTATCAGCGCTATCTCGAAAACAAGATCCGGGAGACCTTCGGCCTGGAGGGAACGCCGGTGCGGTTCATCGTCCGTGAGCGCGGAGAGTCCAGAAAGTAATTATTCCCCCAATTCATTTGCGGAGGTAGATACCATGTCAATTCTGTCAACATACCTGCTGCCGGTGCTGATTTCGGCGGCAATTGCCTACCTGCTGGGCAGCATCAGCTTTGCCATTCCGGTGACAAAGCTTTTCACGGGCAAGGATATCCGCGAGATGGGCAGCGGTAACGCAGGCTTTACCAATGTGCTGCGCTGCGTCAGCATTCCGGCGGCGGTTATCACCTTCATAGGCGACTTCGCCAAGGGAATCTGCGCGGTGTTCATCGGCGAAATGGTGTTCAATCTGATGTGCGGCGGTGTGCCGGACATTGAGAATGTCGCCAAGGTCGGCGCGGGAGTCGCGGGGCTTTTTGCCCTGTTAGGGCACCTCTTTCCGCTGTATTTCAAATTCAAGGGCGGCAAGGGCGTACTGATCAGCGCGGGTATCATCTGCGCGCTCGATCCGCTCTGCTTCCTCTCACTGGTGGTGATCTTCCTGATCGCCCTCGCCATCACCAAAACGGTGTCAAAATGCTCGCTGACCGTGGCGTTCTTCTACCCGATTATCACGCTGCTGCTGAGTCTTTTTGTCTATAAATCGACAGCGTGGCTGCCGATGACATTGATTGCCGTATGCTTTGCGGTGGTGGTGATTTACATGCACCGTGCCAACATCCGGCGGATTCTCAACGGCACCGAGCCGAAAACCATTGCCCGCAAGAAGGGCGCGCCCGAGCCGCCCCGCGATTCCGACGAAAAAGCCGGCGCAGACAGCGTCCTTCTGCAAGCCGACGAGGGGCAGACGGTGCAATCGGATGATACAAAGGGTGAAACCCTGAAATAAATCGAGGGAGATTGGAAACAAATGAAAAAAATAACAGTCATGGGCTCCGGTGGCTGGGGCACGGCAATGGCCATGTCCGCCGCTTCTACCGGCAACGACGTCACCGTGTGGTCGGCATTTCCGGAGGAAATTGAACGCATTGTATCCACGGGGGAAAATCCGCTTCTTCCCGGCATTCAAATGCCGAAGGGGCTGAAATTCACCTCCGACATCAACGTGGTAAAGGACGCGGACATCATTATCACCGCCGTTCCTTCCTTTGCCGTTGCGAGCGTGGCGCAGAAAATCGCCGGAGTGGGAATTCCCGCAAGCACCGTTCTGGTCAATATCAGCAAGGGCTTCGATCCAAAGACCTGCAACCGGCTTTCGCTCAGCATTCAGGAAGCGCTTCCGGGAAACAAGGTTGCCGTGCTGTCCGGTCCCTCGCACGCAGAGGAGGTCGCGCGCTTCATTCCCACCGCGCTGGTCGCCGCCTCAACTGACAGGGACACCGCCCTGATGCTGCAGGAGACCTTCTCCACGCCCAGACTCAGAGTGTATACCAACAGGGACGTTGTAGGCGTTGAACTGGGCGGCGCCATCAAGAACGTCATTGCCCTCTCCGCCGGTATCATCGACGGTCTGGGACTCGGCGACAACAGCAAGGCGGCGCTCATGACAAGAGGTCTCAGCGAGATAGGCAGACTCGGCAAGGCGATGGGCGGCAACGAAAAGACCTTCGCCGGACTCACTGGCATCGGCGATTTGATTGTCACCTGCACCAGTATGCACAGCCGCAACCGCCGCGCCGGCATTCTCATCGGCGAGGGCGTTCCGGTGGAGGAAGCCATCAAGAGAATCGGCACCGTTGAGGGCTACCATGCCGCCAAGCTGGCGCATGAGCTGAAAACCCGCTACGATGTGGACATGCCGATCATGGATGCGTGCTACAAGGTCTGTTACGAGGGCGGCAATCCCGCCGAAGAGGTCAGCCTGCTCATGACCCGTCCCACCAAGCATGAGGACGACGAGACATGGCTTGATTAACTGCCGGAATAAGAAAGAAGAAGCATCGTGGGAGCGCTGCGCGCTTGGATTGAATTTTCAGCGCGAAGCGCTCCTTGCTTATGTTTGACTTGCTCGTGAGCTTTCGGTTTTCGATGAATGTTTTGAGGTGCGTTTGAAAAATGGGGTATAAGGGTTTGGTGATGGACATTGACGGGACGCTTTATAATTCCGCCAAGCGCATCACGGAGACAACCAGACGGGCGGTTTTCCGCGCGAGGGAGGCGGGCAAGGTCATTGCCATTGCCTCGGGACGGCCGATCAGGGGCATTGCCGACGTCAGCCGCCGTCTGCAATTAGCCGAGAAGGGCGGCTACATCATGGGATGGAACAGTGGCAAAATTCTCAATGCGCAGACGGGCGAGGTGATTTCAGAAACCACGCTGCCCGAGGGAATCGTCTCCGAAATTGCCGCGCTTGCGAGGGAATACGACGTTCCCGTGGTGGCGCACACCGCCGGTCTGCTGCTCTCCGAAACGCCGGAGGACGAGATTATCCAGCTGGAGGCGCGTCTGAATTATATGACGGTGGACAAGATCAGCTCCCTGGAGGATTACGCGGAGCAGCCGCTCTACAAGTGCATTCTCACGGGCGGCGGTGAGAAACTTGAGGCGTTGGAGAAAATCGCGGCGCAGCGCTTTGAGGGCAGACTCAGCGTATACCGTTCCGAGCCGTACTTTCTGGAAATTCTTCCCCCCGGCATAGACAAGGCACGCGGCGTGGACGTTCTGGCGCGGCATCTTGGGCTTACGAGGGAGGATTTCATCGCCTGCGGGGACGGCTTCAACGACCTCTCCATGATTCAGTCCGCGGGTCTGGGCGTGGCGATGGCAAACGCCCAGAGCATTGTGCGGCAGAATGCCGACTACGTCACCGAATCCTGTGACGATGACGGATTGGTATCCGTTATCGAAAAATTCCTCATATAATGTACGGATATTCT
Organism: uncultured Eubacteriales bacterium; assembly: GCA_900316495.1. Taxonomy (GTDB): domain Bacteria; phylum Bacillota; class Clostridia; order Oscillospirales; family Acutalibacteraceae; genus RUG762. The sequence continues at coordinate 22,518 of ONDC01000041.1, forward strand.
TTGTTAAAGCAGTCTTGATTGATCGCAAGGCTGCTTTTTTCTATATTTTTGCCTGCTTTTGTTGAATATTAATAAAATTTTCATTGCAATTGAGAGATAAATGGTGTATGATATTTTTAATGTAAAAAATGATGGCAGGGGATGAAGCCAATGGAAATGAAGGACGCGATTGTCGCGAGGCGTTCGGTGCGCAGCTATACCGGCCAGCCGCTCGACCCGCTGCTCATTGACGAGCTGGCGGATTTCATTTCGGGCGTCAAGCCGCTTCACGACAATATTCCCGTGGACGTCATGCTCTACGAGCGGGAGGACTTTCACAGGGAATTTGCCCGCTCCGCCCCGTACCGCGCCACGAATTTCGCGGTGCTTCGTTCCGCCATGAGCATTCAGGGATACCTGCAGAATATCGGCTTCATCGGCGAGCAGATTGCGCTCTGGCTGACGCACAAGGGCATTTCCTCCTGCTGGGCAGGTATGGCGAAGCAGAAGTCCGTGCCTTCGCGCGGCGAGCTGCCCTATGTCATTTCGGTCGAATTCGGCAGGGGCAACAACGCCCCCTTCCGCAGGCTGGCGGAGGAAGCTCCCCGCAAGAAGCTGCACGAATATCTGCTGAATGAGATCAGCCGCCCGGAATTCCTTCCGCTGTTGGAAGCAGGCAGACTTGCGCCTTCAGCGGTCAATTTGCAGCCCGTCCGGTTCCTCATGGAAGGCGATTCCATCTTCATCTGCCGCAAAAAGCCGCCGGTCAGATACAAATCTCTCGACGACATCCAGCAGATCGACGTCGGGATCGCTATGGCGAATATGTATGTCATGTGTGACGGGAACTGTATGTTTGTGCGGCAAAGCAGTCCGCCCGAGCTGCCGGAGGGCATGATCTACGAATATACTGTGCGTCTGAACCGCGACGCTGACTGATTGCAAATATTGCATAAGCATTATTTAATATTTTTTCAAATTATACCGGGAGGTAATGGACTATGGCAAAACGCAGAGTCGGAATTCTGACAAGCGGCGGAGACTGTCCGGGTCTGAACGCCGCGATCAGAGGTGTGGCTTACGCCTCGTTCAATCTGATGGATGTGGAATTCGTCGGCATCAACGACGGCTACAAGGGACTGATTGACGGCACCTATCATGTGATGAAGCCGGATGACTTCACGGGACTGCTGACCCTCGGCGGCACGATCTTAGGCACCAGCCGCCAGCCCTACCGCAACATGCGCGTGATTGAGCAGGACAATGTCGACAAGGTCGCCGCTATGAAGAAAAATTACAAGGAAATGAAGCTTGACTGCCTTGTGACGCTTGGCGGCAACGGTACCCACAAGACCGCGAACCTTCTCAGCGAGGAGGGACTGAATGTCATCGGTCTGCCCAAGACCATCGACAACGACATCTACGGCACCGACGTAACCTTCGGCTTCCACAGCGCGGTGGACATCGCGACGGATGTGGTCGACAGAATTCATACGACCGCCAACAGCCACGGCAGAGTCATGGTCATTGAGATTATGGGCAACAAGGCAGGCTGGCTCACGCTTTACGCCGGAATAGGCGGCGGCGCGGACGTCATTCTCCTGCCCGAAATCCCCTACGACATAAACAAGGTAATTGAGACGGTGGAAAAGCGCACCCAGAAAAAGAGAAAATTCTCCATCATCTGCGTGGCCGAGGGAGCGATCGACCTTGAGGAATCGGTCATGAAGAAGAAAAAGCGCATGGAGAAGCGCGCCGCCGAGAATTACACCTCCGTCAGCTACCGCGTTGCCGATCAGATTCAGAAGGCGACCGGTATGGAGGCGCGCGTGGTGGTTCCCGGTCACTATCAGAGAGGCGGTTCGCCCTCCGCGTATGACAGAGTGCTGTCCACCCAGTTCGGCGCGTATGCCGCGCAGCTGATCAAGGACGAGAATTACGGCAACACCGTCGCCATGATCGGCGGCAGCGTAGGTCACAATCCGCTCTCCGAGGTTGCCGGCAAGACCAAGTTCGTTCCTGTCGACTGCGAGATCATCAGGACAGCCAAGATGACCGGCGCGAGCTTTGGCGACTGATTTTTTGAGAATGAGCTTCGGCATGGGGAAAAATTTCCCCTGCCGGGGCTTAAACTTGTATTCTCTGACTGTTTTTAAAGGCTTTTTTGGGAATATTGAATAATAATACAAAAAATCTACGAATTAAACAAATGAATTTTGTTTGATTCGTCGAATAGCACAATTATTTCGCTCTTCTGTCTCAAATATGAGAATGCGGCGTGACTATTAGTCACAACTTTCCGCGAAATTCCCGAAAAACTAAGCATAGCATACAAAAAAGAATCGGGTCAAATCTTAAAAATTTTAGAATATTGCTAAAAATGCTTGCATTTTGGCATATAATTTGTTATGATAAATACGTAACCATATACTCTTTTGGTGATTACGGGTTATTATTTCTTTTAGGAGTTGAAGCAAAATGAGCAATGAAACAAACATTTCATCGGGAGGAAATCTGGCACAGCATCTTTTTTACGAGGGTAAAAACGTGCGCGCTTATGAATATCTCGGTGCACACCGTCAGAGCGACGGTTCGGTCGTATTCCGCACATGGGCGCCCAATGCCAAGTCCATCTCTGTCGTCGGCGATTTCAACGACTGGAATCCCCAGGCGAATTACATGTACAAGTGCAACAGCGGCGGCGTGTGGGAATGTGAAATTCAGGGAGTAGGCGATTTCTGCGTCTACAAGTACTGCGTCGAATCCAATTGGAACACCATGACCCAGAAGAGTGACCCCTACGGCTATCATTTCGAGACGCGTCCCTCCAACGCGACCCGCTTCTATGACATAGAGGGTTACGAGTGGAACGATCAGGAATGGCAGGCCAAGCAGTCGCCCGACAAGCTCGACAAGCCGATGAACATCTATGAGATGCACGCCGGCTCTTGGAGAACCTATCCCGACGGCAATCCCTTCGGCTATGTCAAGCTGGCGGAGGAACTGGTTCCCTATCTCAAAGAGATGAACTACACACATGTGGAGCTTATGCCTATGACAGAGTATCCCTATGACGGTTCATGGGGCTATCAGGTCTGCGGCTACTATGCGCCTACCTCGCGTTACGGCGAGCCGAAGGACTTCATGAAGTTCGTCGACATACTCCATCAGAACGGCATCGGCGTTATCATGGACTGGGTTCCCGCCCATTTCCCGAAGGACGCCCACGGTCTCTACCGCTTTGACGGCACGCCGACCTATGAGTATTCCGACTGGCGCAAGGGCGAGCATAAGGAATGGGGGACCTGCGTATTCGATTTCGGCCGCAACGAGGTCCGCTCCTTCCTCATCTCCAACGCGCTGTTCTGGCTCGACAAGTATCACATCGACGGTCTGCGCGTGGACGCTGTCGCCTCGATGCTCTACCTTGACTACAACCGCAGCAACGGCGAATGGATGCCCAATATCTACGGCGGTCACGAGAACCTTGAAGCCGTTGAGTTCCTCAAGATGCTCAATACCGCTGTCAATAAGTATTATCCCAACGCCATGATGATCGCCGAGGAATCCACCGCGTGGCCGCAGGTGACAGGCAAGCCGGAGGACGGCGGTCTGGGCTTCACCTTCAAGTGGAACATGGGCTGGATGAACGATTCCATCAGATACTTCTCGATGGATCCTATCTACCGCTCTTACGATCACAACCTGCTGACCTTCTCGCTGATGTATGCCTTCTCCGAGCATTTCGTTCTTGCGCTGTCCCACGATGAAGTGGTTTACGGCAAGGCCTCCATGCTTCAGAAGATGCCGGGCGATTATTGGCAGAAGTTCGCCGGACTGAGAGCTTTCCAGACCTATGTCATGGCTCACCCCGGCAAGAAGCTGAACTTCATGGGATCTGAGATCGGTCAGTTTGATGAGTGGAACTATCAGAAGCAGCTTGATTGGAACCTGCTTGAATATCCCATGCACGCCAAGCTCAAGGAATTCAACAAACAGCTCAATAAATTCTATCTCGATCATCCCGAGCTCTGGGAAGTTGACGATTCATGGCACGGCTTCCAGTGGATCTCGCTGGACGACTATCAGCAGAGCGTTATCAGCTTCCGCAGAATCGACAAGCTCGGCAACGAGCTGATTGCCATCTGCAACTTCTGCCCGATGAGGCGTGAGGGCTATCGCATTGGCGTTCCTGTACACGGCAGATACACCCAGATCTTCTCCTCCGACGCGGCTGAATTCGGCGGCACCGGCGAGAACAACGGCACCGTTGCCAGCAGCGAGGACTTCCCGATGCACGATCAGGAGCAGTCGATCGCAGTCAACCTGCCTTCGCTCTCCGTACAGTTCTATCAGCTTTCCGCCAGACTTCCCAAGAGACCCAAGCCGGTTGTCGAGGAGGAAGAGGAAGCAGCCGCCGAGACTGCGGAGGTAACAGAGGAAGCGCCCGTTGAGGCACCCGCTGAGACAGCCGAAGCACCTGTCACGGAAGCACCTGCCGCTGAGGAAGAAAAAACCGCTCCCAAGAAGCGTGCCACCAAGGCCAAGAAGGCAGAGGGCGAGGAAGCGGCTGAGAAGCCCGCTCCCAAGAAGCGCACCACCAAGGCCAAGAAGGCAGAGGGCGAGGAAGCGGCCGAGAAGCCCGCTCCCAAGAAGCGCACCACCAAGGCCGGCCAAAAAGGCAGAGGGCGAGGAAGCGGCCGAGAAGCCCGCTCCCAAGAAGCGCGCCACCAAGGCCAAGAAGGCGGAGGAACCCGCTCCCGAGGCACCCGCTGAACCTGCGCCCGAGGCACCCGCTGAGCCTGTTCCCGAGGTTCCCGCTGCCGAGTAAACAATTTCGCATGGCATGCATGGATATTCCGGACGGAAGCAACGTCTGAGATGTGCGTGAGACGGCCTACAAATGAAGTAACAGCCCACGCAGGGCGGCGTTAAGAACGGCGCCCTGCGTGGCTGTAGTGTGAATAATGAAAACCTACAAGCTATACGCAAGGAGGAATAACAAACATGTATCCAAAGCAGGAATGTATTGCCATGCTGCTGGCAGGCGGACAGGGCAGCCGACTGTATGCCCTGACCAAGAGAATTGCCAAGCCGGCGGTACCGTTTGGAGGCAAGTACAGAATCATAGATTTTCCGCTGTCCAACTGCGTCAATTCCGGCATTGACACGGTCGGCGTTCTGACGCAGTATCAGCCCCTCGTACTCAATGACTATCTCGGCAACGGACAGCCGTGGGATCTTGACACCATGTACGGCGGCGTTCACGCGCTCCCGCCTTATCAGGGAACACATGGCGCCGACTGGTATAAGGGCACAGCGAACGCGATTTATCAGAATATTCCCTTTATTGAGAGATATAATCCCGACTATGTGGTGATCCTCTCCGGCGACCACATCTACAAGATGGACTACTCCGAGATGCTGGCGTTCCACAAGTCCCACAAGGCAGCCTGCACCATCGCCGCCTATCAGGTTCCGATGGAGGAGGCCTCCCGCTTCGGCATCCTCAACTGCAATGAGGACGGTACGATCTATGAATTTGACGAGAAGCCGAAGGTACCCAAGAGCAACAACGCCTCCATGGGCATCTATATCTTCAGCTGGGATAAGCTGCGCAAGTATCTCGAAATGGACGAGGCAAACCCCGACAGCAGCAACGACTTCGGCAAGGACGTACTCCCCGCCATGCTGAACGCGGGCGAAAAGATGGTCGCGTGGAAGTTTGAGGGCTACTGGAAGGACGTCGGAACCATTGACTCCCTCTGGGAAGCCAACATGGATCTGCTCGATCCCAACGATCCGCTCGATATGTCCGATCCTTCGTGGAGAATCTTCACGCGCAATCCCGTCATGCCGCCTCATTACGTCGGCAAGAACGCGGACTGTCAGAATTCGCTTGTCACTGAGGGCTGTATGATCAACGGCAAGCTGGAATTCTCCATACTCTTTGAGGGCGTTCAGGTGGAGACCGGCGCAAAGGTGACGGAATCCATTATCATGCCCGGCGCGAAGATCATGGAGGGCGCGGTGGTTCAGTTCGCCATTGTCGCCGAGAACGCGGTCATAGGACCCGGCGCGGTGGTCGGCGAGCGTCCCGAACAGATGGAAAACAGAGACGACTGGGGCATTGCCGTGATCGGCGGCGGCGTCAAGGTTGGCGCTAACGCGGTCGTTAAGGCAAAGGCAATGGTCGAAGAGGATATTCCGGAGGTGACAAAATAATGAGAGGAAATAACGTTGTAGGTATCATCTTTTCCAATATGCATGACGACACCATGCAGCAGGTCACCAATATCAGAACCTTCGGCTCCGTGCCGTTCGGCGGCAGGTACCGCACCATCGACTTCCCGCTTTCCAATATGGTCAATTCGGGCGTAAATAAGGTGGGCGTTATCACCAAGAGCAATTACCAGTCGCTCATGGATCACCTCGGCTCCGGCAAGGCATGGGATCTTTCCAGAAAAAGAGAGGGTCTGTTCATTTTGCCCCCGTTCGGCAACGGCAATCAGATGTACAACAACCGCATCGAGGCTCTTGACGGCATTTCCAGCTTCCTGAGAAACTGCAATGAGGAATTCGTCATTCTGGCTGACTGCGACATGATCTGCAATCTCGATTTCAAAAAGGTGCTGGACGCGCATCTTGACACCAACGCGGACATCACCATCGTCTATAAGAATACCGAAATGCCTACCGATCTCAGCGAGCCGGTCGTGCTGGAGCTGAACGGTCAGGACAAGGTCACCGATATGCTTGTCGGCGTGAAGAAGGGCGAGAAGGTCAGCTGGAGCATGGGGATCTATGTCATGAGAAAGGCATTCCTCCAGAAGACAATTGCTGAAGCGGTCAGCAGAAACCGCAGCAACTTCATCCGCGACATTATCCAGAGAGGCGTGCTGGAGAACAAGATCTACGGCTACCGTTTCGAGGGCTATGTCGGTACGCTCGATTCCATGCAGTCTTACTTCAGGGTCAATATGGATCTCATGAAATGGGACGTTCTGAGAGATCTCTTCAATCCCATGCGTCCGATCTACACCAAGGAAAGAGACGAAATGCCCACCAGATACGGTCTCGGCTCCGTGGTATCCAATTCCCTTGTGGCTGACGGCTGCGTCATCGAGGGCGAGGTCGAAAACTGCGTGCTCTTCCGCGGCGTTCATGTAGGCAAAGGCTCCAAGCTCACCAACTGCATTATCATGCAGGACACCGTGATTGGCGACAATACCGTGCTGGATTACCTTATCAGCGATAAGGACGTCACCTTCAGCGACGGCAAGTCCATGATCGGCACCGAGTCATATCCCATATACGTTTCCAAGGGCAGCGTGGTCTGAGAAAAGATCTCGATAAGGACGGTTTTATGATATGAGAGTTTTGTATGTAACAAGCGAGGCTATGCCCTTTGCTTACTCCGGCGGATTGGCCGAGGTCGCGGGCTGTCTCCCATACGCGCTGCGTCAGAGACTCGTGACCTGCCGTGTGGTAATGCCTCTCTACGAAGGAATTCCGCAGGAGCTGAAGGACAGCATGAAGTTCATTGTCAGCCTGTCGGTTCCCGTGGCGTGGAGAAGGCAGTACTGCGGCGTTTTCGAGGCGAGATACAGAGGCGTAGACTATTATTTTATCGACAATCAGTACTACTTCAAGCGCAAGGGCTATTACGGACACTATGACGACGCGGAGAGATTTGCCTTCTTTTCACGCGCAGTGCTGGAAATGCTTCCCTATGTCGATTACAAGCCCGACATTATCCACGCCAACGACTGGCAGACGGCGCTCGTGCCGGTGTATTATCATCTTTTCTACTCCAAGAACGAGTGGTTCTACGGCACCCGCACGGTCTTCACCATTCACAACATCCAGTACCAGGGCAAGTACGGCATGGAACTGGTGGAGGAGGTTCTCGGCATTCCAGAGGAGGACAAGGGACTTGTGGAATTCGACGGCAGCATCAACCTGCTCAAGGGCGCCATTGAAACGGCGAACATCGTCACCACAAGCAGCCAGACCTACGCCGAGGAGCTGCGCGACCCGTGGTTCTCGTTCGGTCTGGATTCCATCATCCGCGATCGCTGGTCGAAGATCAGAGGCATTCTCAACGGTCTCGATACGGCCTCTTACAACCCCGAGACCGATATGATGACCTACGCCCAATACAGCGATGATTCCTTCATTGCGGGCAAGGCGGTCAATAAGCGCGAGCTTCAGCGTCGGCTGTTCCTTCCCGAGCGCAAGGATGTTCCGATGATCGGCATGGTCAGCAGTATGATCACGCCGAAGGGCATGGATATTCTGCGCGACGTCTTAGAGGAACTGCTTCAGTATGCCGATGTGCAGTTTGTCATTCTCGGCTCCGGTGACTGGGAATACGAGGAATATTTCAGACAGATGCAGGAGAAGTACCGCGACAAGTTTGTCGCCTGCTTCGGCTTCATTCCCGAGCTGGCGCGTAAAATCTACGCGGCGAGCGACATGTTCCTCATGCCCTCCAAGCTGGCTCCCGGTTCGACGGCTCAGATGGTCGCCCTGCGCTACGGCAGCATTCCGATCGTGCGCGAAACCGGCGCGCTGCGCGACAGCGTTTCGGACAGCGCCGACGGCTATGGCAACGGCTTTGTGTTCCAGGCGTACAACGGCAGGGAAATGCTCAACGCCATCTATCGTGCGCTCGGCGGTTATTCACACCGCGAGGGCTGGTGGATTCTGGTCAGACGCGCGATGAACTGCGACAACAGCTGGAAGAAGAGAGCCAAGCAGTACCACAATCTTTACAAGGAACTGATAAACGAGGAATAACTTCTCCGATTCAGTTGCATGATTTTTGCCGTGCGGGTATCCGGTCAAACAACGGAGTCCGCACGGCTTTTTTTGCAAGACATATTAAATGAAAGGAGTGTCTGAAATGAGCTGCTTTTTTATGATTGACGTTTACATCGACGGAGAACGCGGGAGGGGGATGTACGACAGCTATATCCGGAAGGTCAGACCCATCGTCGAGCGCTTCGGAGGAAGGTATCTTGTCCGGACGGAGAACGTTTGTTCCTTAAGCCCGTCAAGAAATCCGCAGCGAATCATTCTGATCGAGTTTCCGGATCGCGAATCTCTGAACGCCTGTTTTTCATCGGAGGAATACAGGGCGATAGCGGGGGAGAGGGAGAGCAGCGTCGATGCCCGCGCCGTCATTGCGGAGGAATAAAAAGAAAAGCAGACCCGGATCCGAAACGGCGGGTCTGCTTATTTTGTAGTAGCCACTCATCATCGGGACAGCTTCCCGGACTTGTTACGCGTTGGCGAGAGCCTTCTGCATATACATTTCCGCCTCGTCGTGGGTGAGAGAAAACTTGCTGATGATTTTGGCAATGGTTTCATTTTGATCCAGTCCGAAATCGCGGTAGATACCGATTGCGCCCAGAATCTTGCCCTGCTCGATGCCCTGCTCAATGCCTTGCTCAATGCCTTGCTCAATGCCTTGCTCAATGCCCCTTATGGTGGCTTCCTTCCTCATTTCTTCTATAGCACGACACATATTGATTCGCTCCTCTCCTTCGTGGTAGTGTAACCGGGAACCGGTGACAGTGTTGATCATATTGGCGGTTTGTCTTGATACATTAGTAAAGTCATCATCTTCGTGAATAATTCTGTCTAAATTTTGTCTGTCGTTGCAGTATTTGACATATTTCAGCGCCACTCTCAACTCAGTGTGGAATTTTGTAAATTCTTCATCTTCAATTTCAGCGGGAACAATCAAATGAAGGTGATAGTTGTCTACATATCTCAGCACATCGTCATTGGCGGACAGCATGCTGTGAAGATCTCTCGGAGCAGTCCATTTGTCGTCGTTAAAATACAATGTCAGTGTAATAACCGGAATCAGTCTGTCACTGCAGTAGAATCCGGACAGGTATTCGGCGCCGGAAGGCGCATGCCGTTCGTTGCTCCGATGGCGCTTTGAAGCGCTGTCAACCTGTGCGACATACTGCATTGCGTCATACAGCATATTCCTGACGGGCATGGCATAGTGAATCTGAGACTGATTTTCAATACCAAGAATCAGGTAGGCCGTATTGCCGTCCTCCATGGCGGTGACCAACTTCAGAACGTCTCTGTATTTCTGAACGGGAATCGACTGCTTTCCATCCGCAAAGGGGAGGACAATGGAGGCAGTGTCGATCGGCTTTAATTGTCGTGGGTCGATAACTTCTCTTCCGTTATACATCAGAAAATTAAACGCGTCGGCAAAAAACGCGCTGTCCTGCATAAATTCCTTTGTAACAGTGTCTTTATCCGACATGACGCTTCCCCCTCTATTATTATTATATCTCCGTTTTTTGTGGCTGTCAAGTAAAATGAAGGAAACTCGGCCACGTTTCAAACAGTTTCAAACAGAAAACAAAAAGCAGACCCGGATCCGAAACGGCGGGGCTGCTTTATTGTTTATCCTTGTTAAAATCCATGGCGTTTTCGGCGTTCCGGATGAGATTCATCAGGGAGGAGGCAAAGAGCTGGTAATCGGAATTGATGCTGTCGAAGGACATGGCGAGCGGTTCGACGTCGGTGAGCGGCTTCATGCCGTCAATTTCCTTTCCCGCGGCAAGGCAGCGGATGCGGGATTCAAGAAGGCTCATGGACGCGTCGGAAAAGCCCTGGAAGGATCCTTCGGAAACTGAGAAGAAGCTGGATGAATTCTGGGAATTGGCAGCGTAGAGAATGCGGAAGATTTTGTAAACCGCAACCATCTGGTAAACGGAAATCTGATTCGTCAAGTCGTTGTTGTTCAGCTTTTGCAGCAGGTCAAAAATGATATTCAGCGAATTGGCGATCAGCTTTTTGTTGAGGATCGGAAGAGTGGAGCCTTTGAGAACGTTGTCGTCGGTCTCGTCCGGCTCGGGAATGTCGTTGACCGTGAGCTTTGCACCGCTGCGTTCGGAGGTTCTTCCCAGCAGGTAATCGGTGGAAACGCCGTAGTAATCGGCAATCCGGATGAGGAAATCCAATCCGCATTCCCTCGCGCCGCGTTCGTAGTGCGAGAGAAGCGCCTGTGAAATGTTCAGGTCGTGCGCCGCGTCCTTCTGGGTTATTTTGCGCTCGGTGCGGAGCAGCGTTATAATGCGCGGAAAGCTGTCATTCACTGAAAATCACCTCGGTTTGCTGAAATACTCTCATAAGGGTAAGGAAACGCTGAATTTTCTTTTTCAGCGTTTTCTAAATTTATACTTGATTCTATTCAATATTATCGTTATAATAGAAGGGATGGAAAAAGATGGTTTTTCTTAATCCGAATAACACTAATAATAGCATAAACCGCGCGCTTTTTCAAGAGTTAATTATGACAATTTGCCAATCGGAGGCAGCTTTATGAAAACTTACCAAATTCATCTTCTGAGACATGGTATAACTGACGGAAATGTGAAGGGACAATACATAGGCAGTAAGGATATTCCGCTGAATGATACGGGCATTTCGCACATCCGCTCACTGGATGAAAATTATATATATCCGGGTGCGGCTGCCTATTTCACCAGCCCGATGCAGCGATGCAGGCAGACTCTTGGCTTGATTTATCCGGACGTCAGACCGGTGGATATTGACGAGTTCCGCGAGTGTGACTTCGGAGATTTCGAGGGATTGACCGCCGGGGAGCTGAGTGACGACAAGTACTTTGCCGAGTGGCTTGCCTCCGACGGAAGCTGCGCGCCGCCGGGCGGAGAGTCGGGGGTTGAATTTGGCAGACGTGTCTGTCAGGCGTTTGAAAAGATCGTGGAGGCACTGATGAAGACGGGTATTCCGTCGGCGCTGATCATGACCCACGCCGGCGTGATCATGACCATCCTAACGCAGTACGGACTGCCGGAGGCTTCCATGTCCGAATGGACGATGGAGCCGGGCTGCGGGTATTCGGTGAGGATTCACCCCCAGCTGTGGACGGCGGCAAGAAAGGTGGAGGTCTATCAGACCATTCCGCTGGCGAGGGAGGACGAGGATGAGTACGATGCCGAGTATCTGATCGCGGACGCTCCGGAAAGGAGCGAGGACGCCGAGGAATAAAAAAATCAGCCCGGCGGCATGGAACCGCGGCGGGCTGAAGAAATGAACGAATGAAGAAGGCTTATCAGACGAGATGACGTGAAATTCTCTCCAGATAAGCGGCTGCTTCCTCCTCTGAGGCGTGAATGCCGAGCGTGACCTCACTGTCGAGGTCGAGCCCGAACACCGAGAGGATGGATTTTGCGTCGGCGACGTATCTGCCGGCGATCAGGTCGATGTCAAAGCGCTGTGTCATGGTGACGTTCACAAACTCCTTGATGTCGTTGGCTGTGCTGAATTTAATGCTTTTTCTGATCATTAAGCATTTCCCCTTCCAAAAAAACAAAAAGCAAAATCTATATGAAAGCTGAGGGGATGCTCCGTGAGCCGTGGAACGGAGTGTTTGTTTCACTCTCTACGGTCCCTCAGCTGTGAACATTATAGTGCTTTGAAAAATGATTGTCAATGTGCAAATCAACAGACATATTCTGAACACTTCCCTGAGATTATATGAAAACTACAAAAATTCGATGTTTGTTTGTATAATCCGACAGTGCTTAGGGAAGGATTATCAACTTTCGGAGGTTATTCAATGGAAAGACGGGACAAAAATAATTATTATCTCGACCTTGCCGAGATGGTGTCGCAGCGGTGTACCTGCCTGAGAAGGCGGTACGGCGCGGTCATCGTCAAAAATGACGAGGTGGTTTCGACCGGATATGCGGGTGCGCCGCGGGGTCGCATGAACTGCACCGATCTCGGACGCTGCATCCGGGAGGAGCTGCAGGTACCGCGCGGAGAGCGCTATGAGCTTTGCCGGAGCGTTCATGCGGAGCAGAACGCCATCATCAGCGCCTCGCGCAACGAGATGATCGGCAGCTCGCTTTACCTTGTGGGCATCGATGTGAACACAGGCGGTTACGTCGCCAACGGCAACTGCTGCTCCATGTGCAAGCGCATGATCATCAATGCCGGCATTGCAAGGGTCTATATCCGCGACACCAAGGATGATTACCGCGTGATAGACGTGCAGAGCTGGATCGACAACGATGAATCGATCCAAGGCGTTGCCGGATATTGAGGAAAACGCTGAATAAGCCGATTCTCGAAGCGCGGAATCGAGGGCTGCGGCTTTATGCAGCGTCTCCTTAAGAATTTGTACGGAAAAAAATCAAAAAAAATAATTTAAAAATTTAACATACTGTTATTATTCTATGCTATAATAGTAAAAAAGCATTCAGGAGGTTTTTATTGAATGAAGATTTATGGTTTGACCGATGCTGAGGTCGCCGAATCAAAGGCAAAATACGGCGACAACAGCATGACCGAACAAAAGGGCGAGACCTTTTGGCAAAAGCTGTGGGGAAATTTTCAGGATCCGATGATCCGCATCCTCTGCTTTGCCCTGATCGTCAATGTGGTGCTCTGCATTCTGGGGCAGGCGGACTGGTTTGAGCCGATAGGCATTACCGCCGCGATTCTTATCGCGACGCTTGTTTCCACCTATTCCGAGTACAATAACGAAAACGCCTTCCAGAAGCTGCAGGAGGAAGCGTCCCGCATCATGTGCAAGGTTTACCGCAACGGCGAGATCGTCGAGGTTTCCATCAACGACCTTGTGGTGGACGATTGTATTCTGCTCCAGTCGGGCGATAAGATCCCCGCCGACGGACTGCTGATCGACGGCGAGCTGAAGGTTGACCAGTCAGTGCTCAACGGCGAAAGCAAGGAAGCACTCAAGATCGCCATTCCCGACGATTACACCGAGAAGGACGAGCCGCTCGACTTTCTCAATGAATATAAGGTGTTCAGAGGCGCTGTGGTCTGCTCCGGCAACGGTGTGATGAAGGTGACGGTTGTCGGCGACAGCTCTGTTTACGGCAAGATCGCCAGCGAACTGCAGGCGGATGACGACAGACAGTCCCCGCTTCAGGTCAAGCTCTCCAAGCTGGCAAACGGCATCAGCAAATTCGGTTACATAGGCGGTGCGCTGATTGCCGTAGCGTATTTGTTTATGAAATTCTTTGTCTCCAATCACTTCAACGGCGCGGAGATTGGCGCGTACTTCTCCCATACCGGCAATGTGATTCACGACTGCGTGGAAGCCCTGATGTTTGCGGTCATCATCATCGTGATGGCTGTTCCGGAGGGTCTGCCGCTTATGGTGGCGCTTGTTTCCGCGATGAACATGAACAAAATGCTCAAGGACAACGTCCTTGTGCGCAAGATCGTGGGTATCGAGACAGCCGGCAGCCTGAACATTCTGTTCAGCGACAAGACCGGCACTATCACCAAGGGCAAGTTAGAGGTTGTCACCTTTATTGACGGCAATCTCAGCGAATACAAGGGTATCAATGACATTCCCGGCATGCTGGGCGATCTCATCACCATGAGCATCAAGAACAACACCGATTCGGTCATTTCCGGCGAGGGCGAAAGCCTCAAGATCGTGGGCGGCAACGCCACTGAGCGCGCCGTTCTCGGCTTTGCCGTGGAGAGCCACAAGGTGTTTGACGCGCCCAAGGTAAGCCAGATCCCCTTTAACAGCACCAACAAGTATTCCGCTTCCACCATCGGCAGAAACGGAAGGTTCCTCACCCTGATCAAGGGCGCTCCCGAAAAAATGCTCAAAAAGTGCCGTTACTATTATGATCAGAACGGCGCGAGAGTTCCGCTTACCAATTCCGACGAAATCGACGCCAAAATGGATGAGCTTGCCACCCGCGCCATCCGCGTGCTTGCGTTTGCCACCTCTGACAGCGTCATCACAGACGGAAAGCTCCCCGAGGACGAGTGGACGCTGGTCGGCTTCGTCGGTATCCGCGACGAGGTTCGCCCCGAGTCCATCAAGGCGATCAAGGAGGCCAAGCGCGCCGGTGTGCAGGTCGTTATGATTACCGGCGACCGCAAGGAGACCGCTGTCGCCATTGCCAAAGATTCCGGCATTCTGCAGAAGGAAAGCGATCTTGTCTTTACCTCCGACGAGCTTGCCGCCATGTCGGATGAAGAGATCAGCAAAGTCATCCGGAAGATCCGCGTCATTGCCCGCGCCCTGCCCTCCGACAAGAGCCGTCTGGTTCGCATCGCGCAGGAGAGAAACCTCGTGGTCGGCATGACCGGCGACGGCGTGAACGACTCGCCCGCTCTGAAGAAGGCAGACGTCGGCTTCGCCATGGGCGGCGGCACCGAGGTCGCCAAGGAAGCGGGAGACATCGTCATCCTGGACGACAACTTCCTCTCCATCGAAAAGGCGATTCTCTATGGCAGAACCATCTTTAACAGCATCCGTAAATTCATCGTCTTCCAGCTTACCATCAACATTTCGGCGGTTGTGATTTCCTTCATTTGTCCGCTGCTCAACATGAGCAACCCGCTTACCATCACGCAGATTCTCTGGGTCAACCTCGTCATGGACACCCTCGCGGCGCTTGCCTTCGGCGGTGAACCGGCGCTCCGCAGATTCATGCGCGAGAAGCCCAAGAGACGCGACGAGAGCATCATCAGCCGTTCTATGTGGTCTTCCATCGGCGTCGGCGCGGGCTATACCGTGTTGATCAGCCTGATCTTCCTGATCGTCGGCAACAACTGGTTCTATGAGTGGAAATATTTCCCTGAGATTCATAGAACGGGTTACTTTGCGTTGTTCATCTTCATTGCCATCTTTAACGCCTTCAACGCAAGAACGGAAGAGCTGAATCTGTTCGACAACATCACCCGCAACAGAAACTTCCTCAAGATCATGGCGTTGATCGCCGTGGTGCAGGTGATGCTCACCTATCTCGGCGGCGACATCTTCCAGTGCTACGGTCTGGATTTTGCACACTGGTGCCTGATTCTCATTCTTGCCTTTGTCATTATTCCCGTGGATATTATCAGAAAGTGCGTGATGAAAATTCTTGACGTTGACAGGAAGTAATCTGTACCCCAAACCCGCATCCATTTGACTGAATTAATAGAATGCAACACACGTTGTCCCTTTTTCATTGCTGAACAACGTGTGTTGTTTTTATATTCTTTAAACAAAATTCACACAATCCTGCGAAAGTGAGAGGCTACCTGCCTTGACACGCCGTTGAAAAATATGGTATAATATTCAAAAATCAAATGTTAATAATGTGTATTCTGCATATTCATCGGCGTTTCATGAATCACACGGCAGGCACCGGAGGGAGAGCGACAATGACAAGCAAGGAACTGAATCTTTATACAGCGGGCAAGAGGGAAATATGCGTTGCCAACGACACGATCTCGGACTTACTGTTCAAGGAATACGGCGTTAACCGAGGATTGCGCGACGTCAACGGGAAGGGCGTGTTGGCGGGACTCACGAGAATTTCCAAGATCACGTCCTTCAAGGATGTGAACGGCGTAAAAACCCCCTGCGACGGTGAGTTGTGGTACCGCGGGTACAGAATCAACACGTTGATTGAGGAGCTGAGCCGCTATGAGCTGGGGTTTGAAAAGACCGCGTATCTTCTCCTTTTCGGAGAAAAGCCCTCGCAGCGGGAGGAGGACGAATTCTGCTATTTCCTCGGCAAATGCATGAAGCTGCCGGTCAATTTTACCCGCAACGTCATCATGGAGGGACCATCAAGGGATGTCATGAATTCCATGACCAAGAGCATTCTGACGCTGGCTTCCTATGACAAGGAGGTGAATGCCGCTACGGTGGAATGCTGTATACGTCAGTGCATGGAGCTGATCGCTGTGTTCCCGATGCTGGCGGTGTACGGCTATCACGCCTACAATCACTATATGAACGACGCCAGCATGTATATTCACAGACCGCGCCCGGAGCTTTCCACCGCGGAAAATATATTGCGCATGTTGCGCCCTGACCGCGCGTACACCCGTCTGGAGGCAAAGGTGCTTGACATTGTGCTGATGCTCCATATGGAACACGGCGGTGGGAACAATTCCACCTTCACCACCCGGGTCGTCACATCGTCCGGCTCCGACACCTACTCCGCGATTGCCGCCGCAATGTCCTCGCTCAAGGGACCGAAGCACGGCGGCGCAAACATCAAGGTCATGGAGATGATACAGGATATCCGCAAGCACGTCTCCGACAAAACCGACCGCGAGGAGGTCAGGGCGTATCTCAGCAGGATCATTGACGGAAAGGCGTTTGACGGCAAGGGTCTGATTTACGGCATGGGACACGCGGTGTATTCCGTTTCCGACCCGAGAGAGCGAATTCTCAAATCCTATGTCGAAAGTCTGGCCAGCGCCAAGCATCAGGAGGAAAACATCATTCTCTACAATATTATTGAGGAGGAAGCGCCTAAGCTCATTGCCGAGAAGCGCCACATCTTTAAGGGAGTCAGCCCGAATGTCGATTTCTACAGCGGATTTGTATATGAGATGCTGGGAATACCCATTGAGCTTTACACCCCGCTCTTTGCCATTGCCAGAATTGTCGGATGGAGCGCCCACCGCATTGAAGAAATGATCGGCATGAATAAAATTATCCGTCCCGCCTATATGAGCGTGATGGATGAGCTGGAATAAGTCTGATACTGCGGCACGGGAGCGTCTTTTCTTCTGTGCCGCTTTTTTCTCACGGACAAAATATTAAGCATTGTGATATAAATTGTTAAAGAACTGTTAATGAATATAGTATATATTTAGTAATATGAAAGGAACGGTGGTTATCAATGGCTGTAAATCTTAGAAAAGGCGAAAAGGTCAATCTTTCCTCTGTCAATAACCGTGTGGCAGGCGTAATCGTAGGTCTTGGATGGGACTGCGCCAAGGAGGGCAGCGCAAGCGTGGATTGCGACGCCTCCGCCATTATCTGCGGAGTGGACGGAAAGGCAATTGATGTAATATGCTTTAACAAGATGCGCAGCGTCAACGACGCTGTGATCTACACGGGCGACAGTCAGACCGGCGAGGGCAACGGCGACAATGAGCGCATTTATATCAACTTCACCAAGCTGCCCGCGAATATCGGAAAGATTGTCATCTCGGCGAATATATACGACGCGAAGGCGAAGCGCCAGCATTTCGGCATGATCAACAACGCGTTTGTTCGCGTGGTCAACTGGAAAACCGGTCAGGAAATGTGCCGCTTCAACCTCACCGACAATTACAGCGGCATGACAGGCATTATTGCCGCCGAGATCTTTCGCACAGCGGCGGGATGGGACTTTGCTCCTGTTGGCCGAGCTATTCAGGAGGCCAGCCGTTTGCAGTCCATTGTCAAGCTGTATCAGTAATTGAGTAACCCGGAGGAACATATCGCATGAAATCCTTATTATCAGATAACTCCATCATGGACGTCATCGTCAATGCGACCATTCCCGACAAGGACGGAAATGACCGCCATCTTCCCGATGGATTCAGGCTGCCCGAGTTAGAGGACGAAAAGCTCGCCCGATTCGCCGACGGCGCGATCGACGGCATTTTCATTTATCACACCGAGCATCAGACTATTTCGGATGAGGCGAGAGAGCTGCTGGTCAAGGCGATGAAGGCCGTCGGGAAGGGCGACAGGGAGGAGGCCAAAAAGCGCTTTGAGGAACTGGGGACAAAGGCGCGCGCCATTTCCGCTATTGACGACCTGCAGCAATACATCATCGATCACAAAGAGTCGGTTTCCGCGGAGAACGTCGTGAAATTCGCGCTTTATACGCTTTACAACACGGCGGATCGCGAGTCGCTGAAATTCGCTCTCTCCATGCTGGAGCTTGTCAGGCTGGACGATGACAGTCTGAAGGACATTCTCCGGGTGGTGGGTCTCTCGGATGAATTTACGCTGTTTGTCATCTTTATCATGCAGCAGTGGGAGAACGCCAATGAGGAAATCTTCCGCCTTGCCCGCAGGACGAAGGGCTGGGGCAGAATTCACGCTATTGAACGCCTGATTCCCGATACGCCTGAAATCAGGGACTGGCTGCTGCGAGAGGGAATACACAACACCGTCCTTCCCGCCTACAGCGCCTTGAACTGCTGGGAAGGCTCGGAAGCGGAAAATCTTCTGTTTTCCGGGAATGTCTCCCCGGAGGACTTTGCCGCGATAAGCAATCTCATGGGCGCCCTGCTCGATGAAGGTCCCTGTCCCGGACTCTCCGAGCTGGAAAAGAGCGACGAGGTCGTCAAGGCGTATCTGCGCAGAGCGAAGGAAATGCCTTCGGAAAGCATCGACGGCGCGGTGATCGACAAGATCAAAGAGCGCTATTCCGGCGTGGACGGAGAAATCACGTCGCTTGTTTCACAGATTATTTTCAGATGATGACAGGAGATGAAGCGTATTATGAAAATGCAGCTTGACAACTCGGTAAAAAACATTCGCGTCGGGCTTAGCTGGACCTCCGGAAGGGAATACAGCTTCGACCTCGACCTTTCGGCGTTTCTGCTCGACGAAAAGGAGCTTGCGCGCGGAGACGAGGATTTTGTGTTTTACAACAATCCCGTATCGGTGGGAGAAGCGCTCAGGCTGAGCGGCGACGACCGCAGCGGTATCGTGAACGGCACGAATGAGTCAATTTATGTGGAATTGGAAAAAATCCCGGAGAACATCCGCAAGGTCGTGTTTTGCGTCACCTTTGACGAGACGGAGGAGGAACATATTTTCGGGGAAGCCGAGAGTATTGTGCTGTACGCGGCGGGAGTGACCGACGAATTTGATAAGGGCGACAGCCAATTCTGCTCGATCGATCTGGCAAAGCACTGCGCCCAGAGCTGCGCGATGGCTGTGCTGGCGCTGAGCCGGAGTGAAACGGGCTGGGAGTACGATATCATCTGCGACAGCGCCGACTTTGGTCTGCTCGAGCTTTGCAGCCGTTACGGACTCGCGGCGGAGGTTTGACCATTACTATACTAATTATATGCATAAGACCGGCATTCCCTTTCAAAGCGGAGGGACATGCCGGTTTTTCATTAGTTGTGTGGGATATGTCAGCAGACGCTTATGACTTCGGAGGAAAATGCCGGTAAATTTTGACGAGAAATGTCTGGGGAAACGCAGCACATTTCACAAACATGAAAAAAGAGGAAAAAAGGGGTTGACAATGGAGGAATGAAGTGATAGAATAGCAAAGCTGTCGCAGAGAGACGGGAGCAAAGAGCGCAGAAA
>ONDC01000142.1 GCA_900316495.1 uncultured Eubacteriales bacterium
CCCTTCATGAAGCATTACGGCGACGTGTCCGAGATGGACGGCGGCAAAATCGAGCCTGTGGATATCATCACCTTCGGCTCGCCCTGCTTTCCGGAGGGGACGCTTGTGCTGACGGAGGAGGGCTATCTTCCCATCGAGGAAGTGACCGTCGGCATGAAGGTTCTCACCCACAAAGGCAGATGGCGCACCGTCACGGCGGCGGGCGCGAAGTTCGGCGAAACGGTCGTGCTGAAGGGCAACCATTACGGTCTGGAATGTACGCCCAATCACCCGATTTACAGCAGCAGCGAGAGAAAAATCCGTCCCCGGCTGGGCAACGGAAAGCGCGGCGAGAGGATTCAACTGACCGATGAAAAACGCTGGATTCCCGCCGGGGATATGAAAAATCAACTGTGGGCGGTTCCCCGGTTTGCGGAGCCGCTCCCCGTCGCTTCGCCAGAATACACCTGTTCGCACAGGCAGAAAATCATGCCGCCGCTGTCGGAGGATTTGTTTTATTTCATCGGAAGATGGCTGGGCGACGGATGGGTCTGCATCGGTCAGCGGAGCGGCCGCCCGGAGGGACAGCGTTACGGAAAAATCTTCCTCTGCGATTCGGAGGATAAGTCCGAGGAATTGCGCCGGATTGTGGAGAAAATGTCCGGCAACTACACGGTTTCCTGCGAAAAAGGCGTGGTGCGGTATTCCTTCGTCTCGCAGGTCTTTGCCGAATGGCTCACCGATAATTTCGGACGCTACGCGCACGGCAAGACCATGCCGGGCTGGGTGTTCGGTCTGCCGGAGCATTTCAGGCAGGCGATTCTCAACGGACTGCTCGATTCCGACGGCTACCGCGTGAAGGAAAATCATTGGAGAATCAGCACGGTGAGCAAGCGGCTCGCCGAAAGCGTCCGCCTGCTTGCCGAAATACAGGGGTATTCCACCACCGTTTTCAGATTTGAAACGGCGAAAACCAAAGTAATCGAAGGCCGTCTGGTCAACCAGCGCGACGTGTATTCCGTGGCGATCACGGCGAACGGGAAGCGCGCGCATCTGACCGACGGACTTCACGGCTGGTACCGCGTCCGGAGCGTTCAGCCTACGGGCAGAACATCGGTCGTTTACAACATCACCGTTGATGAGGACAACAGCTATGTCGCGGACGGCGTGGTGGTGCATAACTGCCAGGATATGAGCATCGCCGGGCGGCGGGAAGGTCTGGAGGGCAGCCGTTCGGGACTGTTCTATCAGGCGGTCAGAATTATCAAAGAAATGAGGTGCGCCACCAATGGCAAATACCCGAGATACATCGTGTGGGAAAATGTCCCCGGAGCCTTCTCCTCCTGCAAAGGCGAGGATTTCCGCTGCGTGCTTGAAAGCATCTGCAGCATCGCGGACGAAACCCTGTCTGTTCCTCTCGCTGAAAAGTGGCTGCCTGCCGGGAACATCGTGGGAGATACTTTCTCCGTCGCGTGGAGAGTGCTTGACGCGCAATACTGGGGAGTCCCCCAGCGAAGAAAACGCATCTTCCTTGTCGCAGATTTTGCAGCGGGAAGTGCCGGAAAAATACTGTTTGAGTCAGAAGGCCTGTCAGGGTATTCTGCGGAGGGCTTCCGAGCGTGGCAAGGAACTGCCGCCGCTGCTGAAAAAGGCATTGGAACGGCAGGCGCGGTCTGTCTGAACGACCAGGGTGGAAAGCGCATGGACGTGTCCGACGTTGCGGCGACGCTCCGGGCGGAAACACACGGGCATCCTCCCTGCGTCGCGGGATTCTGCACGGAACAGTCGGCGCAATCCCGGGGCATCGGCTATGAGGAAGGCAAATCGCCGACGCTTCGCGCGGGCGTGGTTCCGGCGGCGGTCTTTGAAAACCACTCGCAGGATTCCCGGTACACCGGGCCGCTGGACGTGGCGCAGACGGTTTCCTCCACCTTCGGCAACGGCGGCAACAACCAGCCCTTCGTGGTGGAAACGCCCAAGACGCTGAAAATCCGCTCCGGCTGCGAGGGCGGAGGCAAGGGCGCATTGATTCAGGAGGACAAATCCGCGACGCTCGCCTGTCACAACGATCAGACGGTTTTCGTTCCGGCGGTGTTCGGGATATGCTCCAAAGAAAGCCATGCCATGCTCTCGGATAATCCCCACAGCGGATTTTACGAAGCGGAAACCACCCGGACGCTTGACGGCAACGGCGGCAATCCCTCCTGCAATCAGGGCGGCATGGCGGTGGTGGCGATCGAGGGAAACGGCGCAAGACCTTCTCACAGAGGTCGGGGTTATTCCGACAATGAAATCAGCTTTACATTGAACACCGCAGAACAGCACGCCGTCGCTCAGCCGGTTTATCATTCGAGCAAGAACTCCTTTCACACCAATTTTACCTCCGACAATATAACCGACACGCTGGTGGCAACCGATTACAAAGACCCTCCGACGGTTTCGGAGGAACCGGAATACATCGTGCGCCGGCTCACGCCGACCGAGTGCGCGAGATTACAGGGATTTCCCGACTGGTGGTGCGACGGTCTTGCAACCGAAAAGCCGTCCGACGAGGAGCTGTATTTCTGGTACAAGGTGTTTGAAACGTGGCGCAGGGTGACGAATCCCGGCGCAAAGCCGAAATCCTCCAATCAGATCAGGAAGTGGCTTGCCGACCCTCACTCCGATTCCGCTGAATACCGTATGTGGGGCAACGGCGTGGCGCTCCCGTGCGTGGTATTCGTTCTCTCTGGCATTGTGTACTATTCACACCGATGCGGCGATTAATTCTACACTTTTCTCCGCATATTTCTCTTGCAATTTCGGCGCAGTTGAGTGATGAATATAGTACCGAAACAACAAGGAGGTTTCCGAAATGGAAATATGCTACAACGTAATGGGAACGCGGCGGAAGAAGCTGGTCGATGTGATTGCCGAAACAACAGGTGCGAAAGCAGAGTACCAATTCATGCCTACCTGCAGCTACGTCATCGACTATTTTACCGTAACGAAAGACGGAACGCTTAACTTCGATGACAGAGCCGACAGCGAGGAAGTCGAACAGGTGCTGGAGGCAATCGCCGCCGCAGGTTTTGGCTGTAAGCCCGTCTGTGGGGCTGACGAAGAAGCCGGCGAATTATCCGAAGAACCGGAAACAGCGCCGCACAGCGCGATTGTCGCCCTTACGGTGGAAATTCCGGCGGACAAGGTCAACGTGGACAATCTCACAAAGCTGCTGGAGGCGAAGGGCGGCCTTATCAAAAAGGCTCTCGGAGTGGACGCTCTTCCGATTGAGGTTGGCAAGGACGGCGTTTCCTTCCCGTGGTTCGGCGAAGTCGATTCCGACGCGGCGAAGGCGTACCTCCACTTCATCGCCGCGCTCTGCGAGATGAGCAGGAACGTCACGAGGGTGACGGCGGTGGAGCGTCCTGTGGACAATGAGAAATACGCCTTCCGCTGCTTCCTTCTCCGACTGGGATTCATCGGCGCGGAGTACAAGGCGGAGCGCAAGATTCTGCTCCGCAACCTTTCCGGCTCGTCGGCGTTCCGGGACGGCGGCACTTCCGATTCTCAGGAAACGGAGTGTAATTGACACACAATCACCCGAAATTATGCCGTTATCTTCGTGATGTTTTTTCTCGGATTTTACTTGCTATTCTCTCAAATAAGAGCGAATATGTAATAGCAAACGGGAGCGCAAAAGCCCCGAAAATCAAGGAGGAAATCACCATGAGAATTCCAAACAAAGCCATCATCGAGCATCTTCGCAAGCAGTACCCCGCCGGCACCAAGGTGGTGCTGATCCGCATGGAGGACCCGCAGGCGCCGCCGGAGGGAACCATCGGCGAGGTTCTCGCGGTGGACGACCTCGGCAGCCTGATCATGCGCTGGGAAAACGGATCGGGACTGAACGTGGTCTACGGTGAAGATCTGGTACGCAAAGTGGCGGCAGGGGGCGAATAATCGCTCCTTGCCACCCGGCAAAATCCGTGTATAATGGGTACATAAGTACACAATATACCGGCTGTATCTTTGTGATGTATTTTCTCAGATTTTACTTGCTATTTACTCGATTCAGAGCGAATATGTACATGCAAAAGGGAGCGGAAAGCCCCGAAAATCAAGGAGGAAACCACCATGACAGAGAAAACAGCCAGACAGATTGAAGCCCTTAAGAACCAGACAATCGGAGTGGAGGTCGAGATGAACGGCATCACCCGCAAAGCCGCCGCCAAAACAGCCGCCGAGTACTTCGGAACCGGCCGCTACGAAGACACCGCCCGCCGCAACGGCTACTTCAGCTGGAGCGCATGGGACGCGGACGGACGCGAGTGGAAA
>ONDC01000084.1 GCA_900316495.1 uncultured Eubacteriales bacterium
AATCCTTTCTCAGAATGCTCGCGGATAATCGTTGAGCAGCTGAAACAAAATCATTCATTCCCTAACGGCAGAACAATGGCATTCAGAAGTGCAGCCTGAGTCTGTGAAATTCAAATCGCAAAAATGCTGAAGAACCGATAAACATGCCGGTTAAGCAGAACCCCCGGTCTTTTTGCACCTGTTTGACACAAGAAGACCGGGGAAATGTCTGAGGCGTTTGGTTCCACAAGCATTTCAGGCGTTTTACAATATCCGGAGGCCACGGAGTCAGGTGAAACTCAAAATAATATCGGAATTATCAAAGGAGTTTTTTCGATGAATAACATCCTGTTCAAATTTATCAGCGCTTTGCTCTCCATAAGTCTGGTCTGTTTCTGCTGTGGCTGCTGCAAGGACAGCGGCACAGCTTCATCCGGCAGGCGTGAGAACCAAGAAATCATCGAGGAAATCGCCGTTTATTACGGCACTTACGGCGACAAGGCAGGCAAGACCCTTGCTGAGAAGCTCGACGAGTTGGAAGCAAACGATTCCGGTGTGGCAGCTAAATGGAGAAGCGTCGTCGCGCTGTGGAAGAACAGCAACAACGACCTCAGGCTCCATTACGACGTACTGCCGGACGGACTTCCTGAAACCGACGAGCTTTGTCTGGTTGTGCTGGGATTTCAGCTCAATCCCGACGGCACCATGCGTGACGAATTGCTGGAACGGCTGAAGGTTGCTAAGGCGAGCGCTGAAAAATATCCCGATTCCTTTGTGGTATGTACAGGCGGCGGCACAGCATCGGATAACAAGGACATGACCGAGGCAGGCGCAATGGCTGCTTGGCTGATTGAAAACGGTATTTCAAAGGATCGGGTGATCGTGGAGGATAAATCCATCACCACCGCCCAGAACGCCATGTTCACACTTGATATTCTGGGGGAGAGGTATCCGCAGGTAAACAAGCTCGCCATCATATCAAGCGATTATCATATAGCTACCGGCCATCTTCTCTTTGGCGCGGAGTCCACGCTCAGGGCGGAGGCAGTCGGCAAGGAAAAATACGAGGTCATTTCCAACGCGGCATGGAAGGCACCGTCAGGCTCCCTTTCAACCATGTTCCAGGCGGGGGCGCTTATCGAGCTTTCGGGCGATAAGGAGACCGCTTGGAAGATTTACTATGACGAATATGATATTCATGAATTGCCGCCGTTGAGCTGATCGTCTACGCGGACAGGTGTGGCTTTGCGCTACGGCATTGACGTTAGAGCCTTTTGTGAATGTACATAATCACGGTCTGAAAAAACGTGACAATAACAAGTCGATGATACAGGAAGAAACTGTTAACGCGGGCTTTTTTGAAAAAATCAGGCAGCCGTTGATCTGTGCCGCGAAAGTGTTTGTCTTCTTCCTTATCAGTCAGCCGTTGATCTATCTCTTTCAGGTGCCATTCAGTCAGGATGGCTGGGGACTCTTCCGCTATTACCCCTTCTGGTTCAAGTGGACGATTGCCACAATTCCCATGGCGTTCATCGGATGGTACATTAACAAGAAGAACTGGCTGAGCCTGGTCATTCTGTTCCCGGTATTGAGCCTGCTCACTGTTCAATATGTCGATGCTTTTGTTTTTACCTTCAAGCACTTCCCGTTACGCCTTGTTACCGCGGTTTTCTGCCTTGCGCAGGTACTCGTCTATGTTTATGTCTTCACGCCGAAGCTGGTGCAGAAGCTGATCGGTATTCTTATCCCGTTGGCGGTCGTTGTTGTCATTAAGATAGTGACGCCGTTCGAGATGTTTTCCGACGCGGTTCTGCCGGATAGGATCACCGTCACCAGAAATGCCATTATTGAGGTGGCGGATCCGGAAGGTATTACTGTGTCATTCAGTGATATGGAGGATGAGGATTTTGGCTACGATCCCATTCTTGCGGTTCATGTCACTAAATATCTGACAACTGATATGACGATTACCGACGGCGGCAACGTCTACCGTTACACGCTGGAGGTATATGAAGATGAAGGCGGTCATTCGCGGATACGGATTACAGCGAAGGAACACACGATCGTTTACGCGGGAAATGCCGGTGACGACGTTTCCGATGACGGTTCGTCCGGAGAATGAGTGGACACGCCGAATTTACGACCGCGTCTTTATTGTGCGTATTCTATTTTTCTTCTTTCAGGAGGCCTTGTCATATGATAAAGATTATCAAAAAACACAGCGCAAGAAACCTTCTTCGTCTGAGCTACGCGGCGCTTGCCGTGATGCTGGCGGCGGCTGTCGTTCCGTACCTTCGCGGGTTTGCCGCCGAGGACGCAGAAGAAACGGAAGTATCAGGCGGCGATATTGTCAGCGGGAGCGACAGCGGCGTCGCTGAACAGTTCGCAGAGCCGAAGCAGACACTCTCCTCTGTCGTCTACAGCGGCGCCTGCGGTGACAATGCCACATGGACGCTCGACGATGAGGGAACCCTGACGATAGACGGCAGCGGTCCTATGACCGATTACGCCAATAAAGGTCCATGGTTCTCGAGTCGTGACAGCATCAAAGAAATCGTCATCGGCGACGGAATCACGCACATAGGAAATAGCGCGTTTTTCTATCTCGAAGCTGTCCGCAGCATCACCATCGGCAGCTCTGTAGAAACCATAGGAGATTACTCGTTCTTGAACTGCTCAGGCGTTTCGTCGCTTGTAATTCCCAACAATGTCAAGCGCATCGGCATACAGTCATTCGGGCGATGCTATGCTCTGCGCTCCGTGATTATCGGAAGCGGCGTGAATTACATCGGACCGTATAATTTCAAGGAGTCGGGGGATCTGACAACCATCACATTTTTATGCCATTCTTTTACTTCCGATGACTACGGCAACTGGAGCAGCAATACGTACTATTTTTCTTTCCTCACGGATAGAACCACGGTTTACCTTCCGGAGGGCTTTACCGTGCAGGGAGATGAAATCACGCCGGATAATTACAATAAGACCTATTATTTCGGCAACGCGAAAATCATCATGCACCCCGTCACCGGCGTTTCCCTTGGCATAACATCACTTGCGCTGATTCCTGACGAAGCGGCGACACTTGCCGCTATAATTGCGCCGGACAACGCGACCGACAAGAGCGTCACGTGGACGAGCAGCAATGAGAATGTGGCGACAGTTGACGAAAACGGTCAGGTCACCGCCGTTGGCCCCGGCACGGCGACAATCACCGTCACGACAGCCGACGGCGGCTATACGGCGACCTGCGAGGTATCCGTTACGATCCCCGTCACCGGCGTTTCTCTTGACAGGATCTCGCTAACATTGAAGCCGGACGATTCCGCGACACTTGCCGCTATAATTGCGCCGGACAACGCGACCGACAAGAGCGTTACATGGACGAGCAGCGATGAGAACGCAGCGACCGTTGACGAAAACGGTGAAGTCACCGCCGTTGCTCCCGGCACGGCGACAATCACCGTCACGACAGCCGACGGCGGCTATACGGCGACCTGCGAGGTCACTGTCAAGCCCGGAATCAAAGTCAAATCCAGCGATGGCGAAAAGCATATCAAGGCCAAGGACGACGATCTTTCGATTTCATTTGAATACGAGGGTTACTCTCACGGCGATATCTGGGAGGACTTTAACCGTGACGGCAATGAGTGCGCTGTTACTGTCGGGGGAGAAGCCCTTGTGAAAGACACTGATTTCACCGCCAAAAGCGGCTCGGTTATGATTACCATGACAAAGAAATATCTCGATTCCCTTGATCCGGGCGATTATTCCCTCACGGTTTTATTCAAGGTGAACGGCGTGAAATTGGAAGGTACCGCTTCCTTTACGGTTGCCGCGTCGGGAAACGACGTCAATTCCCCCGGCACAGGCGAAAGCGCAACTGCTTCCACGCTGGCCGCTGCCCTGATGATGCTGGCGGGCTATGGCTGTGTTTATGCTGTTTCCCGCAGAAGAAGAATTGCCTGCACAAAGGAATATTTGATTGTAAACGGAGAGATCACGCCCATGGAAAAGAATTCTATGCAGAAGAAGTCCGTGAAGGATATACCCTTTATCGCCAAAAAGGGTGTGCTTGCTGTTCTCGGCATTGTGATGGCCGCGCTGTGCTTTGCGCTGCTCTCCTTTATGGGCAGGCATTACACCCTGAAGGTGCCTGTTCCGGTGTCGGTGACGGACGTCAGTCAGCTGGATATCCTTCTGGAATCTTCGGCCAGAAGCAGCGACGTTTCGCCGGGAGATATAATCCATATTGAGAGCGGCACAGTGGAAGACGGAATGCTGACGCTTGTTCTCCACTCCGGAGAACGGGGGAAAGTTTTCCTGGATATCCGGCGTGACGACGAATGGATTTATGGCGACGTCTTTTATGTTCACACGGGCGGAATCATTACGATCAATGTATTATTCGGCTATTCCACAGGCTGTGTAGTGATTCCGTTGTTCATCGTGCTGTACCTCGCGGCGGTAATTGCATATTTTGTGCAAAAGCTCAGGGAGGAAATGAAATTATCCCTTTACCTTAGCAGCAATGTGACGTATTTTTCTGCGATCGTTTTTCTGATGTGTGCGCTTCTCAGGCAGCTGACCGGCATTTTCTCATACGCCGGTTTTCAGAGTACGCTTTCGGGATTCCTCGGCTCGGCGGACTTCTTTGCCTTGCTCGCTCTGCCGCTGATATTGGTCGTTTCCGTCTATGTCACGGCGAGCAACATTCAGCTCATGCGCAGGGAAGGGCGGAACTGGCGCAATATGCTGGGCTGTATACTCGGCATTGCCGTTATCCTCTTCACACTGTTCCCGACGATTCTCGGTGAAATTCTCCAGAGAAATATCGAGTGGATTGATGTCCACAATATGAAAAGCCCCGCGCTGTATATTGAAATGATCGTGGAAAATGTGGTGTCCTTCACGGCCGCTTATCTGGAATGCCTTCTGATTGGCACGATATTCTTCGCGGTCAAAGCCGCCCGTCACATTCCGGCGTTTGACAAGGATTACATTCTCATTCTCGGCTGTATGATCAGGAAGGACGGTGCCCTCACCAAGCTGCTTCAGAGCCGCGCGGATCGGGCGGTGGAATTTGCCCGGATGCAGGAGAAGGCGACCGGAAAGGAAATCATTTTTGTTCCTTCCGGCGGTCAGGGCGACGATGAGATCATGCCGGAAGCGCAGGCGATCCGGAATTATCTCCTCAGCATCGGCATTCCTGATGAACGCATTCTGCCGGAGGACAGGTCTGTCAACACCTACGAGAATCTGCGCAATTCGGCGGAGCTGATACGTCGGCATTCCGGACGTCCCGATCCGAAAATCGCCTTTTCCACCACGAATTACCATGTGTTCCGTTCGGGACAGCTCGCCGCGCGGCAGGGAATTGACGCGGAAGGAATCGGCAGCCCCACGAAGAAATACTACTGGATCAATGCCTTTGTGCGCGAGTTCGTCGCAATGATTGTGTCCGGACGCAAGCAGCATCTCGCGGCTGTAGGCGTTCTGACCGCTATCATTCTTGCCATGGTGCTGGCAACCTATTATCTTAATGTGCTATGATTATTTATGAAATGGAGTTGATGATCATTGAAAGAATCTTTTGCGGGAAGGGGTGCGCTGAAACACAGCGCTGCCGTTGATTCCGCGCCTCGGAGAAAAGGCGTTGACCGGCGGAGGCATAGATTTATTCAGTGTTTACTCAGAATGGCTTCCCTTCTTCTGGCGGTGGCCGCTGTCGGAGCGGCTGCCATTCCGGTAGCCGCCGCCCGGAGCGGGCAGCGTCAGCCGGAGTACTCGACCTTTGAGCAGCTCGGCGGCAAGACCATCAGTATGCTGACCGGCGCGCCGTTTGAAGAGCTGATTGGCAGTAAAGTGCCGGATGTCGGAGAGTTTACTTATTATTCCGCGCCCGCAGAGCTGCTGCTCGCTCTCCGCACCGGCAAGACGGATGCGTTTCTGAATAATTCCGCGATTGCCGCGCTTTATGTGAATAAGTACGAGGATATCGCGCAGTTCCCCGAACCTCTCAAGGAAGCGCAGTTCGGCGTCGGCTTCTCAAAAAAATACAAGAAGCTGGCGGAATGGAAAAAGGCGTTCGCGGAGCTTGATCCCGATGAAATCGAGGCGGTCTGGAACAAGTGGACAAGTGCCGATGAGAGCAAAAAGCTCCCGCTGAAGCAGGATTGGGCGGGTAAAGCGGGAAAGGTGCGCGTCGCGGTCGGCGACAGTATGCAGCCCGCATCTTATGTCAATGCCGCCGGCGATGTTTTGGGCATGGAAGCGGAGATCATACTGATGATGGCGAAAAAGCTCGATTACAAGGTGGAATTCATGCCCATGGAGTTTGCCTCGCTGATTGCCACGGTCGAATCGGGAAAGGCGGATCTGTGTGCCGGATCGCTCATTATTACAGAAGAGCGGAAGAAGGTGCTGGATTTCCTGCCCTATCACGAAACGGCGTTTGTGCTTGTCGTCAGGGCAAAGACCGAGCGGGAGGAAACGCCGGCCGGATTCTGGGAAAGTCTGAAGGACAAGCTGCGGGATACGCTCGTCACGGACGGACGCTACAGGCTCATTCTTTCGGGACTGGGCACGACGCTTCTGATCTCGCTTTGTTCGGGCGCCGCCGGGCTTATTCTTGCGTTCGGCATGGCTTCTCTCCGGCGCAGGAATATTCGCGCTGTCAACAGCGTTATCGCGGGTTACTGCCGTCTGGTGGCGGGACTGCCTGTGGTCGTGATCCTGATGATCCTGTATTATGTGGTCTTCGGGTCAACGAATATTTCCCCCGCTCTTGTGGCAACGCTGGGCTTTACCCTGATTTTTGCGCCCAAGGCGTACGCGCTGATTAACAACGCCGTGGACGCGGTGGACAGCGGGCAGCTTGAAGGCGCGCTCGCGCTGGGGTATTCCAGGAATCAGGCTTACCGCAGAGTGATTCTTCCGCAGGCAAGGAAAATCTATTTTCCGCTGCTCAGGACACAGTTTTCACTTCTCGTCAAGGAAACGTCTGTCGTGGGTTATATCGCTGTGGTGGATCTGACCCGTGCGGGCGACATCATCAGAGGGCATACGCTCGACGCGTTTTTCCCGCTGCTGATAATCGCGGTGGTCTATTTCTTCCTGACGTGGCTCATGTCGGCGGCCATTGACGCCGGAAGCCGCGCGCTGGATCGGTTGATGAAAGGAGGTGCGGAACAATGAGCTTTCTGGAAATAAAACGGCTCAGAAAGCAGTTCGGAGATGTGACGCCGCTGCGTTCGGTGAGCTTCAGTGTGGAAAAAGGCGAGATTGTCAGCATTATCGGCCCCTCCGGTACAGGCAAATCTACTCTCATCAGGTGCATTAACCGCCTTGAAACGCCCTCGTCCGGTCAGATTCTTCTCGAAGGGAAGAATATCTGCGCGCCGGACACCGATCTTACCGCCCTTCGCCGCAGGGTAGGCATGGTGTTCCAGTCGTTCAATCTGTTCGGGCATCTTACCGTTTTGCAGAACATCGTGATGCCGCAGATGGATATTCTCGGCAGAAGCGCGGAGGACGCGCGGAAAGAGGCCCTTCGCCAGCTCAGGCGTGTCGGTCTTGACAGCAAGGCGGGCAGCCGCCCGGAGGAGCTTTCCGGCGGGCAGAAGCAGCGTGCGGCCATTGCGCGCGCGCTGGCCATGCAGCCTGAAATCATGCTGTTTGACGAGCCGACAAGCGCGCTGGATCCGACGATGGTGTCCGAGGTCAGAAACGTAATAGCGCGGCTTGCTTCGGAGGAAGAAATGACCATGCTCATTGTCACCCATGAAATGCGGCTTGCCAGGGACGTTTCCACCCGCGTGCTTTTCCTGAATGACGGTGAGATTGCGGAGGACGGTTCTCCCGAGCAGATTTTCGATAGCCCGCTGAATGAATCCACCCGGCAATTTGTCATGCGCGTCAACAGCTGGCAGTGGGTGATTGATTACGGACGCACCGATTTCTTCATGATGATGAGCTCGCTGGAAGCGTTCTGTCAGAGCCGGTTCATGAACCGAAGGCTGATGAATTCCTGCGAGATGGTAGTGGAAGAGCTGGTGTCAGGCCATATTCAGCCCTGCCTTAAGGATTATGACGAAATGCGCGTGGAATTCAGGCTGGAA
This sequence comes from uncultured Eubacteriales bacterium, assembly GCA_900316495.1. Taxonomy (GTDB): domain Bacteria; phylum Bacillota; class Clostridia; order Oscillospirales; family Acutalibacteraceae; genus RUG762. Next base: position 8,100 of record ONDC01000084.1, read on the forward strand.
ACCATAGGCGACAACGAGAGCGTTACTCTGACCGCGGAATTCAGCGGTGTGGACCTTGATCCGTTTGACGAATATGCCCTGCCGATGTCAGACGCAATCGTCAACTCAAAGACCCGGCGCGTTCCGCAGGACGGCGAAGGAATCCGGGTCTGGGAAATTATAGTATAAATTTTTTCTTGCCAACCGCATCAATGGCGCGGCAATCAGCAAGGCTGATTCCCGTTCATGATTATTTCCACTATCCATTTTTAAGGAGGAAACCGTTATGGTTATCAACAAACAGCGCAGCGGCGACACGCTGACCATTGCGCCGGAAGGAAGACTGGACACCGTCACTTCTCCTGAACTGGAGAAGGCTGTCAAGGGATCGCTTGACGGCGTGACGGAGCTTATCTTTGATCTGGCGGGTCTGGAGTACATTTCTTCGGCAGGTCTGAGAGTGCTTCTCTCGTCGCAGAAAATCATGAATGGCAAGGGAAGCATGAAGGTGATTCATGTCAACGAGATGATTGCGGAGGTCTTTGAAATCACCGGCTTTACCGACATTCTGACCATTGAATAAGACCGATTATCCGTGAGAAGCAGACGTACGTGGGAAGTAATTGTGTGATCTGCCCGAGTGGACGCCGTTATTCTTGCATTGCCAAAAATCCCTCTTGTGTCTTTCGTCTGCCTTCAGTTGAGAATCGGTATGAATAAAAAAGGGCTTTCACAGCCTGATGTCCCTGCCGGAATGGCGGGAGCCGCTGTGAAAGCTCTTTTTTTCTGATTGGCAATCACTTACTGCGAAAGTGTTTGTATAAACTATAGTTCCCTGTAAAAAATTCTAATTACACAGGCAGAGTGAATGAGTGGGGAATCTTCATCTTGAAAATCTTGTAGATATCATTGGCCTTTTTGGCG
>ONDC01000140.1 GCA_900316495.1 uncultured Eubacteriales bacterium
AGGCTCTGAGGAAGTCTTTACACGCAGAATCTATCTCAACATTTACTTCAATCTTGCAAGGCATAATTCCGATAAAGCCGCCTTTGAGGATAGCCTGTACGAACTGAAAACGCATCTTGAAAGCGGAACGCCTGTAAGTGAGCTTTCACCTGCCGCGCAGGAGAAGGTGCGTAAATACTTTACCCTGAAAAAGCGTGGGAACAAACTAACGGTTATTCCCAACAACAAAGCCATTCAGGACGCAAACAAGTATCATGGCTACTTCGTGCTTGTTTCCAACAAAGAGAAAGACCCGTTTGAATGCCTCAGAAAATACCGTGCAAGAGAAACGATAGAGTCATTCTTTCAGGCAGAAAAACAGCACGCAGACGGAACCAGACCAAGAGTCTGGAGCTCTGACACCTTACGCGGTCGAATGTTTGTTCAGTTCGTGGCTCTGTGCTATTATGAATATTTCAGTGAAGAAATCCGAAAACTCAAAAAAAGCCTTGACTGCGATCTGGGTAGCGGTCAGCTTTCGAGCGAAGACCTGAGACTGACCAAAAAGCTGCGTTCATGGGTTTACAATACCCCGCTTTATCTTCAGTTACAATGGTTCGATACCGTAGAGAATGTTCAGATTTCAACAAAACTCTACAACCGCAGATGGAATACCGAAGTTTCCGCCTGCGATTCCTTGTATCTCAAAAAAATCGGCGTTACTGTATCTTGATCGCTTGAGTATATATTTCTCGACTTTTAGGTTAATAAGGAAGAAGATATTAAAAGATTGTCGCCGGAGTGGTGCAGGGGATTTATTCTTTTTATGTCAGAAAAGAATAATGAATTAGCCAGATCAGCGGCACAGCAGTAAAAAAAAGAGCAGTAAAAAAAGATGGGAGAATGAGAAGATGAACGATATAAAAGAGACAAACGGAACAAGAAATATTCCACGCATGAGAACACTTCCAAAAGCATACGCGGAGATCAAAGCATTAGACCCAAACACAGCCTTTACAATGAGGGCATTGCGGCGAATGGTAAACACAGGAGAATTGCCAGTAGTGCAGATCAATTCAAAAAAATTAATAAACTTGGACTTGCTTTTGAATATGCTGTCATGTTATACTGAATCCGCTATCCGTGATGATGGTTGACACAAAGGAGGCTAAACTAAATGGCAACCATTACACAGCGCGGCAACAGTTACCGGATAAGGGTATCTGTAGGCTATGACAAGGACTGTAAGCAGATTATACGGTCAATGACTTGGAAACCGGACGCGGGAATGACAAAGCGCCAGATCGAAAAGGAATTGAACCGACAAGCAACTTTATTTGAGGAACAGTGCAAACAGACGGCAGAGCCAGACCCCGAAGAAAAAAGACAAGTCACATTCAAGGAATTAGCCGAAGAATACTTGACAGAGCAGGAACGGACACACACAATTAAAGTATCATCTTTGGAACGCTTGAAGTCATGCCGTGAATTGACGTATAAGGCTATCGGGAATCTGTTTGTTGACAAGATCAGACTCAGGGACATTCAGGACTTTATCTTTGCACTATCTGAAAAAGGCATATCGGGAAAGCCACTCAGCGAAAAAAGCCAGAAGCATTATCTCACATTTATATCGGACGTGATGAATTATGCTATTGTGCAGGAGATTATTATTCACAATCCTTGCAGGAATGTCAAACCCGTAAAGACTGAAAAGAAAGAGAAGCAAGTCTACACGATGGACGAATTATCTGCTATTCTGAATCGAATCACATTGAAAGCACCCACGGACTACAGGCTTTTTTATGCCCTTGCTATTTATACAGGCATGAGACGCGGCGAACTTTTAGGGCTTGAATGGAAAGATGTTGACTATAAAACCGGAGTGCTGTCAATTGTACGGACTTCCAACTATAGAAACGGCAATACAGGAACCTACACGGGAACGCCGAAAACAAAAGGAAGTACACGCTTTATCCATTTAACAGACGAGCTTTTGACTTTGTTCAGAGATTACAAAGCGGAACAGGACGCACAAAGCATCAAGTGCGGCGACCAGTGGACGGACTGCGACAGGGTATTTATCACATGGAACGGTCAGCCAATGCACCCCAACACGCCCTACACATGGCTGCAAAGATTTTGTGAATCCGAGGGCTTGACATTTCACGGAATCCACGCATTCAGACACGCATTTGCTACCAGTGCAATTACAAGCGGGAAAGTGGATATAAAAACAATATCGGCAATTCTGGGGCATACTCAGACCAGTACCACTTTAAACATATATGCACATGAAATTGCAAAGGCAAATGCTACTGCGATTGACACAATTGCGGATATTATTCACTCAGAACTTGACAGGAAAAAACAGCCTACTTCCAAATAAAGACCAAATAAAGACCAGACTCAGACCGAGAGAAAAAAGAGAAAACCCGTGAACGCCCTGCAATAGGGTATTCACGGGATAGAAGAAATTGGTGCGAGTGACGGGACTTGAACCCGTACGTCATGCAACACACGCCCCTCAAACGTGCCTGTCTGCCAGTTCCAGCACACTCGCAAATACATTATTCGAGCTTTTTTTTGAAAAAATCAAATTATTTTTTCAATTATGATTATATAAATAGACGGCATTAAATTTCAGATGCTTTTGGGGCATGTTTCAGTGCGCTCCCTGACGGATGCGGCTAAAAACATCGTGATTCCATCCTCTATCGAATAAGAGGGGAAGCTTGCCTGTTACCAGAATCAGTCAGAGTGCCTTTATATGCTGTAAATCACTTGAATTCATCGTGATCCCCCGATACTTTACGGATATTGGAAAGCTTGCGTTTGCAAGCTGCTCATCTCTGAAATCTGTTATATTGTCAAATTCAATTCATTTGATCTAAGAATCGGCATTTATTTACTGTAATTCTCTTTCGTCAATTACGATTCCCGATTGCGGTTGCCGCGCTCCGGATTGCTGATATGTGTTCACGTAGTTTAATATTTTTCAAGGAATATTCGATAATATTTTCTCCGAAAATGATACGCAAAAAAATCCCTCCGCTTTCGGCCGGGTAAAACGTCCGGAAGCGAAGGGATTCATTATTTCATTCAAATGTCTGCTAAGGGCGATTATTTAATCATGCTGGCCACTTCATCGGCGAAATTGTCCTCTCTCTTCTCGAGACCCTCGCCCTTCTCAAAGCGGACGTAGGAAACGATGGAGATGTCGCCGCCCAGAGCCTTGGCGGTATTGGCAACGTAGGTCTCCACGTTGATGTCGCCGTCCTTGACGAACGCCTGCTTGACAAGGCAGATGTCCTCGAAGAGCTTGTTGACGCGACCGGGGAGAATCTTCTCCTCGATGATCTTCGCGGGCTTCTTGGCGTTCTTGGGATCGTTGTGAATCTGCTCCATGAGAATTGCCTTTTCCTTCTCCAGCTCCTCCGCGGGCATATCCTCGGGAGCGCGGTACTTGGGATTGAGCGCGGCGATCTGCATGGCGATGTCCTTGCCGAACTCGGTGAACTCGGGCTTCGCGGCAATCTCGTCGGTGGTGTCAAACTTGACCATAACGCCGATTCTGCCGCCGCCGTGGATGTAGGTGACAACCGCGCCCTCGTACTTCTCGAAACGGCGGATCTTGATGTTCTCGCCGATGACAAGGATCTTCTCCTTGAGCATCTCGTCGATGGTCATGTCGCTGCCGACAGCCTTGCAAGCGAGCAGCGCTTCGACGTCAGCGGGATTCTCGGCGATGACGGTCTTGGCGCAGGTGTCAACGAACGCCATGAACTCGGCGTTCTTGGCGACGAAGTCGGTCTCCGCGTTGACCTCGATGACAACGCCTGTGTTGCCGTCCACCAGCGCGTAAACGGTACCCTCGGCGGCAATTCTGCCGGCCTTCTTCTGGGAAGCTGCCAGACCCTTCTCGCGGAGAATGTCAACAGCCTTATCCATATCGCCCTCTGCCTCCGTGAGAGCCTTTTTGCAGTCCATCATGCCGCAGCCGGTCATTTCTCTTAATTTCTTAACATCAGCAGCTGTAAATGCCATGTGAAATTCCTCCTGTAATATCAATTCATTCTATATTGAGTCCATGCAACCTGATTCATCAGGATTACTCATCGGGATCGCAGTTGGTGTCGACGATGGCGACAACCGGAATACCGAGCTTCTTTGCCTCGGAAACGGCGATCTTCTCCTTGCGGGGGTCAACCACGAAGAGCGCGCCGGGGAGCTTGGTCATGTTCTTGATACCGCCGAGGAATTTCTCCAGCTTCTCGATCTCAAGGTTGAACTTGATGACCTCCTTCTTGGGAAGTCTCTCGAAGGTGCCGTCTGTCGCCATGGTGTTGAGCTGGTTGAGACGCGCAATTCTGCGGCGGATGGTGGTGAAGTTGGTGAGCATGCCGCCCAGCCATCTCTCATTGACAAAATAAGAATCGCAGCGGAGCGCCTCGTCCTTGATGGACTCCTGCGCCTGCTTCTTGGTGCCGACAAAGAGGACGGAATCGCCGTTCTCCGCGACGCTTCTGATGAACATGTAGGCTTCATCAAGCTTTCTGACCGTCTTCTGAAGGTCGATGATGTAAATGCCATTGCGCTCGGTGAAAATGTACTCCGCCATTTTCGGATTCCAACGTCTGGTCTGATGTCCGAAGTGGACGCCTGCTTCAAGCAGCTGTTTCATGGATGCTACTGCCATAGTGAAAATTCCTCCCGGTTAATACCTCCGCCGATGCTTTAAGCCCAGTGCAACCCGCACCGCGTCTTTCACAGCCCGGCGTGCGAATTTCTGGATTATTATACCACATGCTTCAGTCGAATGCAAGTCTTTTTTTATATTTTTTTCGATGTTGCATTTAGCTGCATTTCGTCGGAAGGAGGCAGTAAAAAACGCTGCCAACGTGAAGCAGACATACGACGCCGCTCCCGGAACGGCAGGCTGACAGAATTTGGCATCGGTTCTTATTAAAAATTTCCGTCTAAAAAACCCTTGCAAAGCATAAAATATGTTAAGAAAAACCCGAAAAAATCCGAAGGGACGGTAATTCAAAGGAATGAGCGAAAAGAGCTATTTAATCAGGAAGGTTATCGCGTTCACGCTGGCGGCAACGCTGTTTGCGGCTTCCGCGGGGATCCACGCGAAGAAGGCATACGCCGCGCCGGAGCAGACGAAGCAGACGCAGACAGCCTCTGAACAGACGGAGAAAAACGGACAAAAACAGCCTGCCGATTCTCTCGGGCTGACGGCAAAGGCAGCCGTACTGATGAACGCCGAAACGGGAAAAATCGTCTATTCGGTCAACGAGAACCAGCAGCTTCCGGAGGCTTCAATAACCAAAATCATGACCATGCTGTTAGTGTTCGAGGCGCTGGACGCGGGAAAGATCACGATGGAGGACACCGTGACCTGCAGCGAATACGCCGCGTCGATGGGCGGCTCCCAGATCTGGCTGGAGCCGGGCGAGACCATGACGGTCAATGAGCTGATCAAGGCGGCGCTCGTCGGCTCGGCAAATGACGCGTGCGTCGCCCTTGGCGAACACATCGCCGGCTCCAACGAGGCATTTGTTTCCATGATGAACGCCCGCGCCGAGGAACTCGGCATGACCGATACCTTCTACTGCAACTGCACCGGGCTGGACGCGGATGGACATGTGACCTCCGCGCGGGATATTGCCATTGCCTCCGCCGAGCTGCTTCGTCACGAAAAGGTTCTGGATTACACCGGCATCTGGATGGACACTCTCCGGGACGGCAAGCTCCAGCTCACCAATACCAATAAGCTGATAAAGCACTACAACGGCGCGATAGGGCTGAAAACCGGCACCACAAGCAAGGCGGGCTGCTGCATTTCAGCGGCAGCGCGAAGGGACGGGATGACCATGATTGCGGTCATCTTAGGCGCACCGGACAGCAAGAGCCGCTTCGCCGACGCGCGGAAGCTGCTGGACTACGGCTTTGCCAAATGCGAGCTGACCGACATTTCAGACATGGAGATCGAGCTGCCGGACATTCCCGTTGTCGGGGGCATGGAAAGGACGGTCGGCACTTATGCCGACATCAGCGGCTTTGTCCTTGCCGAGAAGGGCAAGGGCAAGGAGATCAAAGCCGTCGTCGAGCTTCCGGAATCCGTGGAAGCGCCGGTGGAAGTGGGACAGCCGATTGGCGTCGTGCGCCTTGTGCTGGACGGAGAGACCATCGGCGAGTACGACGTCTGCGCCGACCGCACGTCGGAAAAGGTGACTTTTTCGGCTGCGTTCCACGAGCTGCTGCGGGGACTGATTGCCCATTGAAAATGAAAAAAAGCATTGCGCCCCGGCTCTTTCATGGAAGCTGTGGGATGCAATGCTTTTTTAGTTCTTTAATACACATATTTCTCAATAAACTCCGCAGGAGTTATGATTTCCGGTTTATCAATGGCAACATCCAGAAAATCCTTGTCGCCGGTGATGAGAATGTCAACATCTTCAAAAATCGCCGTGTACAAAACGGGATAATCATTTATATCTCGGATTTCAAACAGTCCCGCTTTCATAATTTGCGGTGTATACACCATCTCATAGCTGAGCTGCGACAGGAAGTGATCAATGGCACTTTTTTTGGAAGGAAATTTTCTCTCCGCTACTGCATTCAATTCATCAATTACAAAAGAAGACAATACCAGCTCATGATCTGATGTAATGAATTCCATCATTTTTTGAAACCGCTTGCCAGGAAAGAAAACCATCGAGATCAATACATTTGTGTCAAGCATGATTCGCATTGCATTCTCTCCCCGATTATTCAACTGAATATTTCGACGCTCTCTCGGCGCGAATGGCTTTTACCATATCCACCACATCCTGCTCGGTCTGTATGCCAAGCTCGTCCGCCACTCCGGCAAATGCCTTCTGTGCGTCGGAAAGTGCTTTGAGCGAAGCGTTCATCATCACAATGCGGTTTCCCTCCTGCACAAACATGACCTTGTCGCCCTCTTTGACGCCCAATTGTCTGCGGATCGCTATGGGAATCGTGATTTGTCCCTTTGAAGTGATTTTTGCAAGCTCCATTATGATTGCCTCCTGTGTCTCATGTAAGAAAATCATTGTATTCCTTACTTTTATTATAGACTATCGAGTGCATAATTGCAATACCCAAAATGAAAAAAAGCATTGCAACCCGGCTCTTTCATGGAAGCTGTGGGAAGGCAATGCTTTCTTTTTATGTATGAAAAATTGTAAAATGAAAAATAATGTAAAACCCTCACTCGTCGCTGCCGTATTCGTCGTCGAGGCGGGCGATTTTGCTGTTGAGGGAGGAAAGCTCGGCGTGAATATCGCCCGGCTTTTCCGGTTCGGCTGTGGGAATGGCGGCATACTGCCGGGCAATCATCCTCATCGGGGCTTCGTCCTTCTTTTCCTGCGGTTTTTCGTCCTTACTTTCCGCCTTGGCTTTCGCGTAAAGCTCCTTGAGAAGCTCGCGCTGCGCATAATCCTGCTTCTCGGTTTCCAGGATGAAGCTGGTAATCTGATCGTCTTCCTTGATGTTGAAGAGGTAATTGGCGATGATCAGCGGAATCGCCACCAATGTCGTAATCAGGGAGGAAAACGCGCCGATGATGCTCACGACCCCGTCGCTGGGTTTGTGGGAGAAAATGAACACGAAGCAGCAGACACAGGAAACGAGAATCAGCAGGTTCATCACCCAGAAGAAAATCCATTTGTGAATCTCCTTGAGCCGATTGCGCCGGAGCGTCAGCCTGATATAATTGTCGAGAAGCGTGGAATACAGCCTGTCTCTGCTCAAAAGACCGTCTGCCAGAACCGTCCCGGAGTCGGAATCATCGGAAACCTTCAGCTTCTCTTGTTCCTCTCCGTCCCTGATGTATTGTTCCGTAATCCGTTGTAATGGACTCATTTGGCTTTCACTGTCAAAACGAATTGATGTTTGACCATGTTGTAATTGACTCATGGGGCTTTCACTCCAAATTCTCTGTTTTTCCCAGTTCTTTCAGCCGCCAGACGGCGGTAGTCTTTGTCACGTTGAACAGCTCCGAAACCAGTTCTCCCATGGAAAAACCGTACTTGCTCCTGATACGCTCCACATCCGAGCGGGCGTCTTCCCTTCCATAGAGATTGTCGATCAGTTCGGCGGGCATGAGCAGGCAATAGGCGAAGTACTCCGCTTCCTGCTCCTGAAGGCTGCTGTTGTCCGGTGTGTCCCTGACGGCGAAAGTCGCCTGATCCGCTCTTTTGTGCAGAATAAAATGACCGAACTCATGTGCGCAGAGAAATCGCCTCTTTCTGAAATTTACGTCATTTTCAAGGATATACTGGTTGATAATAATCACCCGATTGGAAGACGATCCCTTGACAAAATGCTTCTCATCCACCAGCAGCAGCGCGATGGTGTCGTCCTCAATGCGTCTGATCTGCACCTCGAACGCATAATCCAGCGTCAGAAATTCGATCAGGTCAAAGTCGGCGGTTCTGATGCCGTGTTCTTTTCTGATGCGGTTGACAATCGCTTCTATCTCTTTTTTTCTTTCGTGCGTCAAAACGGCGGACGGTTTCCTGGATTTCGATCTCAATTCTCTCAATGCCGAGTAATACATATAGATCCCCCTGTTCGTGTCTCAGTCAACTAACGAAGATGTATCTCTCATTGATCGTTTCATCTCTGATATTCATATTATATACCGTTCATCACGCAAATGCAATCCCGAAACCAAAAAAAACAAAGCGGAAAAAAATGAAAAATAAAAAACTCAGAAAATCTTTCTTTAAAAACCCTTGCACACGGAAAACGGAATATGCTATAATAACATATCACTTGCATCGGCTTTCCGGTGCAAAATCTGTTGATACGGGAGGCTGAACATTGAACCAGCGTCTTTTAGACATACTGCTTGAATCCTTTCCCCGCATCTTTACCCAAGGGCTGCTGATAACGATTCCGCTGACGGTGCTTTCCTTCGCCCTTGCGCTGATGATCGCCATGATCTGCGCCATGATACAGATTGCCAATGTGAAGGGGCTGCGGCAGGTGATTTCGGACTGCCCGATCTCGGCATTGTGCTGCCGGCGTTCCCCTGCGCGGTACTGGTCTTTGCTCTGAACGAGGGCGCGTACTGCGCGGAAACCATGCGCGCCGCCATTGAGTCCGTCCCGAAGGGACAGCTTGAAGCGGGCTATTGCGTGGGAATGAGCTATTTCCAGACCATGCGGAGAATTATTCTGCCGCAGGCGTTCCCACCGCTGTCCAATTCCCTCATTTCCATGATCAAGGATACCTCGCTCGCCGCCAATATCACGGTAACGGAGATGTTTATGACCGCCCAAAGGGTGGCGGGAAGAACATATGAGCATCTTCTTCTCTACGCGGAGGTTGCCGTCATTTACCTGATCTTCTGCACCGTCATCACGCGGCTGCAGGCGTTCGGGGAAAAGCGGCTGTCCCGCATGAACGGAGGTGATGTGATTCGTGCTTGAATTAAGAGGGCTTCACAAGTCCATCGGCGGCGCGGAGATTCTTCACGGAGTGGATCTCACGCTCCGCAAGGGCGAGGTACTCGCCGTGCTGGGACCCTCCGGCTCCGGCAAAACCACCCTGCTCCGCTGTCTGAATTTCCTTGAGAGAGCCGACAGCGGCAGCGTTGCATTACTCGGCAATCAACTTGACATGCGCACCGCTTCCCGCAGGGAAATCGCGGCGTACAGAAAACACACCGCGTTTGTCTTTCAGAATTTCAACCTGTTTGCCAACAAGACGGCGCTGCAGAACGTCACCGAAGGGCTGATCGTCGCGCGGAAAATGCCCAAAGCGGAGGCGGAAAAAAACGGGTTGAAGGCGCTGAAAAGAGTAGGGCTTGCCGACAAAGCGGATTCCTACCCCTCGCAGCTTTCCGGCGGGCAGCAGCAGCGCGTGGCGATTGCCCGCGCCATCGCTGCCGGGCCTGACGTGATTCTGTTAGATGAACCGACCTCCGCCCTCGACCCGGAACTGATCGGCGAGGTACTGCGCGTCATCCGGCAGCTTGCCGAGGACGGCATGACCATGATCATCGTCACCCACGAGATCAACTTCGCGCGGAGCGTCGCCACCGACATTCTCTTTATGGAGAACGGAAGGGCGCTCGTGCAGACCGACACAAAATCTTTCTTTGAAAGAACCGACAACCAACGAGTGCGCGCCTTTTTAGGCTCGCTCAATGAAAGGATGTTTATTACAAATGATGAACATGAAGAACATGAAAAACACAATGAAAATCATTCTCAGAACAGTCGCCCTGCTCACGGCGGCGGCGCTTCTCACGGGATGCGTCATGGGGTGCGCGGAAAGCGGAAAAAACGAAGAAGATCATAAAGACCTGCTTGAAAGCATCAAGGAAAAGGGCGAACTCACCGTCGCCATGGAAGGCACATGGTCTCCGTGGACCTATCACAACGAAAAGGATGAATTGGTTGGATTTGACGTGGAAGTCGCCGAATACATCGGCAATTTCCTCGGCGTGAAGGTGAAATTCGTCGAGGGCGAATGGGACGGACTCTTCGCCGGACTGGACGCGGGTATGTACGACATTATCGTGAACGGCGTGGATGAAACGCCGGAGCGCGCGAAAAAATACGATTTCTCCGACCCCTATGCCTATATTCACACGGTGCTTGTCACACGCAAGGACAACAAGAAGATCAAGAGCTTCAAAGACTTAAAGGGCAAGACCACCGCCAACAGCATCGGCAGCACCTACATGGAGCTTGCCGAAAAATACGGCGCGACAGTGAAGGGCGTGGATTCCCTCGGCGAGACCATGACCATGGTGATTTCCAAGCGAGCCGACGCGACGCTCAACGCGGAGCCTTCCGTCCTCGACTACATGAAGGAGCAGCCTGACGCGCCCATCAAGATTGTCGCCTCCACCAAGGACGCGAATCACGTCTGCATTCCCATCCGCAAGGGCAAGGAGAACGCGGCGTTCCGCGCAGAGATCAACAAGGCGCTTGCCGAAATGCGCGAGGATGGCGCCTTACAGGCGCTTTCGGAGAAATACTTCGGCTCCGACATCACCAACGAGTAAGCTTCTGAAATGAAGGAAAGAAGCGAGAGACAAAGCTCGTTTATTGCATTAATCAGACTGGCGCTGCCCGCCGTCCTGCAGCAGCTCATGGGGACGCTGCTGCAATATGTCGATACCGCGATGGTGGGGCATTTAGGCGAGGCGGCGACGGCTTCCGTCAGCACCAGCACCACCGTCAACTGGCTGGTGCATTCCATCCCCTACGGCATGTCGGTCGGGCTGCTCTCCACGCTGTCGCAGGCGGCGGGGCGGAACGACCGGACGGAGATGAAGCGGCTTGCCGCGATGGGCAGCCGCCTTTCCCTCTGGATGGGACTGGCGTTGACCGCCGTCTGTCTGGGCGTCTCGCCCTTCCTGCCGACGTGGATGCAGGCAGCCCAAGCAATCCGGCAGCCCGCGTCGGCGTATTTTTTTGTGGTGAGTCTGGCGCTTCCGTTCTCCGTCACAAGCGGGATGTTCGCCTCCGCCATGCACGCGGTCAAGGATACCCGCACGCCCATGATCATCAATCTCTCGGCAAACGCGCTGAACGTCGTGCTGAATTACCTGCTGATCTACCGCGCGTCGCTGGGTGTGATGGGCGCGGCATATGCCACCGCGATTTCCACGACGCTCTGCGGAATCGTCATGTTCCTTGTCTTCCGGCGCAAAAAGGCGCTCCGCTTCGGGCGGGCGGATTATTTCAGAATTGACCGTGAAAAGCTGCGGAAACTGCTGAAAGTCGGACTGCCCGTCACCGCTACGTCCTGCGTGTCGTGCAGCGGGTATATCGTCTTTGCGGGCATGGTGAACGGCATGGGCGTGACCACCTTTGCGGCTCATTCGATTGCCGTCACCGCCGAGGAGATTTTCTACCTGCCGGGCTACGGCATCCGCACCGCGACCTCCGCCCTGATCGGCTCCGCCATCGGCGAGGGGAACCGGCGCAAATTCCGCCACACCCGCCGACAGGGGATTCTGCTGACCGCCGGGGTGATGACGGTGAGCGGCTGCATCCTGTTCTTTGCCGCCTACCCGCTGATGCGGCTCTTTACCAACAGCCTGCCCGTGGCGGCGCTGGGGGCGAGGGTGCTGCGGATGGTGGCGTTCTCCGAGCCGTTCTTCGGCTTGATGGTGGCGTGGCAGGGCGTCAGCTATGGCACGGGGCGCACCCGCAGCGTATTTGTCATTGAAGCCTTCAGCATGTGGGGCGTGCGGATTCTCTGCACCT
>ONDC01000111.1 GCA_900316495.1 uncultured Eubacteriales bacterium
GTCCTTCACCTATGACGGCGCGTCGCTTCCGGCGCTGGATCACGTTTCGTTCGAGGTGGAGCCGGGACAGACCGTTGCGCTGGTCGGTCCGTCCGGCGGTGGCAAGACCACGGCGGCGAGCCTGATTCCCCGCTTTTGGGACGTTACCTCCGGCGAGGTGGAGGTAGGCGGCGTGGACGTGCGGGAGATAGACCCGCATGTGTTGATGGACAACGTGGCGTTCGTCTTCCAGAACAACCGTCTGTTCAAGACCTCCATTCTGGAAAACGTGCGGGCGGCGCGTCCTGGCGCTTCGCGGGAGGATGTGGCAAAAGCGCTGCACGCGGCTCAGTGCGACGATATTATCGCCGGTCTGCCCGACGGCATGGATACGCTGATCGGTTCGGAGGGAACCTATCTTTCCGGCGGTCAGCAGCAACGCGTGGCGTTGGCGAGAGCTGTCCTGAAGGACGCTCCGATCATCGTGCTGGACGAAGCCACGGCGTTTGCCGATCCGGAAAATGAAGCGCTGATCCAGAAGGCGCTGCGGAAGCTTACCGTCGGCAAGACGGTCATCATGATCGCCCACCGCCTGTCCACCGTTGTGAGGGCTGACAATATTATTGTGCTTGACGATGGCAGGGTGGCGGAATCCGGCACACATGAAGCGCTTTGCGCCGCGGGAGGTCTTTACGCGAAGATGTGGGAGGATTACCGCAGCGCGGTGGAATGGAAAATTTCGTCAGGCAGGGAGGCGTAAATCATGTTCGGAAGAAATTTTAAAAGAAAATACGCCCTGACCGACAGGGGCGTCAAAAACACGCGCAAGGGCGCGTTCTGGACGGTTGTGGTCAATCTGATCTCCATGATGGGCGTGGGCATTCTCTATATGCTGGTCGAAACGCTGATGCACACGCTCGGAGGGAGCGGAACGGTGCCGTCCGTATGGTTCTTCATGGGGCTGACCGCTGCGTTTATCGTGCTGTCGCTCATCACGCATATCCAGCAGTATCAGGCGACATACGGTCTGGTCTACAACGAGGTCAGGGATACCCGCCTCAGCCTTGCGGAACGGCTGCGCCGGCTTCCGCTGGGATACTTCGGCAAGCGCGATCTTGCCGATCTCACCGAAACGGTCATGGGCGACGTCAACCGTCTGGAGCACGTCTGGTCGCACTGTCTGGGGTATCTCTACGGCGCGTATATTTCAACGGCGATCATCGCCGTGGTGCTGTTTGTCTATGACTGGCGGCTGGCGCTTGCCTGTCTGTGGGGCGTGCCGGCGGCGTTCCTGCTGCTTTTCGGCAGTCGGAGAGCAGAAAAGAGAAATTCCGAGAAGGCAAAGGCGAAGGCTCTGATGGTATCGGACGGCATACAGGAATCCATCGAGAATGTGCGCGAGATACGGGCGACCAATCAGGAAGAGCGGTATCTGCGGGGACTGTACGCCAAGATCGATGACCACGAAAAAGCGCTGCGTCACGGCGAACTGGTGACAGGGCTTTTTGTCAACGGCGCAAGCGTCATCATGCGTCTGGGCGTTGCCACCACCATCCTGACCGGGGCGACGCTGATACTGTCGGGACAGATCGACTTTATGCTGATGTTCCTCTTTCTGCTCATCATCACCCGCATTTACGCGCCGTTTGACCAGAGTCTCGCGCTGATCGCGGAGATGCTGGTGTCGCAGATCTCCGCGTCCCGGCTGACGGAAATTTACGAAACGCCCACGGCGGAGGGAAAGTGCGAATTCCGCCCCGACGGTCACGACATCGTGTTTGACAATGTGAGCTTTGCCTACGACGAGGGCAAGGTGCTGGACGGCGTGAGCTTTACGGCCAAGGAGGGCGAGGTGACCGCGCTGGTGGGTCCCTCCGGCTCCGGAAAAAGTACCTGTGCGCGTCTTGCGGCGCGGCTGTGGGACGTGACGGACGGCTGCATCCGCGTCGGCGGCGTGGATATTGCGACGGTCGATCCCGAAACGCTGCTTTCGGATTATTCGATGGTGTTTCAGGACGTGGTGCTGTTTGACGATACCGTGATGGAAAACATCCGTCTGGGCAAACACGGCGCAACCGACGAGGAGGTGCTGACGGCGGCGAAGGCAGCCAACTGCGACGAATTCGTGAGCAAACTGCCGCAGGGATATGACACGCCGATCGGCGAGAACGGCGCAAAGCTGTCGGGCGGCGAACGCCAGCGCATTTCGATTGCCCGCGCGCTGCTGAAAAACGCGCCCATCGTGCTGCTGGACGAGGCGACCGCCTCCCTTGACGTGGAGAACGAGAGCAAGGTGCAGGGCGCGCTGTCCCGCCTGCTTGCAGGCAAGACGGTTCTTGTGATTGCCCACCGTATGCGAACGGTGCGTTCGGCTGACAGAATCGTCGTGCTGAAGGAGGGCAGGGTCGTCGAAGAGGGCGAACCGCAGGAGCTTTATGCCAATGAAGGCAGTCTTTTCCGTCGTATGGCGGATTTACAGTCCGCTAACGCGCAGTGGAAGGTTGGCTGTAAGAGTGAAGTATGATATAACGGAGGCAGCTTGTATGAAACCGGATTACAAAAACTGGATGCCGAAGGGCATGATTTTCGCGGGAGCGGCGGCGACGCTGATACTTGGCGCGCTGCTGGCGCTTTTCGCGGCGGGCAATTTTCTGAGCGGCACGGCGGGGACGGTCGTGCTTGTGATTCTGGGGGCGTTGACATTCATCGCCGCCGGTGCTACAATATGGATGATCCTGATGTACCGCGCTTTTTCCTACAACGGCAAGCGGCAGATGTCGCGCCGGATCATCGAGGGTATCGCGGCATACGTTTCACTTCCCGACGGCGGGAAGGGGCTTGACGTGGGCTGCGGCAGCGGCGCGCTGACCATCGCCTGCGCCAAGAGGAATCCCGGCGCGTCGTTCGTGGGGCTTGACCGCTGGGGCAAGGAATACGCCTCCTTCAGCAAGGCGCTTTGTGAGAGAAACGCCGAAGCCGAGGGCGTGAGCAACGTCAGCTTCACCAAGGGCGACGCCAATGCCCTTGCCTTCCCGGACGAATGCTTTGACGCGGTGACGAGCAATTACGTCTACCACAATATCCCCTCCAAAGACCGTCAGTCCATATTGCTGGAAACGCTGCGGGTGTTGAAAAAGGGCGGCACATTTGCCATTCACGACATTTTCTCCCGTTCCAAATACGGCGATATGGAAGCGTTTGTGAAGAAGCTCAAGGACATGGGGTACGAGAAGGTGGAGCTGATCGACACCACCGACGGCAGCTTTATCACAAAATTTGAATCGGTCTGGATGGAGCTGGCAGGCTCCGCGCTGCTGGTGGGGAAGAAGTAGGAGTAAACAGAAAGGAATCAGATGATGGGACTGTTCAAAAAATTTGTGAATCAAACGAGAAAGCCGGAGGGATTCCTCGGCAAAATGATGATCAACGGGATGAACGGCGGACACGCCAAGTTAGCCGATTGGGGCATGACGCACCTTGATCAGGTTACTGCTTCTCACATCGCCGAGCTGGGCTGCGGAGGCGGACGCAATACCGCTGAATTGATGAAACGCTATCCGCAGGCAGTCGTTACCGCGCTTGATTATTCCGAATTATCTGTCGAAAAGACGAAAAATTACAACAAGTCTATGATTGAGGCGGGTAGATGCACCGTGATGCACGGCAACGTTGCCGCGCTGCCCTTTGAGAATGGTGTGTTCGATCTTGCCACGTCGTTTGAAACGATTTATTTCTGGCAAGGGCTGGAACACTGCTTTTCCGAGGTGTTCAGGGTATTGACGCCGGGCGGGGTGTTTATGATCTGCAACGAATCCGACGGTACCGATGAAACCAGCCTGAAGTATGAAAAGATCATCGACGGAATGAAGTGCTATACCATAGAGGAGATTACAGCGGCGCTGACGGCAGCGGGCTTCAGTGCCATTCAATCAGACCATTACGACGGAAAACCGTGGATTACAGTACTGGCGAGAAAGTGAGGAGCTTATGCTGTTGACACTGCTGTTATCTTTTGTTTTTATCATCGCGGTTTTGGGAGCGCTGTATGCCGCTGTCGCGCTCATTCAGAACAAGAAGCTGTTCACCACCGCGCCAAAAGACATTCAGGCTGCCGCCAAAGAGCATCCGGAACGGTTTCACGGCGCCCACGCGCTCGGATGGACGATAGCGGTCATTTGTCTTTTGATGATGATCGGCGCAATTATTTACGGCGGTTATGACGGTGTGAAAAACGGATTTGGTTTCTGGCAGTTCTTTCTTCGTTTCCTCCTGATCCTGTATATCTGGAAAGCCTTTGACATCGTCTGTCTTGACTGGCTGCTGCTCACCAAATCTCATTTCTTCCAGCATTTTTACCCCGAAACCGAGGGGTGCGCGGGCTATCGTCAATTTGGCTTCAACCGTGCGGAACAGCTTCTGCGGATTGTTCTCTTTCCGTTCGCGGCGGCGCTAATGGCGTGGATCTGCACGCTGCTCTGATTCTCATGAAAGAAGGAAGAAATCTTGAAAACCGAACAACAATACAAGGAACTGACTGTGAAGGAATTTACGAAAGCTGCCGGGATGTACGAATCGGAACATGCGGGAATTTACGAGATGTGCCGGGAGGATTATCCTTACATCGCGGGCGAGCTGGAGAAGGAGCCCTATACCGACCTGCTGGACTGCGGCTGCGGCACGGGGCCAATGATCTCCCTGTTGTATGAAAAGGACCCCGGCAAGCATTATACAGGTATTGACCTCACGCCGAGGATGATTGAAATTGCCAGGGCGAAGGAGCTGCCGGGAACCGAATGGGTTGTGGGCGACTGTGAAGCCCTGCCGTTTGCGGACAATTCCTTTGACGTGATCATCTGCTCCAACAGCTTCCACCACTATCCGAATCCGCAGGCATTCTTTCACAGTGTCAGTCGTGTGCTTCGTCCCGGCGGGCGGCTGATTCTACAGGATTACACAGCCCCCAAGGGCGTTCTCTGGCTGATGAACCACACGGAAATTCCGCTTGCTAATCTGGTCGGACACGGCGATGTGGCGGCACGTTTGTTGGACGAAGTGAGAGACTTCTGCGAAAAAGCGGGACTGCGGGTGGAGAAGCTACGGCGCGCCAAAAAATTCCGTCTGCATCTGGTGGCGAGAAAGGGAGAATAATCCAAACAGAAAGGAGAAACCTCCATGATAAACACGATCGGTATTGACAATGCGCTTGACTGGCAGCGAATCCGGCATCTTTTCAAAATAGGCATTTTCGCGGCGCTGCTGGTGCTTATCGGAGATATGCTGCTGGGATGGGGGGCGGCGGACGAATCTCTGACGGGCGTTGAGGGCTATTTCTCACGTTACCTGACGGTGTCGGACGTCAGAATATTCTGGTCGGCGATGCTGGGACTTGTGGGAATTCCGCTGGAATGCCTGAGCTATTTCGGCGTGTACCGCCTGATCGCCGCGAAATCCGAAGCATACGCGCACGCCTACCGCGCCGGCATATTCGGAATGTTGATTTTCGGCGCGCCGGTTCATGTGATATGCTGCGCCGCGGTCTATCACTTCAAGGCGCTGTATGCGATTGCCCCTGCTGATGCTGCGGAAGGCGCGGTGAGGTTTGCCCTGTATTTTCTGGTGCCTGAGGCTGCGGTGATGGCGGTGTTCTTCTTTCTACTGGCAATTGTGCAGATTCGGGCGTTTTTACAGGGAGCCACGCCCCTGCCGAAGCTGTGCGCGGTTTTTTCCGTGCTGATGGGATTTGCCGTGGTCGCTGCGGCAAGGCTGTTCGGGAACCATCCGGCGGCATATGCCGTGTCTACCGGCTGGATCAGTTTCGGCAGCCTTTGGATGCTCGGCGGACTGCTGGCTGCTTCTTATCGGCAAAGGGGGAAATGAAGCATGTTCTGGGATCAAGTGGCTGGGGTGTACGACATTTTTGTCAACGTCATCAACCGGAAAACACACAGGGAACTGCGGCGTATTGTCGCGGGGCTTATTGAACCCGATGACCGGGTGCTGGAATGTGCCTGCGGCACCGGGCTTCTGAGCGAGGTCATCGTCGGCAGGTGCAGGCGGCTGACCGCCACCGATTTCTCGGAGAAGATGCTCGCAAAAGCGGAGAAAAAATGCGCGCGATTCGACAATGTCTCCTTTTGCTTTGCGGACGTCACCGC
>ONDC01000145.1 GCA_900316495.1 uncultured Eubacteriales bacterium
AGCCGCTCTCATCACCATGCTTGTCACGGCATTTGTCACCATCGGCATCATTGTCGGTGTCGTATGGTTCGCACTCACTGTCAACAAAGACATCGGCGTAACGGTCGTTTCCTATTCGGACAAATTCAACGCGTGCGACACAAACAGCTTTTATCTCGGTCAGGTCATGGGCGTGAGCTTCGTCTCAATGAGCGATGAGGAATGCACCTTAAGCGCGGAAGAAATCAGCGCTCTGAAAAAAGGCGAGACCGTCACAAAATTCAATAAAATGATGAATCTTAAGGCGGAGACACGGTTCGGTAAGATCGTATCCATGGATATTTCCTTCAATCCCGAGCTGAATCAGCAGAAAGAGAGCAGCATGACCTGTATGATTCTCTTGGGAAATGCCATGTCCGGATTGATGGAAGGCATTGACTCCAGTGACAAGGCCTTTATTGAGGCATACAAAGCCCTTGTCGAAGCCTCTGTTCCTGCTCCCCAGAAGGGCGATAAGGTTTATGTATACAAAGTCGGCAATGTTGCGATGTACACCGATTATTCCAAAATGTCTGTCTCCAATGATTTTGCTGATCTCAAGGTTCACATTGAACACAGCGAGCCTAAATACATTGACGCCGGCAAACTGGATTTTTCCTGGCTGCCCTTCGATCTCTCATCCGATAAAAAATCGGACAGTGCAGCCGTTTCTCAATCCGACAATTGACATTTTTCATTTCTCTCCTTTCTCCCTTATGGACATCCACACAGCGGATGTCCACAAGGGAGTTTTTTCATCCAATGGTCATTTATTCAAGAAGGAGCAGACACCTTGGGTCTATACAAATCGCACACCTCATCATCCGTAACTGCCCTGCCGGATAAACACATGGGAGGACACGTATTGACCCATGACAGCGCAAACAGCTTTGCTCCGACATGGATGAGCAATAAAACCGGCTTCACGGCGCTTTTTATCGCACCATGAAGCCGGTTTTATTGTAAAATTATGCCGTCTTATCCTTCAGTTCCTTTATCTGCTCCTTCAGCTTTGAGCGTTCCTTGCCGAGTTTGCTGAGATTGCCCCGTTCCTTTTCCAACGTCGCATGCAGATCGCTGCAAATCAATTCAACCACGTCAAACAAATTGTTATACAGAACAAAATCCGCCAAAAGACAGAAGAGCGCCACTAAAAGCAGATCCCTCGGCTGCCGTGATCGGCAAGGATCATCAACATCGCAATACCAGCCGCTGCAAGACTTACCGTCTTGACATAGTACACGCTATGGTCATAGGTAGCTTTCTTCATATCCTCCTGTGATTTCTCTATCTGTTTGTCAAGTTCGTCCAGCCTGGACTGCAGCTCCTCCAGCTTTTCGCCCAGAGCAAATTTGTCATAGCGCCGCAGATATGCGTCCCACAGCGCCCGAAGCTTCTGAACAACCGGCTTCGGCGCGGTGATAGCGATGTAGTTAAAATACTCGGTATCTTCTTCATATTCGTGCGGATCCAATCCGTGTTCAAACGCCCTTCTGCTGTTGAGATTATAATTGTCCACCCGGATGAGCCCCCACCACCCGCGATAATCGTCGGGGGCATCGTCGGTGATGCTTTCAAATATATCTCTCGCCCTGTCATAATTCTTAAGCTTTATCATGTAATAATCCGCACTCTTGATACGTTTATCAATCTTATTTTGATTGTCCTCCGAGTCGTGTGAATAAAAATAATTATTGACGATATGGTTTTGAGGTTCCTCATCAATCTGAAAATTCGTTCCACAGGAGTTGCAATGGAACATTTTATTCTTTTTATCAATTGAAACGTTTACACTCAAACAATTCGTACACCTATATTGTGAATATTTCACAGCATCACCCCCATGAGAAACGAACCGTGTACACTCTCACTGAGCTATGATATATTATAACTGAATCTGACATTTTTTTCAATGTTCTATTTCGATATGATAACGCATGAATTTCATCGTATTTTTATGATGTTCTATAACTCTCGCAAAAAAACCGACCGTGTGCGTTTTTGATCGGAAAACGCACACAGCCGGAAAAAAATATGTTTGATTAAGAAATAAATTACTTCTTCTCGCCGAGCAGCTTGACAAGCACGGCCTTCTGGGCGTGCAGACGATTCTCGGCTTCCTCGAAGATCTCGTTGGCGTGAGCTTCAAGCATGGCGGAGGTAATCTCCTCGCCTCTGTGAGCCGGCAGACAGTGAAGCACCATCGCGTCGCTCTTGGCGTACTTCATCACCTCGTCGTTGATCTGGAAGCCGGCGAAGATCGCTCTGCGCTGCGCCGCTTCTTCTTCCTGACCCATGGAAGCCCATACGTCGGTGATGACCACGTCAGCAGCCCTTGCCGCGCCTCTCGGGTCGCGGTACATCTCGAAGCCGCCGACCTGCGCCGCAAATTCGATGACCGAACGGTCAGGCTCGTAGCCTTCGGGACATGCCACGGCCACCTTCATGCCGCATTTCAGCGCGCCGACGATAAGGGAATTCATCATGTTGTTGCCGTCGCCGATGAAACAGAGCTTCAAGCCGTCGAGTCTGCCCTTGACCTCGCGGATGGTCATGAGATCGGCAAGCACCTGGCAGGGATGGGCGAAATCAGTCAAACCGTTGATGACCGGAATAGAGCCGTACTTGGCAAGATCCTCCACCTCGCGCTGCTCGTAAGTGCGGATCATTATGGCGTTGAGGTAGCGTGACAGCACACGCGCGGTGTCCTCCACCGGCTCGCCCCTGCCGATCTGCAGATCATGCGACGAGAGGAAGAGCGCCTGACCGCCGAGCTGGTACATACCCACCTCAAAGGAGACCCTTGTGCGGGTAGAAGACTTCTGGAAAATCATGCCGAGCGTCTTGCCCTCTAACAGACGGTGGCTGATGCCGTGCTTCTGCTCATATTTGAGCTGATCGGCAAGGTTGAGTATATCGTTGATCTGTGTGGGCGTCAGATCCAGCATTTTCAGAAGATGATTCATTCAGATAACCTCCATGCAATTGTTATATTATTCCGTAAAAATCATTATAACATATCTTCCGAAAAAAATATTGAATATTATATGAAAAATATGTGATTATATGTTTATGCCGAAGTCTCCGGCGCCTTCCTCCAAAGGTGTTCGGCAAGTATCAGATGGCGGAGAACACCTTGCCGAGGCTCTCGTTGATCACGAGGTCGGCTTTTCCGTCGTAGGGCGTTGCGTCGCGGTTGATCAGCACAAGGTTTTCTCCCCGGAAGTAGTTGATGAGTCCGCTTGCCGGGTAAACCGTCAGAGACGTTCCCGCGACGATCAGCATATCCGCTTGTGAAATGGCATTGATGGACTGCTCGATCACGCGGTTGTCAAGCGATTCCTCATACAGCACCACATCCGGCTTGATCATGCCGCCGCATTCGCAGCGCGGGATGCCTCTGCTGCCGAAAACCTCCTGTGCGCTGTGGAACCTGCCGCACTTCATGCAGTAATTGCGAAGCACGCTGCCGTGAAGCTCCAACACTCGCTTGGAGCCTGCCTTCTGGTGAAGCCCGTCGATATTCTGGGTAACGACGGCGGTCAGCTTGCCCTGCTTCTCCAACTCGGCGAGCTTGAAGTGGGTGATGTTCGGCTCATATTTGAGGGAATTGAGCTTGTCGCGGTAGAAGCGGTAGAATTCCTCCGGCATCCTGTCAAAGAATGTCCGGCTGAGAATCTGCTCGGGGGGATAGTCATACTTCTGGTTGTAAAGTCCGTCCTTGCTGCGGAAGTCGGGGATACCGCTCTCGGTGGAAACGCCCGCACCGCCAAAGAAGACGATATTCGGGCTTTCCTCCACCAGCGCCTTGAATTTGATGATCTTGGGATTGATTTCTGCCATCTTGTAATACACCGCCTTATATTTAGTGTGGAATTGGGAGGGTTTCGCACTGGAATTTCAGTTCAAAGATTGTTTTATTGTTTTGTCTTCTTCAATACGAATCACCTTTTTAATCAGAAACTACTTAGAACGCAGTTCCCCAGTCTGCCAGCTTATACGCTCCTTCGGAAACAAGCGACAGATAGCCGCAGACATACTTATCTCTGACCCACTGACCGTCCTCCTCGCCGTTGGCGGGGAGAAGCGGCGCAATGTCCTTGCCGTC
>ONDC01000042.1 GCA_900316495.1 uncultured Eubacteriales bacterium
CATGATGCAGGCAGTGGCAGATGAAAACCCTGTCTTTGAACGAATTAAATTTCTCTCTATCGTCACATCAAACCTTGATGAGTTTTTCATGGTGCGCGTGGCGTCCATCCGCGATCAGCTCCGCGCCCGCTACGACGCGGTTGACCCTGCGGGGATGACCCCGAAGCAGCAGCTTATCGCCATCAGCGAACGCACGCATGAGCTGTGCGACATGGAGTACTCCATCTATCACAAATCCATTCTCCCCGAGCTGCGCTCCAACGGCATCACCATTATCCACGCCGATTCGCTGATGGACGAACAGGTGCACTTCTGCAAGAGCCTTTTTGACAACGCGATCTATCCCGTGCTGACGCCTCTTGCGGTTGACCGCAGCCATCCCTTCCCGCTGATTCTCAACAAGAGCCTGAATATCGGCGTGCTGCTCGACTGCGGCGCGGAGAAGCCGGTCTTTGCCACCGTTCAGGTGCCGGATAACCTCCAGCGCCTGATCAAGCTGCCCTCCGAACAGGGATACATATTCATCCCCATCGAGGAAATCATCAAGATGAATATCGCCAAGCTCTTCTCCGGCTATTCGGTGATCGACTGCGTGCCCTACCGCATCACGCGCAACGGCGACCTTTCCTTCGACGAGGAGGAGGCGATCGATCTGCTCAGCGAGATCAAGAATTCCCTCAAGGCGCGCAAGCGTGGCTCGGTCATCCGGCTTGAAATCGCGCGCGGCGCCAATGTGAAAATGCTCAAATTCCTGCAGAAAAAGCTGGAAATAGAAAAGCGCGACATCTATGAAATCAACGGTCCCATCAACCTTTCGTTCCTCGTGAAGCAGCTCTATTCGCTGCCCGGCTTCGAACATCTGAAGGACAGGAGCTACACTCCTAAAATCTGCCACGAGCTGCTGACCAACGAAAGCATTTTCAGCGTCATCGCCCGCAAGGACATTCTCATGTACCACCCCTATGACAGCTTTGACCCGGTGGTGCGCCTTCTGAATGAAGCCGCCGATGATCCGGACGTTCTCGCCATCAAGCAGACTCTCTACCGCGTTTCCAACAACAGTCCCATCGTCGCCGCCCTCGAGCGCGCCGCCGACAAGGGCAAGCAGGTCACGGCACTGGTGGAGGTCAAGGCGCGCTTCGACGAGGAAAACAACATCGAATTCGGCGAACAGCTCTCCCGCATGGGCGCGCATGTCATTTACGGCGTGGCTGGACTCAAAACCCATTCCAAGATCACGCTGATTGTGCGCCGCGAGGCGGACGGCATCAAGCGCTATCTCCACCTCGGCACAGGCAATTACAACGACGTCACCGCACGCATCTATACGGACTATTCGCTTCTGACCGCCGACCGCCAACTCGGTGAAGACGCGACGGTGTTCTTCAATTCCATCACCGGCTACTTCCGCGCCCCCGTCATGCAGAAGCTGATCATGGCGCCGCACGCGCTGCGGCTGACCTTCACCAATCTCATCCGCGAGGAGAAGAAAAAGGCACGCGCCGGTCAGCCCGCCGCGATCTTTGCTAAGATGAATTCGCTCGCCGACCCGGACATCGTGCGCGAGCTGTTCAAGGCGGCGGCCGCGGGCGTGAAGATCCGGCTCTTCGTGCGCGGTATCTGCTGTCTGCGCCCCGGCATTCCCGGACTCAGCGAGAACATCGAGGTGCGTTCCGTCGTGGGGCGCTTCTTAGAGCACAGCCGCGTCTATCTTTTCGGCGCGGAGGGAACGCAGCAGAAGCTATATCTCAGCTCCGCCGACTGGATGACCCGCAACCTCGATCACCGTGTGGAGCTGCTCTTCCCCATCGAGGATGAGGACGTGTTCGCCCAGATCAAGCGGGACATCGACATCTACTGGCGCGACACCGTCAAGGCGCGCCGGCTGGGCAGCGACGGCGCCTATCACAGAATCTCAGGAGAGGACGTCAACGCGCAGGAATCGCTCATCGACTACGATTTCGACATAGAGGAGGAATCACGCGCCGCCTACAACGAGGACAAGGTGATCTACCACGCCGAGTTAGAGGAAGGCTACGAGGACGGCATGAGCGACGATTACGACGAATATGAAGAATACCACGACGGCGCCGACGACGAGGATGACGACGAGGACGAGATCGGAGACACGCCCCTCTACGGCGGCAAATTCGGCGAATACAATTACAAGTACGAATACGGGTACGTCGATGTGGACGACGAAGAGGATGACGACGACAGCGACGACGGCGGCGTAAGATAAAGAAAAGGAGAAAAACCATCATGAAAGGCAAAAAACTGACTGCACTGCTTATCGCGGCGGCGATGTTCTGCTCGATGGGCACAGGCGTACTGGCTGCTTCCAAAAAGGGAACCGCCTCCCCCTCCGTCAGGGCGGAGCTGTCCGGCTCTCAGCTCTCCGGCTTCATCACCATGGCGCTTGACGGCGCCAAGAGCCACAATATCGGAACCCATAGCTACAATTGGAGCGGGCGGGACGAAAACGCGTGGAACTGGAGCAGCCCCTCGAACTCATATCTCGCCGCCAATTCCGACGGCACCTTCACCCGCGTGGAATACATCGGCGAAAAGCTGGTGATTGAAAACTATTCCTCCGCGCTGAAGCTGACCTCCTCCGACAGCCTGGCGCTGGAGCTTCCGATCTTCGGCGGGTTTTTCTCCGGCTCAAAATACAACTTTGTGGTATGCGGTCAGCAGAATCCGGACTATTCCGACGAGGTCGAGGTCGTGAGGGTCATCAAATACAGCAAGTCGTGGAGCCGGCTTGGCAGCAAATCCTATTACGGCATGAATACCTATATTCCCTTTGAGGCTGGCACGGTCAGCATGTCCGAGGACGCCGACAGGCTGTATATCCACACCTCCCACAAGATGTACGCCTCATCCGACGGACTCAATCACCAGGCCAATCTCACCTTCTTCCTCAATAAGGAGAGCATGGAGTCGCTCTACGAGAATTACGAAGTGTGGAATATCGATGACACAGGCTATGTTTCCCACTCCTTCAATCAGGTCATCCGGACTGACGGACAGTATGTCTACACCGCCGACCACGGCGACGCGTATCCCCGTGCCATCGTTCTGGTCAAGAGAAGCAAAGGCGGTTCCCCGCTGACCAACAAAAATATCCTCTCCATCAAGGGAAGTACAGGCGCCAATCTCACCAAGGCGACGCTCGGCGACATGCAGCTTTCAGACAGCAGCGTTCTCACCGTCGGCGCTTCGGTAAAACAGGATGACAGCTTTGACAGCAACACCCAGAAAAACATCTTTGTTTCCGCCGCCTCCAAGAGCGACCTTTCCTCCCAGTCCTTCACATGGCTGACAAGCTACGGCGAGAATTCCGGCGTGACAATCTGCAATCCCTATCTGGTCAGACTGGGAGACAACCGCTTCGCTGCCATGTGGGATGAGCTTTCCTCCTCCGGCAACAGGCTGTGCTTCGCAACGCTCGACGGCAGCGGCAGACTGACCGGGAGCATCGTTTCGCTGACAGCCGACACCGACGAGGGACTGTCGGATTGCGCCCCCGTCGTCTGCAACGGCGGCATTGTGTGGTACTCCACCGGCTCCCGCGCCGACAAATGGTACAGCCTGACAGATGTATCTCCTGTATTCTACCGTCTGCCGGCTGACGTGAGCGTTCCCGTCATCACCTCCCAGCCCGGCGACGTCAGTGTGAGATCCGGTGAAAAAGCGGCCTTTTCCGTGACGGCAAGCGGAAATGCTCTGACCTACCAGTGGTATTACAAGAAAAAGGGTGCCTCCAATTGGAGTCTCTGGAAGGGACACACCGCGGCGACCACCTCCGGCACAGCCAATGACACATGGGACGGTATGCAGGTCTATTGCGCCGTCACAGGCTCCGGCGGCATGACCGTCAGCTCACAGCCTGCCACTATCACCGTGACCGGCGAGCTGCAGATCACCGCCAATCCGCAGAGCGTCACCGTCAACGCCGGAGAACCGGTCACCTTCACCGTCAAGGCGAGCGGCGTGGGGCTGCAATATCAGTGGTACTACAAAAAGAAGGGCGCCGCAAGCTGGAGCAAGTGGGGCGCCAGAACCACCGCCTCCACCACGGCGACCTCCAACGACACATGGGACGGCATGCAGGTTTACTGTAAGGTAACGGATTCCAAGGGCGCGAGCCTTGATTCATCCGCTGCGACCATCACCATCAATCCGGAGCTGAAAATCACCGCACAGCCCAAAAACTGCACGATTGCTCTCGGAGAATCGCTCACCCTTTCGCTCAAGGCAAGCGGCGTGGGATTGAAATACCAGTGGTATTTTAAAAAAGCATCCCAGACCGCCTTCTCCGTGTGGAACGGACGCACGCACGCCTCCGAAACCTGCACGCCCAACGCCACATGGAACGGCATCCAGCTCTATTGCCTTGTCACTGACAGCGCGGGGCATTCCGTCATATCCGAAACCGTGACGGTCACCCTGACGCAAGAGCTGAAGATTCTCACCCACCCCTCCGACGTGGCGGTACAGTCCGGCGATACGGTTAAGTTCACCGTCAAGGCGAGCGGCTCCGGTCTGAAATACCAGTGGTATTATAAAAAATCCGGCAGCTCGACGAGCTGGGCACTCTGGAAGGGACACACCACCGCCAGCACCTCCGCCACCGCCAATGACACGTGGAACGGCATGCGGGTCTACTGCAAGGTTACCGACGCCAGCGGCAAATCCGTCAATTCCAATGCCGCCGTTATCACCCTGATGAATCTGAAAGAAATGAATATCCGCGCCGGCGCCACCATCACGTTGAAAAACTCTGCAAGCGGGGACGATTTCACCTATCAGTGGTATTACAAAAAGAAGGGCGCCGCCGACTGGAGTCTCTGGAAGAGCCACACCTCTCCCGAGCTTTCCGTCACCTCCAACAGCACATGGGACGGCATGATGATCCACTGCCGGATCATCGGCTCCGACGGCAGAGACATCAACCGCACGTACTACAAAATCATTCTCAGCTGATTTCTTCGGACCGAACAAAAAAACACTCCCGGAAGAGCCATGCCATGCGGCGGCTCTTCCGGGAGCTTTCTTTTTCAGTTTTTCTTTTTCTTCCTGCTTTTCTCGTATTGCTTCCTGCTGTACTCACTGTTCTGATCATCGGACTTTTGCTGCCGATCCGCTAACGTCTGCGCGGTTTCATTGTCGCCATAGATGAACTTGTTCAGATAGCGGGCGTTCTGATTGAGGTCGACCACCACATACCATGATCTGTCGGTTTTCTTGTCTTTCCATGTGCCGTCCACGGGAATCCGCAGACCCATCGTTTCATAGTCGAGACACTGCAGCCCCTCCATCAGCAGGGAGACCATTTCATCGCGGGTCATGTTCGTCGTGACAAACGGAGCCACCACGCCTAACACTCTCTGCGCCTGAAACGGGGAAAGGCTGCGGCATTTCCGCATGATTTCCCGAAGCACCCTGCGCTGACGCGCCGTTCGCGCGGTGTCCGAGCCGACCTTGCGAATGCGGCAGTAGGAGAGCGCCTGCTGCCCGTTGAGATGGTACCTGCCCGCCTCGGTGATGCGGTTTTTCTTACCGCCGCGCACGTACTTGTTGAACTGCTCTAACTCCATCTCCTCGATGTCAATTTCCACTCCGCCCAGACTGTCCACCACCGAGGCAAACACCTCGTAATCCACACAGACATATTGGTCGATCCTCATACCGAAATTGGAATAGATCGTCTTCAGAAGCAGCTCTCCTCCGCCAAAGGTAAAGGACGCGTTGAGCTTGTTTTTTTGGTGTCCCGGTATCTGCAAATACATGTCCCGCATCAGAGAGGTCATTTTAATCCTTTGGTGCGTGTGGTCTATCGTCAGAATAATCATGCTGTCCGTGCGGGAGATTCCGTTCTGATCGATGTCGCTGCCGCAGAGCAGGATATTCTTGGTTTCGTCCGTATGAGAAACAAACCCGCTGACCTCAGACTCGCTCACAAGCACGTCCACCTTGTCGAAGCGCAGTCCGTCCGGCACATAATTCACCGAATCCATAATGCTGGAAATTTTGATGTATTCGTATATGCCGAAGCCCGTCAGCAGGACAAAGAAGACGGCCGCAGCGATAAACACCGCCTTTTTCTTTCCGCGCGTTTTTTTCTCTCCCCCGCGTGCATCCGGCTTTTCCGCTACATCGCCGGACGTAGCGCCGTTGTTTTCCGGCTGTTTCGGCTTTTCCGGAGACGGATCCGCCCTGCCGGTGAGCAGAGCGGCAAGCTCCTGCACCTCCGGCAGCACTTTTAGCGCAACATCACCCGAAGCCGCCGAAATACACTTGCGGGCGTTATCCCCGTTTCCGCCTACGACCACCGCATCCTCGCCGGCTTGATTTCTGATTTCCTCCATCCTTTCACCCCTCCACCACAGAATCATTCCACAAATATCTCTTTTCAATAATATTACACCAGCTTCTTCGCGCTTGTCAATTGTCAACCTATTAATTTCTCATATACTCAACAAAAAATTCATTAAATGTTAAATTAAACGCATACCGATTTTGTATTATTTGCCAAACCTATCCGACATGGCAAAAAAATCCCCGATTCACTTGACGTTGCGGGATATTTGGTGCTATACTTTAAATTAAATTTTTATCACTTATCACGCTGAAAAAATGAAGCTATTCCGCCGAAAGGAGACAGAATCCATGGTTATCACTGACGAGCTTGTGACATACCTCGAAGCGCTCGGCAGAATCAGACTGCCGGAGGAAACCCGCGCCAAAGCGCAGAGCAATTTGCAGGAGATCTTGCAGTATATCGACACGCTTTCCGAGCTGGACACCGAGGGCATCGAGCCGATGAGCCACGCCCTTCCCCTTACCAATGTCATGAGGGAGGACGTCGTAACGCCTTCCGCTCCCGCAGAGGAGGTTCTTGCCAACGCCCCCGCGCAAAAGGACAGCTACTTCCTCGTGCCGCGTTCGTTTGATTAACGGGAAGAAAGGAATGATGTGAAATGAATCTTGGAGCCATGACCGCGCTGGAGCTTGGCGCGGCAATAAAACGGGGCGAGATCAGCGCCGTCGAAGCGGCAAAATTCTCGCTCGGACAGATCGAACAATACGACAGACAGTTCTCCTGCTTCGTCACCGTGCAGGACGACGTGTTAGCCAGAGCCGAAGAGGTACAGAAAAAAATTAAATCCGGCGAATACACCTCCCCTCTCGCGGGCGTTCCCATGGGAATCAAGGACAACATGTGCCAGAAGGGCATACAGACCTCCTGCGGCTCCCATATGCTGTACAACTTCAAGCCCACCTACACCGCCACCGCCGTTGAAGAAATCATGAAGGCAGGCGCGGTGCCGCTCGGCAAGCTCAACATGGACGAATTTGCCATGGGCTCCACCTCGGAAACAAGCTGGTTCGGCGTCACGAAGAATCCGTGGAACGTGGAATATGTTCCCGGCGGTTCCTCGGGCGGCTCTGCTGCAGCGGTGGCGGCAGGCGAATGCTTTTATTCCCTCGGCTCGGACACCGGCGGCAGCATCCGCCAGCCCGCCTCCTTCTGCGGCGTGACGGGTATCAAGCCGACCTACGGCTCCGTCTCCCGCTTCGGTCTGGTGGCCTACGCCAGCTCACTTGACCAGATCGGGCCTATCGCGCGCAATGCCGCCGACTGTGCCGCCGTCCTTGCGGAGATCATGAAGCATGACGAGCGCGATAACACCAGCGTTTCCACCAATGGGATCGATCTTGATGCCGTTCTGCACACCGATGTGAAGGGCATGAAAATCGGCATTCCCACCGACTTCTTCGGTGAAGGTCTGGACAAGGAAGTGGCGGCAGCCATTGACGCCGCGGCAAAGCAATTGGAAGCAATGGGCGCGACGGTAGAAAAATTTAACATGCCCATCGTGAAATACGCCATTCCCGCCTACTACATCATCGCCTCGGCGGAGGCAAGCAGCAACCTCAGCCGCTACGACGGCATCAAATACGGCTACCGCGCAGAGAATCCCGCCGACCTGCTCGATCTCTACACAAAGACCCGCAGCGAGGGCTTCGGCATGGAGGTCAAGCGCCGCATCATGCTGGGCTGCTTCGTGCTTTCCTCCGGCTATTACGACGCCTATTACCGCAAAGCGCTGCAGGCAAAGGCGCTCATCAAGGCGGCGTTCGACAGAGCGTTTGAGCAGTATGACCTGATCTTAGGTCCTGTCGCTCCCACAACGGCGCTGAAGATCGGCGAGAACCTCTCCGACCCGCTGAAGATGTACCTCGGAGACATCTATACCGTCATGATCAATCTTGCCGGACTCCCGGCGGCATCGGTTCCCTGCGGCTTTGACTCCAAGGGAATGCCCGTGGGCATGCACCTCATCGGACATTACTTCGACGAAGCAAAAATCCTCGGCGCGGCGCACGCTTACCAGCAGATCACCGACTGGCACACCCGCAGACCCGCCGGACTTGACAGAATATAAGAAAGGAGCGGAATGACGATGTACAATTCAAAAGCATGGGAAACCGTCATGGGGCTGGAAGTCCATGTCGAGCTTGCCACCAAAACCAAGATCTTCTGCTCCTGCACCACCGCATTCGGCGGTGAACCCAACACCCACTGCTGTCCCATCTGTACGGGAATGCCCGGCGTGCTCCCCTCGCTCAACAAAGCCGTAGTGGAATACGCGACAAGGGCTGGTCTCGCGCTCAACTGCGAGATCACCCGCTACAACAAATTCGACCGCAAGAACTACTTCTATCCCGACCTTCCCAAGGCGTATCAGATCAGCCAGCTCTACCTTCCCATCTGCCGGAACGGAGGCATTGAAATCGAAGCCGAAGACGGCGGTAAAAAGGTCATCGGTATTCACGAGATACACATGGAGGAGGACGCGGGCAAGCTGGTACACGATCCCTCGACCGGCTCCACTTTAGTGGATTACAACCGCTGCGGCGTGCCGCTGATCGAGATTGTCAGCGAGCCTGACTTCCGCTCGGCAAACGAGGTCATCCGCTACCTCGAAAAGCTCAAAGCGATTCTGCAGTTTATCGGCGTTTCCGACTGCAAAATGCAGGAAGGCTCCCTCCGCGCAGACGTCAACCTCTCCGTGCGACCCGTCGGCTCCGAATCATTCGGCACCCGCACGGAAATGAAGAATATGAATTCCTTCAAGGCGATTATTCGCGCCATCAACTACGAATCCAAACGCCAGATCGAGGTGCTGGAGCACGGAGGCGAGGTCAAGCAGGAGACACGGCGCTGGGACGACAGCATGGGCGTTTCCTTCGCTATGCGCTCCAAGGAGGATGCGCAGGATTACAAATATTTCCCGGAGCCTGATCTGATTCCCATTGAGATCAGCGAGGAAACCATCGAACAGACGAGGCAATCCCTTCCCGAGCTGCCCGAGGAAAAGCGCCAGCGCTACGTCAATGAGCTGGGGCTTTCGGAATACGACGCGTCACAGCTCACCACCTCCATTGCGCTGGTCGATCTCTTTGAGAGCAATCTGAGCGCCGGATGTCCCGCCAAGGAGCTTGCCAACTGGATCATGGGCGAGGTCATGCACCTGCTCAGCGACAGCGGCAGGGAACCGGAGGACATGGCGTTCGACTACCGCTATTTAGGCTCGCTCATCGGCATGGTGCAGAGAAACGAAATCACACGCAACACAGCCAAAAAGGTATTCAAGGCCGTATTTGAAGAGGGCTGCGATCCTGTGAAATACGTCGAGGAACACAACCTGAAAACCGTCACCGACACAAGCGCCGTAAAAGCGGTCATCGAAGAAGTGATCGCCGCCAATCAGAAGTCCGTCGACGAATACCGCTCCGGCAAGGAAAAGGCGCTGCAATACCTCATCGGTCAGTCCATGCGCGCTCTTCGCGGCAAGGCGGATCCCCAGACCGTCACAGCGATACTTAAGGAATTACTGGGATAAAAACACGCCGAAGAGGTTACTGCGGCAGTTCCCCAAAACAAAATAAATCGGCGCTCCGAACAGGCAATCCAACGCCTGTTCGGAGCGCTTTTCTGATAGCTTGCGGGGAAGGAATTACGCTTCCTTCCTGATTTTAAAAATCATTCTGAGAATAGGTGCGAGTGCCTTGGGGCTTCTGACGACAACGATCTTCATAAGTATTACCTCCGCATATTGTGATGTAATGGTGCGTTACCGGCTCTGTGCCGTCCCGCATTATCATAATACGCGGCGAAGGAAATTTGGTGCGGAAATTACAGTTCTTTTTCCCACCATAGATTGCCGTCCTCCCACAGAAACCGGAAGCCGCACCGCTTCAGGACGTTCTGGGATTTTACATTGTCGGGGCGTGTGTCGGCATACACTCTTTTTATGCCGAGACGCCTGCCGAATTCCAGAAAGGCGGTCAGAGCTTCGGTCATATACCCGTGCCCCTCGTAATGACGATTCATTCCGTACCCCACTTCGGTCACACCGTCGCGGGGTACATATTTGTAATCTATTGAACCAATTACATGACGGTTTTCTTTCACAATTATCAAAAATTGGGTAAAGAAAAGATAATTCTCAGGGTCGGCGGCTATTTCCTTCTCCAGCTTCAGTAAAAATCTCTTCAGAAGGTGGTCGAGTTCCTCCCCGTGATAGACGACATTGTAGGTTCTTTCAAATGCCGGCAAATCGGAATTGAACAGCGCGAGATTCTCCTGCGTGAAGGGGAACAACAGCAGCCTTTCGGTTGCGATGGAATGCTTGTTTTTTCCCATTACTTCACCGTCCTGCCGCAGGCTTCGTTCCTGTGCGCGAGATGGATGCCGATGTGTCCCACGCCGAGAATCACGGAGGAAAGCATCATGAGCGCATTCTGTCCGTAAATGCCCAGCAGGAAGAACGCTGCCACCGGAAGCGTCGCACCCGCCACGGGTATCTTCAGTATTGAACTGTAGAAATCGCTCATTTCCTTCTTGCTGCGGAAGTAACGCACCCAGAATATTTCATACAGCACCATCAGAGCGAAGGAAACGCCGAGCCACACCAGCCAAAGATGACAGCTCCTAAGATTGAAGTCGGTAAAGACAAGTGCAATTCCGCTGACAAGCACTTCACCGATTCTTTCGAGCGTCAGAAGGAGCCTGTTCTCGTTACCGACATATTGGTCGTAATCCTTCGGCTTATGCTTCGTCCATATGATATTAGGCACAAACAGCATAATGAGGTAAATCAATCCTACATACGAAAAACCAAGACGCAAGATCATCACTCCTTTTGACCGAGATATTGTTCCCGACTCAATTCAGACTCCTGAAGCATGCCGCCATTCCCTGCGCGAATGAATCATCCGTGAAACCACGAGCTTTCAGAATCCAAACGCCGTCAGGTACACCATTATGATGAAAGAGATTATTCCGAACCACACTGCCAGACAGCCTGGCGGGATAAAAGCGACTCCTAAAACAGGCAGCACGGTGTCCAGATCGATTTTGAATCCGCGCTTTTTCCGGTACCGCTTTCTGGAGCCATCGGAATTCAGAAGGTAGATCCAAGGACGCTCGTAAAGCTCTACACGGGAAAATTTGAGAAGATAGATCGGCACAACGGGGACAAATATGCAGAACCACACCGCCGAACCTCCCAGCTCCAGCTGACGAAAATTGAATCCGTTGATGAACAGCGCGAGGATCACCGGCAGAAACAGCACGACAAGCGACAATCCCGCCGTATGAATGGCTCTCAGAGGAGAGGTGAAGCGCAGCATGACAGGTCGCCTCACTCCCTCGATGTTCTCGAAAAAGACCGGCTTTGTGATCTGCTTTTGTATAACATGGCTGTCGCGAACCAAACCATTCTCCGTCCTTCTCAGAGGATGGCCGGAGGACCGAAAGACCTTGCGTTCGCTCTCCACCCGGAAGGCATTGTGTACCGTATCGCTGTAAACGCAGAAGATAATGATGACCCACACCAGCGCCAGCAGACCGGTCAGGTAAAGGCTCTCCCCCGAGGTCATTCCAAAGAGCCGGAAGGCGGCAAAGGAAATGCCCGTAATCAGCAGGGTGGAAAGTATCGCCTTCGCCCACCACGGGATAAAATAGTAATGTGACGCCTTTTCCGCCCGGACGCTGACTCGTCCGGTCTGTCCGTTGACAGCGGTCATCGTCTCTCCCGCACAGATGTAATAGACAGGCAGCAGCACCGGCATCCGCAGCACCGATTCGCAATGGGTGGTGACGTCTACGGCCTTGGTTTCCAGCGTCTTGCGGACGGTCGGCGCATAATCCGCCGACACCTCTGTATTCACGCGGCTGAGAAGCGAATGATCGTCCACGTCGGCAATCTTGATTCTTTGTCCCGCCGCGTAAGCGAAATCGAACGCCTTCAGTTCGTCCAGTTCAAACGGCTCCATCCCGTCGAGCAGCATATTGTCAAGCTGCCTGGAGCAGCTCACAAACACGTTGTCCACAAATCCGCTGCAGGTGTAGGGCTTGCCTCCATCCATACGGCACACCGTGCTTGTGACGGGACCGCGCACCAGCTCGTAGGGCAGATAAAAGCCCTGCAGCTCGTCAAGGTGTTCCCGGATGTGCCTTGCCTCGCTTCTACCGGCATTATTATCGCACCATTCCTCCAGACAGCTGCGGGCTTCCTCCTCCGTGATCCGGAAGGGAATAATCAGCTCGGGCAGATCTTCGGAGGAAATATATTCCTTTCTCACCAGCGCGCGTCCGCAAAAGGCACAGTTAGTCATTGCCTCCCCCTCGGGAAAGACAAGCTCCGCACCGCAGCCCGTGCAGGTGCCGCGCATCAGGTGATACTGCCCCGCGCTTTCCTTGATTTTTTTCTGACGGAACGCGCGGAATCCCTGCTTCTGGGCAATCGCGTCCTTGATTCCCACCCTGCTCCCGCAGAAGGCGCAGAGATATTGCTGGGACACAATGTCAAAATGCGCCGGCGCGCCGCAGGAAGGGCAGTGTACATCGGCAAAATTCGCGCCCATCACCATTCACCTCCTATGCCATTCTCAGCAATATTCAATAATCAGAGCCTTTCCCTCGTGAATCGTCATACTGAATTGATCTGAATCCTTGACGTGATTGCTCACGCCAAGGGGAAAGGCAGCGTCAAATTTTTGACGCATCGTGGGGTATTCCACACCGGACATGCTGATAACCGCGTATTCACAGCCATAGGGGAATACGGAAAAATAGCTTCCCTCACGCATAAAAGGCATTATCGCGTCACCCGCTCCGAACACCCGAACAACCGTATGTTCGTCGGCAAGCATTCCCTTCCCCCCGTGCCTTCTCAGGTATTCCAACGCGGAGATATTAGCGACCGTGTGGTCAAGCCTGCCGCCCAGACCGCCAAGAATGACAAAGTTCCGGAAGCCCTTCGCCAATCCGTGCTTCACGGCAAGCATGGTGTCGGTGTCGTCCTTCTGCGAGGGATACACCTCGTCGGCGCAGTCGGGAATATATCCCAGCGAATCAAAATCCCCCAAAACGCAGTCCGGCTCCACGCCAAGCCCTTCGGCATAGCGCAGACCTCCGTCGGCGGCGATCACATAATCCCCCGGCGCAATGAAGGACTTCATTCTCTCAAAATCAGCTATTTTCCCCGCCGAAACAATAATGCATTTCATGGTTATAATTCCTTTGAACCTGTATTCCCGCGCGAAACGCCCTGTTTATCATTCGCCTTGCGGACGAAGTGCGCGCTTCTTTTCCCACTCCTTGATGTCCTTGACCTCGTTGTAGAGGGCGACGTAGCTTGCGTGACGGGAGGGGGAAATTTCGCCGCGTTCCACAGCGGCAAGAACCTCGCAGCCCTTCTCACAGGTGTGGGAACATCCGGTGAAACGGCAGCGCGGCGCATAATCGGCAAATTCGCGGAAGGTGTCGGCCAGCTCGTCCTTGTAGACAAACTCGGCAAATTCCCCGTCAAAGGAGGAAAATCCGGGGGTATCCGCGATCTTGCCGCCCGACTCAAGAGAAAAAAGCTCGGTCTCGCGGGTAGTGTGCCTGCCGCGCCCGAGCTTTTTGCTGGTTTCGCCCGTCTCGCGGTCAAGTCCCGGACAAAGGGCGTTAAGCAGCGTAGACTTGCCCGCCCCGGTATTGCCCGCAAAGGCGCTGATTTTGTTTTTCATGATGGCTCTGATCTCATCAAGGAAGACGCGGTCTTCGGAGGAATAATCCGCGTCGATCACTGTAAATCCAGCCTTGCGGTAAATATCCCCGAATCCGTTGTCATCGGCGAGATCGAGCTTGGTAATGACGATTACCGGCTCTATGCCCTTGTGCTCGGCAAGGGAAATGAAGCGGTCGACAATGAGCGCGTTGGGAAACGGCTGACAGAGCGACACCACAATGAAGAGATTGTCGAGATTGGCAAGGGGAGGTCGCAACAGGAAGTTGCGCCGCTCCAGAATTCTGTCGACGCTGGCAAGCCCGTCCGGATGCACGCTGATCACACATCTGTCGCCCGCAAGCGGCGTGATTCGGACCGAGCGCGCTCCGCCGCCGCGAAGCGCGCCCCTCGCCCTGCATTCATAGATCCTATCGCCGCATTCAACGTAATAGAACCCGCCGATTCCCTTGATGATGATGCCTTCCAGCTGTTCGGAAGCAAGGCTTCTGCCGGATTGTGTTTGTTTCATAAGCCGCCGCATCAGCCTTCGGGTTTGGGTTCCGTGTTGGATTCAGCCTCAGATGAAGTCTCAGATGAAGCCTCTGTCAACCAGCTGATGTCATACTCCTTGCTGACGGATGACTTTTCAGTCTTGAAATTGACCTTGTAATCACGGTATTTTCTACCGTTGAGTGTAACGGTCACCTTCTGTGTGCCGGAACCGGTCAGCTTAATGGAATAGCTCCTCTGCGAGGCAAGAGAAACACTGGCTGCCTTGATGGATACGTCATCCAGGAACACCTCTAAGGTTACATCCTGATTGCTTTCCGGCAGTCCGATCTTAAGCGTCACGCTTGATTCAGGAGCCTTGCCGTTGCTGATGGTGAACTTTACGACCGTGTCCTTGGTCAGTTTAGTGCCGTGGGGCGGCTCCTGCGAAATAATCGTACCCTCTGGCTTGTTGCTGTCCACCTTGGTGGCCTCGGCAATGGTAATGCCGAGCGAATCAAGCTGGCTCTTGGCGGAGACACGATGACGTCGCCGATCTGCACCTCCTGGCGCGGCTGCGGATTGGTGTTGCAGACAATATCCATAGGCGTGTTTTCGTCGTAAATCGGCATTTCAACATAGGCAAGTCCCTGCTGCTTAAGAAGCTGGGTATACTGGGTATAGGTCATGTTCTGATAATCGGGAACCATCAGGCGCTCCGGTCCCTTGCTGACGACCAGCTTGACGCGGGAGTCGGAATAAACCATTTTTTCAGGCTTCGGATTCTGCTCCATGACAACGCCCTCGGGGGTCTCACTGCTGAATTTTTCTTCCTTATAAAATTCAAAGTCGTACTTCTGGCTTTCCAGAATTTCGTTATAGACCTGACCGACGAAATTCGGCAGCTTGACCTGCTCGCTGGTGTTCTTTTTGAGGATGCCGCTGGCATCGATAAAGATAATGACAAACACGATCGCCACCAGAACAAATGCCGTAGCAATACCTGTGAGTACCGGAATGACCGGGCTTTTGTATTCGTCCTCAGATTCGGTCTTTTTGGCGGGTTCCGACGTCTTGCGATAGCGCGGGCTGTCCTCCACAATATATTTGTAGTTGAACTTGACGCTGGGATTGGTCTTGAAAGTCTCAATATCCTGCAGCATCTCCGCCGCGCTCTGATAACGCGCGTTGGGATCCTTCTGCATCGCCTGAATGGTAATCTCCTCCAGACCCACGGGAATATTGGGATTGATCTGGCGCGGCATCTTGGGATCCGCCTGAAGCTGCATCACAGCGACGGAAACGGCACTGTTCGCGTCAAACGGCAGCTTGCCTGTCAGCATTTCATAGAGCATGACGCCGACGGAATACAGATCGGCTCTCGCGTCGGTCGTCGCACCCCTCGCCTGCTCGGGGGCAATGTAATGCACGGAACCGATCGCCTTGTCGGTGATGGTGCTGGTCTGGCTGGTGATGAGCCGGGCGATACCGAAATCTGTCACCTTAATGCGGCCGTTGGGAAGCAGCATGATATTCTGCGGCTTGATGTCGCGGTGGACAATCCCCTTGGAATGGGCATGCATGAGGGCGCGGAGGATCTGGGTGGTGAAATGCACCGCTTCCTTGACGCGGATCACCCTCTGCTGCTCGATATAATCCTTGAGCGAAATGCCATCGATATATTCCATGACGATGTACTGGAGAGAGGGGCTGTTACACACGTCGAAGATCTTGACGATGTTCGGGTGATTGAGCAGGGCGATCGCGCGGGACTCGTTGCGGAAGCGTCGGCAGAATTCCTCGTTGTCGAGGTATTCCTCACGCAGTATTTTGACTGCCACGATCGAGCCGGTGTCGAAGTCCTTCGCCTTGTAAACGACAGCCATACCGCCGTTGCCTACCTCTTCGAGTATTTCATACCTGCCGTCCAGGACTTTTCCGATATACTTATCCATATTGATTAAACACTCCTTACCTGCCCGCCGTTACTGAAACAGCGCGGGCTTGAATGTGTGATTTTTTTTGTATAACGTCGTTCAGCAGCAAATCGTGACAGCCGTAACATTGTCGCCGCCGCCGTGCGCGTTCGCCGTGTCAATCAGCCTTTTTACCGCGTCGTCGCCGCTATGATTGTAAATAATCTTGAACATTTCAAGATCCTCCACATAGTTGGAAAGCCCGTCGCTGCAAAGCAGCAGTACATCGCCCTTTTCCACAGGGCACTCGCAGTGGTCGATGTCAAGTCTCGGCTTGACTCCGAGCGCTCGTGTGATAAGGTTTCTTCTTGGGTGAAAGCGCGCCTCCATTTCGGTCAGCTCTCCCCTGTCTACCATGACCTGCACCACCGAATGATCCACCGTCATCTGTCTCAGATCGCCCTTGGCATAAAGATAGACTCTGCTGTCGCCGGCATGTGCAATATATGCCGTATCTCCGCGCACAATCACCACGACCACTGTCGTTCCCATGCCGCGAAGTGAAATATCCTCCTGCGCCTCGATATACACCTTGATGTTGGCGGCGTTCACCGCCTTGGCTATCATGTCGCGTATCTCGCTGGCGCTCATATCGCTTGTGTAATTCGCCGTGAGACGGACAGAAATCTCCTCCACGGCGGTGCTGCTGGCGACATTGCCGCCGTTCGCGCCGCCCATGCCGTCGCAAACCACTGCCCACGCACTGCCGTCCTCAAAAAAGCCGTGCCGTTCCGCGTCCTGGTTGGAGTGACGCACCATTCCCCGGTCAGTCCTGCTGTATATTTCCATCGGATTCCTCCTTTTTCTTGCGCCGGAGCTGTCCGCACGACGCGTTGATGTCCGCGCCGAGCGTCCTGCGCACGGTCGCCGTAATGCCCCTTGATTCGAGTATATGAATAAATCTCTGTATCTGTTTTGGTGATGAACGCTCGTAGGAATTGCCCTTGACGGTGTTGACGGGAATTAAATTGACGTGACAGAGCATCCCCTTTAATTTGCCAGCCAGTTCGAGCGCGCATTGGTCGGTGTCGTTCTTGTCCTTGATAAGCGAATATTCAAAGGATATTCTGCGCCGCGTCACCTCCGCATACCGGCGGCAGGCGGTGAGAAGCTGATCGACGTTCCACTTGTGGTTGATGGGCATCATTTCTCCGCGAAGCGCGTCGTTCGGAGCGTGGAGAGAAACCGACAGCGTGAACTGCGGCTTCATCGCGATGAGCCTTTCTATCTGATCCACCAGACCGCAGGTGGAGAGCGAAATGTGGCGCATGCCGATTCCCACCCCTTCGACGTCCGAAACCAGCTCCAAAAAGCGCATCACATTGTCAAAATTATCCAGCGGCTCGCCCATTCCCATCAGAACAATGTTGGAAATGCGGATGTTGTTGTCCCGCTGCGCGACGGTGATCTGGGAGAGCATCTCGGCGGGGCGAAGGTTGCGCGCCAAACCGCCCATGCCCGTGGCGCAGAAGCGGCAGCCCATGCGGCAGCCGGCCTGCGTGGAAATGCAGATCGTGTAGCCG
Source organism: uncultured Eubacteriales bacterium (assembly GCA_900316495.1). Classification (GTDB taxonomy): domain Bacteria; phylum Bacillota; class Clostridia; order Oscillospirales; family Acutalibacteraceae; genus RUG762. The sequence continues at coordinate 18,064 of ONDC01000042.1, forward strand.
TGGTGATAGCTCATCACGACGCTTTCAATGTATTCCCCGTCATCCAGCCTGAAAAGGTATTTTATGGTTCCATCATACGCTGAAATCAGTTTTTTTTCAATGGTTACATTGTATATGTAATAATTTTGTAACAGTGCTGCGCGCATGTCCTTTGAGATGTTGGTCATCTCGTCAAAGGACTGAGCGCCCTTCGCCTGAAGCCAGTCGTAGACCTGATCCGCCCGGAATTTCGGCAGCCCGAGCGCCTTGAAGCTTTCGGTCAGCTCGGCTTTGGTCATGCTTTTGATGTCGGCTTTGTCCTGCTGCAACCGGGTTCATTCCTTTCTTCTCACGGACGAAATGAAAAAACCGTCCGTGTTGAAAATATGCGGGAAGAGTGTCAGCGCATAGTCCGGCTCGTCGATGGCGCGACGGATTCCGTCCGGCAAGCGGATGGCGCACGGCTCGAATTCGCTGTGATGATCAAGAAATCGGGCAATGACCGAAAGATTCTCGGCGGGATTGAGCGTGCAGGTGGAGTAGATCAGCCGCCCGCCCTTTTTCACCATGCGCGAGGAATGCTCCAGTATGCGGTATTGCAGGTCGGGAAGCTCCTGAATTTCCTCCTGCGGCTTGCGCTTGATGTCGGGCTTGCGCCGGATAATGCCCAGACCGGAGCAGGGAGCGTCGCAAAGCACCAGATTGGCGCATTCCGGCTGACATTCACCCAGGGCATCCCGCACAGTCGGTTCAATGCAGTGCAGCCTTAGACGACCTGCACCGTCCGCTATCAGCGCCACCCTGTGGGGATAGAGATCACAGGAAATGATTTTGCCCTTGTCGCTCATCAACTCTGCCATCGTAAAGCTCTTACCGCCGGGAGCCGCGCAGACGTCGTACACCACGCTCCCGCCCGCGGGAGAAGCCACCGCGCAGCAAAGCTGCGAGGACGCGTCCTGCACATGGAACAGTCCCTCGGCAAAGCCCGGAAGCACGGTCACATCGCCGGTTTCCCCGATGCAGACGCAGCCGGGAATTGTTTCCGTGGCAGTCGCCTGCACGCCTACCTTGTTTAGTCTGTCCACAAGCTCGCGGGTCGAAACGCGCGTGGTGTTGACCCTCAGAAAAATCGGCGGCCGACCTTCCAGACTTTCTAAAATTCTTTCGCAGATCTCGTTGCCGTAGCTTTCGCGCCAGAGCCGCACAAGCCACAGGGGACAGGAATACCGGATGCTGAGGTATTTCTCCGGCTGCTTTTTCCGGTCGGGGAGCCTTACCTCCCTGCCGTCGCGGATGAAGCTGCGCAGCAGTCCGTTGATGAAGCCTGTCGCCCGGAAGAGCTTCAGTCTCTTGGCTAAATTTACGCTCTCGTTGACCGCCGCGGAATCGGGCGTGTTCATAAAGACCATCTGATAAACAGCCATGCGGAGAAGGCATCGCACCTCGGGTTCAATGCGCGAACCGGTTTTGACATAGCTGCTTATGACATGGTCAAGATATTCCGTTTTTTCCAGCACACCGTAGACAAGGCGGGTGATGAACGCCCTGTCGCGAGGCTCCGAATGGGACGCTTCGAGAGCCTCGCTTAAGGCGATATTGGAATAGCCGCCCTCGCCCTGCACCCGCATGAGTACCCGGAAGGCGGTCATGCGGGGATTAGGGGAGCTTTTTGTGTTCAGGTTGTTTTTTGAATCCGCCATCAGATTATCTTCTTCTCCTGCCGCTGCCGCTGACAATGAGGAAGATTCTCAGGAAGCTGGCAAGCGAGGTGATGAGCGCCGCCACATAGGTCATGGCCGCCGCAGAAAGCACCTTCTTGACGCCCTTCGCGTCGGTGTCGTTGGCAATGCCCATATTCCTGATATGGTTCATGGCGCGACGGCTGGCGTTGAATTCGACCGGCAGCGTGACGAGCTGGAAGATGGCGACGGTGGAGTAAAGCGCCACGCCCACCCACGCAAGCCAGTTGAAGGCGGTGACGAAAAGCCCGATGAGAATCAGGATCATGGAAATGTTCGATCCGAAGTTGGTGATGGGAATGACGGCAGAACGAACCTTATTGGGAAAGTAATGCTCCGCGTGCTGAATGGCGTGTCCCACCTCGTGCGCCGCGATACCGATAGAGGCAATGGAGGTGCCGCTGTAGACCTCGGGCGAAAGATTGACGGTGTTGTTTCGGGGGTCGAAGTGGTCGGAAAGCGTTCCCTGTGAGATATTGATGGGAATATAGGTCAAACCGTGATCGTCCAGAATCATCCTTGCCGCCTGCGCGCCGGTCATACCCCTTGAATTGGGAATCCGGGAGTATTTTTTGTACGCTGACTTGACTCTTGCCTGCGCGATCAGGGCAATGATCATGGCGGGTATAACCAGAAGGATATACCATTGGTCGATATAGAATCCTCCGAGACCGAAACCGCCGATGGCGTTGTTCGTGTCGCTGTAAGCGCCGGAATGATACATTCCGGTGGCAACGAGTGTCAATGCTTCATACATTTTAAATTACCTGCCTTTCAATTTGAAATGACCTGCTATTTCTTCCCGCAGCATCACTGCAGGACTGTGCCCTTTTCGATCCTGTGTCCTCTGAGATATTCTGAGGATGGCATCCGCTTCTTGCCCTCCGCCTGTATTTCCAGCAGTTCTACAGCGCCTTCACCGCACTTTACGGTGAGCGGGTCCAGTGAAATGACCTCGCCGCACTCGCCCTCGGGGTTCTGAATGGGAGAGATCTCGCTGCGGTGGAGCTTCAGCCTTTTTCCTTCCAGGACTGCCGTCGCAACCGGCCACGGGGAAAGCCCGCGTATCTGGTTGTGAATCTCACGGGCGCTCCGGTTCCAGTCCACCGCGCAAAGCTCCTTGGTGAGCATTTTAGCGTAGCAGCTCCGGGAATCGTCCTGCTTTTCGGGCTTCAGCTCCCCTTTGGCAAGCGCGTCGAGGGTTCTGACGATCAACTGAGCGCCCATCGCGGAAAGCCTGTCGTGAAGCTCACCCGCCGTTTCGTCGGGGAGAATCTCCGTTTCGCTCTTAAGAAGCATATCGCCTGTGTCGAGTCCCGCGTCCATCTGCATGGTGGTAACGCCGGTCTTGCTTTCGCCGTCTATGACGCTCCATTGAATCGGCGCGGCTCCCCTGTACTTCGGCAGAAGAGAAGCGTGGACGTTGATGCACCCGTATTCCGGCGCGTCAAGTATCTCCTGCGGAAGAATTTTCCCGTAAGCGATCACCACGCCGACGTCGGGCTTGATTTCGTTGAATATTTTCAGCGCTTCTCCATCGCGCATGCTTTTTGGCTGGTAGACGGGAATGCCATGTGCCAGAGCCTTCACCTTCACCGGCGGAGGGGTCATGCTGTACCCTCTGCCCTTGGGCTTGTCGGGCTGGGAAAATACCGCCGCGATTTCATGCCCCGCGTCAATCAGCGCATCGATTGCCGGCGCGGCAAATTCGGGCGTGCCCATAAATATGATTCTCATTGGAGGTCACCTCAATTATAAACGCCACTATAAAATTTTTTTACACCTTTTTTCAGCGCGGGAGCCTTCAGAAGCCGAGATAATGCAGCCCGCCCGCGATAGCGGCCGCGAAAAGGGGGAACATGATCAGGCAGCCGATCCATTTGCCAAGCTGCACCTTCACGGGAATATAGGGCTTGAGGTCTTCCGTACCGGGAATGTCCCACGCCTTAGTATGTCCGACCCACACAATATCGATAAAGATTCTGTCGAAAAGCACCGCGATCATGTAAACCGCAGTCAGCTGAATGAATCCGTCCCAGAATCCGTGCGCACCGTTGATCAGATAGACCGCTGATCATGGCGTTGTCGATTTTTTTCTTGGTGGTCAGTCCCAGCTCCACCACTCGTTCCTGTACGTTCTTTTCATAGAAGCAGGCGAGTCCGGCAGGTCCGTTTGCGATTCCCACAACGCACACCAAAAGGAGCCAGAAGGATAGAATAATGCCTTCCATAATAACCAATGTAACCGTCATACTAATATCTCCTCATTCAAAAGCAAAAGCCCTTGCGAAACTTTTATTGCTTCCGTCTGCCGTTTTCAGTCTCTCGGGTGATTTTCGCGCTCCTGTTCGACCTCGTCGGGGTCTACCATGCGGATCACCTTGTCGGTATAGAGAACTCCCTCAAGGTGATCTGTCTCGTGGCTGGCACAGGATGCAAAGAGATCCTCACCCTCGATTTCATAAAGATCGCCGTTGCGGTCGCGGTATCTCATCTTGACATACTGCGGGCGGTTGAGGATACCCCACTGTCCGGGAATGGAGAGACAGCCC
>ONDC01000037.1 GCA_900316495.1 uncultured Eubacteriales bacterium
AAAACATCATGTACTTGTATTTGTCGTCATAGACACTGCCAAATAAATTGATCTTTGACACGGTTTCCATATACAAAAGAGAAACCGGAAGGAAAAGGACGCCAATGACCTCTCTAAGATATGGGATTCTGTCAAAAAAATCGATCAGCTTTTCAAATCTCTCTTCCACATCAATTGCCTCCTGAATATCGTTCATATCAGTAATATCGTAAATGTTATTCTATCATAAATAAATAAAAATTGCAACGGAAAAATCAAGGCTTCAACCGCTTTTTTGCCTTTTTCGGCATTTTTAGCGAATTGAAGCCCCGCGACATTCAAATTTTATCCTGATTGCGAAAGATACCTGACGGCAAAACGCTTTTCGTCCGCCTGCAGCATCCCCCGCGCCATTTCGTCCGCCCGTGTGATGAGCATCCGCTGCCACGCGCACTGCTCGCCGCTGACCTGCGCCATGTCGCCGTTCTGCTGGTAATTCAGGCAGGCGCAGTCGTTGACGCAGCGTTTCTGCAACGCGCAGCCCTCGCAGAAGGACGGCTTGCGAAGGCTCGCGGCATAAATTGCGTCCCGTCGGGCAAAATCGAGTCCCTCCGCCACGCTCCCTATGCGGTAGGCGGGCACGCCGCCAAACTGAATGCAGGGGTAGATGCCGCCGTCCCAGTCAATGTAGAGCTTGCGCATTCCCAAACGACAGACGTGACACCTTTTGTTCTTGGTAATGGCGAGAATTTTCTCTTCAAAGGGATTGAAGTAAAGATTCTCCCCGTTTTTGAATTTTTCCAGAATCAGCCCGCCCAGCAGTTTCAGCTGCTCCGAGAGCGTCGCCATGCTGTCCTCGTCCCAACCGGCGCAGGGACGCGCGTCGATGGCAAGATTGAACCGCGTCACGCCGAGATCGACAAGGTGCTTCATGGAGGCGTACACCTCCCCCGCCGTGTCCGGCGTGGTCGTCGCCATAATGAACGCCCCGGGACGGTATTGCAGCAGCAGCCGCAGCTTTTCGTCCAGCTCTTCCAGACAGTCCTTCCCTCCGGGATCAAGCCGGTTGACGCGGCTCATGCCGCCGTCGTGCGACATGGCGACGTCGATGCCGTTGTCGCGGGCAAACCGCAGGAATTCCTCGTCAAGCAGCAGCCCGTTGGTGGTCATGTTCCAGCGGAAGCGCACGCCGGGAAAGCCTTTTGCGTATTCCACGCATCGGCGGATTAGCGGTTTGCGGAGCAGCGGTTCCCCGCCGAAGAAGGAAACGCCGACCGAACCACTTCCGTCGCTCATCGCCATATCGATGGCACGCAGCGCGGTTTCCTCACTCATCCATACGTTTTCATGGCTTTCAAAGCAGTAGCGGCAACGGAGATTGCATTGTTTGGTGAGAATGAGCGAAATATTCATGATTCATCCCCTGGTCTGAGAAAAAGCACCATATCATATCCGTAATACTCTTCATTTTCATCTTGTTTCTTCTCTTGTGGCATTCTTTCAACCCTTCTCTTTCTCAGTTCCTCTTTCTTTCGGATAAACTCGTCGACTTCATTCGGTGAAAAGAATTCATACCACCGTCCGATTTCCACTGGCTTTGGCGGTTGAAATGCCCCCTCATAGTGTTCAATCCTGATCTTGTCCATAAATCACACTTTCTGTCAGATCAGTGCCTTCATTTTCAGAACCCGGATTGACTTTCAGGATCCTCCTCGCCGGCGTCTTCCCCCTCGACAGGGAAATACTGCTCCTCGCCGTCCAATGTCAGCATGTCCTCCGAGGAAGCATCCGAGCCCGACACAGGCGGCTCATACTGCATATTCCCCATGACGGATTCATCCGGTTCTGACCTGGTATGCCGGCACGCGGTAAGACTGCCGCAAAGCAGCAGCGCGGAGGCGGCGGCAGCGACTCTTTTGACTGCGTTGCCGCGGGAATAGCCGTCGTCATAGGACTCTATTCTTTTCTTTTCCATAAGCATCTCCTTTTCCGCGCTCCATCAGCCCTGCTCCGAAGGAACATACGCCACATCGCCGTCCAGCGTGATTGTCTCATCCTCCGAGGAACAGGCGGATGGCTCGCTTGAAAGATCGGAATCCGAAACGCTCTCCACCGACATATATCCGTCATACTCCGGCGGAATGTATTCCATATTTCCCGAAACCGATAAGAGAGAGCAGCCGGTCAGTCCCCCGGCCATGGCTGCCGCCGCGGCAGTCGCGATAACCGCCTTCTTCAACCCGCCGGAAGGCGGGTTCTCGCCGTAGCCTGACTCATAGACTTCCATTTTTCGCAGCTTCATATTGATTCACCCCGTTCACGTGATAAGAATAGCGCTTTCATTTATATAACCCGGCAAAAGCCAAAAGGGTTGGCTAACTCCATCCGAAATTTCAAAAAATCCCCGACATTCTTCTGCCGGAAGGGTGAAAAACATCGGGGAATCCATACAATTGAATTGCTGACAGAGAGGAAATTAAACGGGATGCACCTTTTCCTTCTCGTCGAAGTGGGCGCTGTCGATGCCGTAAATAGCGTCTCTGCGCTTCTGGAAGAATTTGGTGGCAACCTGTCCGAAGCAGGCGTAGGAGAGAACGTCCTCCTCCTGCTCGAGGTACTCGGTCATCTCGTCGCGCAGATCGTCCAACTCGGGCTTGATGAGATCAGCGGGACGGCAGTCAATCGGCTCAAGGTCGCCGATGATCTGCTTGCGGAATGCCGGATCGATGGGCATGGGCGTCTTGCCGTAGGTGCCCTGTACGAGACCCTTGAATTCCTTGGTGGTCATCTTGTAGCGCTCGCCGGTGATGACGTTCAGCACCGCCTGTGTACCGACGATCTGGGAGGTCGGCGTGACGAGCGGCGGATAGCCCGCGTCCTCACGCACACGCGGCACCTCGTTGAGCACGTCGCCCAGCTTATCCAGCTTGCCGGCCTCGGTGAGCTGCGACACAAGGTTGGAGAGCATGCCGCCCGGCACCTGATAAAGCAGCGTCTTGGAATCGACCTCAAGTACCTTCGGGTTCATCAGACCGCTTGTGAGGTACTTCTGGCGGAGCGTCTCGACGTAATCCCTGATCTTGGCAAGGAGATTGAGGTCGAGTCCGGTGTCATATTCCGTGCCCTGCAGGGCGGCGACCATGGATTCCGTCGCGGGATGGGAGGTTCCGAGCGCCATGGGGGACATCGCGGTGTCGATCACGTCCACGCCGGCTTCAATCGCCTTGAGCATGGACATGGAGGCGAGACCGGAGGTGTAATGGGTGTGAAGCTGAATCGGAATCTTCACGGTCTCCTTGAGCGCCTTGACGAGATCGTAGGTGCCATAGGGCGTCAGCAGACCCGCCATATCCTTGATGCAGATGGAATCCGCGCCGGTGTCCTCCAGGGTCTTAGCGTACTTGGTGAAATAGTCCAATGTAAAGACCGGGCCGGTCGTGTAGGAGATGCAGCCCTGCACATGTCCGCCGTACTTCTTCGCGGCGTTGATGGAGGTTTCAAGGTTCCGGATGTCGTTGAGCGCGTCGAAGATGCGCATGATGTCAATGCCGTTGTCGATGGATTTCTCGACGAAGTACTCCACCACGTCGTCGGCGTAATGGCGGTAGCCCAGCATATTCTGCCCGCGGAAGAGCATTTGCAGCTTGGTGTTGGGGCAGGCCTTGCGGATGGTTCTCAGGCGCTCCCACGGATCCTCATTGAGAAAGCGGAGACAGGCGTCGAAGGTCGCGCCGCCCCAGCATTCGAGGGAATGGAAGCCCACCTTGTCCAGATCGGCAAGCATAGGGAGCATTTCCTCTGTGGTCATTCTGGTTGCGATAAGAGACTGGTGCGCGTCGCGCAACACCGTCTCGGTAACTTTGATCTGTGCCATAATACTGCCTCCCGTCCGCTATCAGCCGATTGTGACAAGCGCGGTGCCGGATTCGACGGTCTGACCCTTGATGACGTACACCTCAACCACCTTGCCGTCCTTGGGAGCCGCAATAGCGTTTTCCATCTTCATAGCCTCTAAGACCAACAGCGTTTCGCCGGACTTCACATAATCGCCGGGCTTGATCTGAACCTCAAGCACGGTGCCGGGCATCGGGGAATTGACGGTCTCACCGGCGACGGGAGCCTTGGGAGCAGCCGGAGCGGCGGGCGCCTTGGGAGCGGCGGGAACGGGAGCCGCGGGGGCGGTAGCCGCGCTGTCGCCGCTGACCTCTTCCACCTGTACGTCATATACAACACCGTTGACGGTAATCTTTAAGTTCTTCATGAGAAATTCCTCCTGATATTTGTCACATTAATGATAGAAAGCATCAAAGCTGAATGTTGGAGTGCTTCTTGGGCAGGCGGGAGACCTTCTTGGAGGCGAGCATGTCCAGAGCAGCCACAACAGCAGCGCGGGTATCCGCTGGGGCGATCACGTCGTCGATATAGCCCTCGGAGGCTGCCGCAGCGGGAGAAGCGAGGGTATTCCGGTAATCTTCCTCGATCTCGGCGCGCTTGGCAACCGGATCCTCCACGCCCTTCAGCTCGTCGTTGTACATGATGGCGGTGAAGGTCTCGGGCGCAAGCGGCGCAATGACCGCGTTGGGCCAAGCGACGGTGAAATCGGCGTTTGCCGCGCGTCCGGCGAGCGCCACGAAGGCGGGACCGTATGCCGCGCCGATAATGATCGCCATTTTGACGGTGGTTGCCTCGGCATAGGCATGCATCAGCTTGGCGGCGTCGCGCACGGTTTCAAAGCCGTAGGTATCCACAAGGGTGATGACCGGGATGGAGAACGCGTCGCAGAATCTCACGAAGCGGGCTGCCTTCGCCGCACCGTTCGCGTCCATTTTGCCGCTGTTGTAGCGGCTTCTGGTGGAGACCATGCCGACGGTCTGTCCGTTGATGGTGGCGAGACCGGTCAGAACGCTTCTGCCGTGTCCGGTCTGGAAATCCACCAGACTGCCCTCGTCCACGATACCGGCGATAATGTAGGAGATGACCCTTGTCTCGGTGCCGACGGCGGCGGAAACCGCGTCAAGCTCGTCGCCCGAAACGGTAGGCTCACTGTAATCCGCGCTCAGAGCCACGCTCAGGTTGTTGGAGGGGAGCATTGCCACGAGGGTGCGCGCCTTGTCGATCGCGTCGTCGATGGTCTTGGTGAGAATATGTACGCTCTCGCCCACATCCTCGCTCTTGCGTTCGCTGCCGTTGGTTTCGATGCCGAAATCAACGTCCTTGACGGCAATTACAATATCCGCGCAGCTGGCGATCAGGGCATTGGTGCCGACACAGGTGCCGGCGATCACGGAGATCTGCGGAACAACGCCTGACAGACTGCTGCTCCAAAGAAGCATGTCGCCGTATGCCGCCAAAATTGCGCCGCCCTGCTTCAGACGGGCGCCCTGTGAATCATAGATACCGATAACGGGAGCGCCGGTCTTGGCGGCAAAATCATACACCTTCTTGATCTTGCGCGCCTGTGCCTTGGAGATAGCGCCGCCTGTCACGTCGCCGTTCTGGGCGAACGCGTAGGCAGGCAGACCGTCCACGGTGCCATACGCGGTGACGACCTCGGCGAGACCGCCCTCGGACTTGACCAGCGAGTCAAATTCCACCATGGTGCCCTCGTCAAAGAGCTTCGCAAGGCGGTCGTAAGCCACGGTTTTCTTGACGGCGGCCTTTGTGTCGCTGACCTCCTGCAATTTGCTTTCCAAACTCATTGCTGAACCTCCTACAAATTACAACAGCATGGGATAGCTGACCTCCGCTCAACGCAAAGCCCTACTCCCCCACTGTAATTGATTAATATTTATCATCATTATATTACACATCTGCCGCAGATACAAGGGATTATTTGTCTTTCTGACGCAAATTCCCTATTATTTACAGAAATGCACCACGTTTTGTGTAGCAATTGTCAAATATTTCCCATCATCGGCAAATCCCATTCTGTCAAAGATCGGATTTCTCATGGAGGAATCCGCCCTGACCTCGGGGATCATGCGGTTGAAGGCGAAGGAAGCCGCCGCGCGCAGCATTAATTCACAGGTGAAATCGTCGGGATAGTCAAAGGTATGGATGAGGAGGAACGCCCGCATTTTGCCCTCGGCATTGGGCTGTGTCTCCAGTGTAAGCGAGAGATTGCCCGTGATCCCGCCGTTTTCATAGGCGCGGAGAACCGCCGCGTCCTCGGGGAGGTTGTTCTCCTGCAAATATCGCAGAAGCTGGTTTTCGTCTGTCAACGGATGTATTTCAAGCATTTTAATGCGTCCTTTCTCAATTGGGTTTATTTCTTCCGCTTGTATGGCGCTTTGTCCGCAGCCTTCGCCGCGCGCTTCTGGCGTGCGGCGGAAATCTGTGCCGACGCCATCAGCGATCTCAGCTCGTCGTCATTGAGGTCGCGCCAGTCCCCAGGCTTAAGCATTCCCAGCTTGACGTTGCCGACAGCCGTCCGCTTGAGCCGGATCACCTCCAGCCCCAGCTCCTCGCACATCTTGCGGATCTGCCGGTTGCGCCCCTCGTAAAGGGTAATCTGCATGACGTTGCGGTTTTCTTCCTTGGTGATGAGATTCACGTCGGCGGGCAGCGTCATCTGTCCGTCGATCATCAGCCCCTCGGAGAGCTTCGCCAGCATGTCCTCCGTGACCTGCTGGCGGACGGTGACGCGGTAGGTCTTGGAAACGTGGCTGCGCGGATGAGAGATCCGGTTGGCGAAATCGCCGTCGTTGGTCATCAGCAGAAGTCCCTCGCTGTCGCGGTCGAGCCGTCCGACGGGAAAGACCCTCTGTTCAATGTCAGAGACCAGCTCCGCCACGCACTTGCGCCCCAGCTCGTCGTCCATCGTCGTCACAAAGCCCCTCGGCTTGTGCAGCATTATGTAAACCTTCCGGCTGGTCTGCGGCAGCAGCTTGCGGCTGCCGACCGTAATTTTGTCGTTTGCCGGGTCAACCTTGTCGCCGATTGCGGCGATTCTGCCGTTGACACGCACCTTGCCCTCTGCGATTAGCTGCTCCGCCTTGCGCCGCGAAGCGATTCCGCAGTCGGCAATCAGCTTCTGAAGTCTGATTTTTTCAGCCATTTTGTGTTCTCCTTATTTCTTCTTTGTCCCGTCATTCATCAGAAAAGCTGAAGAAAAACGAAGGAACGTCGCATTTTAACTCTTTATAAACCGAACGAGCGTAGCGCGCTGAAAGATTTCAGCGCGCGGCGCTCATTGAGGAATCATGATAAAGGCTTATCAACCCGCTTGTTCCCGCTCCTCAATCGCCCGGATATAGTCGGTGAACCAGCCGTTTGTGACAGAGCGGATGTCCTCGGTGGCGGTGATGGGATAGTCGGCAATGGTGATTCCGTTGACGGAATAGCGCAGACTACCCACGACCTCGCCCATCTCGATCGGCGCGTAGAGGAACTGATCGAAAACCACCTCGCGCACGACGTCCTTCTTCTGCGTTTTCAGGACGTTGTAGGTGGCGGCGGGCTTGCATTCCACATGCACATGCTTCTTGTTGCCGCCGACGATAGTCGCGTCGAAGGAGGAAATATCCGGATCGACCTGCACCTGTTCATAAAGGCTCTTGGCGTAATTGTAGAGCGTCTTGTGGTCGCTCCAGCGGTTGAGGTTGTTGAGGGTGACGCACACAAGGTGCAGCCCCTCCTTGGAGGAAACATGCGACACAAGACACTGTCCCGCGAGATTGGTGACGCCGGTCTTGATGCCGTCGCAGCCCTCATAGCCGAATCTTTCGCCCTGCATGAGATAATTGTGGGTGACGAGCATTCTCCCCCTGGGGAATTCGTCATAATAGATATTCCTCGCCTTGAAGCCGACGATCGCGCGGAAATCGGAATTTTCCATCGCGTATTTGCCCAAAAGCGCCATGTCGTAGGCGGTGGAATAATGCGCGCCGTCGGAGAACTGGTCGAGTCCGGAGGGCGTGTCGAAGTGGGTGTTGAGCATACCAAGCTGCGTCGCCTTTTCGTTCATCATCGACACAAACGCCTCGATGGTGCCGCTGACGGCGACGGCGGCGGTATTCGCCGCATCGTTGCCGGAATACATCATCATAGCGACACAGAGATCATACATTGTAATCTTATACCCCGGCTGCAAGCCGATCCGCGTGCCGTCAAGCAGTCGCATGCATTCGTCATTGACGGTAATTGTGCGCCCGATGTCGCCGCTCTCCAAGGCCAGAATGCAGGTCATGATCTTGGTAGTGCTTGCCATAGGCATCTGCTGGTTCTCATTCACGCCGTAAAGCACCATGCCGGTGTCGCAGTCCATCACGATCGCGGAACCGGCGGTGATTTTCGGTGTGCCGTCCTCGTTCAGCTCGGTGGCGGTCTGAACGGCGTCCTCCACCGTGTTCTCGTTGACCTCCGAGCTGGTTCTGGTGGTCGAGGTTGTCGACGTGTCTTCCGCCTCCGTGGTTGTGGTGGTGGATTCCGTCGCCGCCGTCGTTCCCGACGCCTTTGTGGTGGAAGAACGCTTGGAGGTGCGCATGTCATACGCCGAATTGCCCGAAGCGGGCGCAGTACTTCCTCCCGCGCTGACCGAAAGGGCAAATGTCGTGATCATGACCACGGCGATGGTCAACGCGGCAGCCTGCCTGCATAACGCTTTGTTTTTCATACCGTTTTTGAATCTGTAAAAAATGTTCATCGATACCCCTGCCTTCATTCAATCAAAACACAATCGTTTATGTGTAGTTTTTGCCGACACAGACCGGCTATTCCGCCAGACCGTCAGGAGAATTCAGGCAAATTGAAGAAATCACTCGGAAAGCTCCTCGTCGAGGGTCAAAGGCTCCGCCTTTTCCGCCATTTCCTTGGAAAGGTCAGGCTCCTCCTCTTTTTTCCTGTCCTTGACGCCGGCCAGAAGGCTGCTCACCTGATCGACAAGATTGGGAATCATTCCCACTGCCTTGTCGAGGGAATTCATATTGTTGTCAATCTGCAACAGACGGACGTTAGTGGGCGTAATGACGAGGAACGCCACGGGCTGCACGGTCACGCCCGCGCCTCCGCCGCCGCCGAAGCAGCGGTGTCCCGACTTGCCGTCAAAGTCCGAACCGCCCGACGCAAAGCCGTAGGACATCTTGGAGATGGGAATGATCGTGGTGTCGCCGTTGACAATCGGCTCGCCGATGATGGTGGAAACGTCCACCATCTCCTTGATCTTGGAGAGGGTGGTGTCCATCATGCCCTTGATGGGGTGAACGGCGGGCTTTGCCTTTTCGGTATTTTCTGTTTCGGATACTTTCTTCTCTTCTGCGCTCATGATGTTCAGACCTTTCTGTAAGTTTATTTCCATTACGCCTTGTTTTTATTCTTTTTCAGCCGGGCTGTCAGTCTGATCTGCGCCACGGCAAATTTTATCACAGCCCACAGCAGATTGCCGACCATACGTATAGGATACAGCGTGAACTCCCCGACAAAATAGATTGTAATGCCCTCTCCGGCATAATCGGGGACGATTTCTATGTCCTTGGTGCGCGGGGAAGCCGGGTCATAGCCGCGCGTCTGACTGAGCAGAAAGGAAAGCGCCGGGAACGCGCCCGCGCATATTCTGCCGTACTTGATCGCGGTGTCAGCGGCGTCCTCGCCGGCAATTGCCGCGTGAAGCGCCAGCCGGTCGATCCGGATGCCTCGGTATACTTTTGCGACAGCCCCGCCGAGCATTTTGCCCGCGTCGGCGAAGAACCGCAACGCGCCGAAGAATCCCCGCTGCTCCCTGAGCGAGCCGAAGAAGCTCTGCTTCTTCTCCGGCTTCTTCTGCGGCGCAGGCTTCCTTTTTTTCGGCTTCGGCTTGCGCCGGAGCCTGCCCTTCAGCCATCGGAAGCCCTTCCCGATCCATCGGAACACAGCCGAAATGCCAGCCCCTATTCCCTTGAGCATCGTCAGCAGCAGCCTTCCCACGGCGGCAAGCGCTCTGCGAAGGAATCCCGGCGGCTTTTCAGGCGGTTTTTCTCCCATCAGACAGAATTTCAGAAAGAGATACCGGATCCGAAGCGTGACCTCCGGCTCATATTTCACGCTGAGATGCACGGGAATACACATCGCCGTCAGCAGTACCGCCAGAACAATCAGCAGGAGCCACCCGATGATTTTCAGCAAAATCCCAATGATCTTCAAAACAATCAACAGCAACCCCCCCAAAAAACGCGCCGCCTGTCGGCTCGCTATCATGAATAGAGAATGATGGCAGTCTCTTTTTTCTTTCTGATTTATTCCTTGTTACTTTCTACCGCTTCCTCAAGGGTCATCTGGAGGGAGGCTTCGGTTTCATCGGGAATATCGGGAAGCTCTCCCATCGATTCCAGTCCGAAGCAGCGCATGAAATTCGGGCTGGTGGCATACTGCATGGGTCTGCCGGGAAGGTCAAGCCTGCCGCGTTCCTCGATCAGCCCTCTGGCAAGCAGGGTATTCACCACGCCGGAACAGTCCACGCCGCGCACGCGTTCGATGAAATTCTTTGTCACAGGCTCGTTGTAGGCAATGACAGCTAAAACCTCCATTGCCGCGCCGGAAAGCGGCGCGTCCTTCTTGAGGTCAAGAAGCGTGCGGATGATCGGCGCGTACTCGTCGCGGGTGGTCATCTGGTACTGTCCCCCCAACTTCACAATGCGAAGCGCCGAGCCGTTCTTTTCATAGAACTCGTTCAGCTCGCCGCAGACGCCGTCTATCGTATGCTTCTCCACGCCCAGCACATCCGCCATTCGCTCGCAGCTCACGGGGTCACCGCCCGCGAAGATCATAGCCTCTACGGTTGCTCTGAGTCCGATTGCTTCCAATTGCGTCCCCCACTCTCGTTGATCGTCATCATGTTGTTGTCGTCAATATTGACCTTGCGGCTTCGGATCAGGTCGAGCACCGCAAGGAAGGTTGCGATCAGCTCGCTTCTGGAATCCGCCCTCGCAAACAGCGATGAAAAGGGCAGCCGCTTGGATTTGTAGATGCTTTTCAGCACGAAGCCCACCCGTTCCGTGACGGAGACAATCTTTTTTCCGACAATCGCGCGGAAATTCTCCTTGGACGGGGGCTTTTTGCGAAGCCCTCTGCCGATGGCGTTGACATACGCCTTCACCAGCTCCGCCGCCTCATGCGTGCGGCTGTAGGTCAGATCGTGACTGATCTTCATTTCCGGGCGGGTGAAGCCGTCGAAGCTCACCTTCTCGGCCAATTTGCCCGCCATCTGCTTGCAGAGCTGGTACTCGATCAGCTCGCCGCTCAGCTCCTTCTTCAGCTCCTCGGCTTCCTCCTTGCGGGGCATGAGCATGGCGGTCTTGATATAGACCAGCCGCGACGCCATCGTGAGGAATTCGCTGGAAACGTCCATATTCTCCAGCCGCATGAGGTCGATGTGCGCCATATACTGCTCCAACAGCTCCGCGACGGGAATATCGTAGATATTGAGCTTGTTCTTGGAGATGAGGAAGAGCAGCAGATCGAGCGGACCTTCAAAGACGTCTAATTTATAGGATATTTTTTCGGTTTTTTCCATGGTGCAGATACCCGCTTTTGCCGAAGCTTACGCCATTGCAAGACCCAACAGGTCGAACACCCAATCCACGCCGCCCATGATCCACTGGAAGAGCGAATATTCAAGACTCCACAGCGGACCGCTCAGCAGCCGGATCACCACAAAGAAAACGACAAGATATACAATAGGATTGACGCGGCTGAGCGCGTGTTCGATCTTGTATGTCAGCCTGTCCGGAAGGATCCAGTTGAAGATGCGGGAGCCGTCGAGCGGCATGATCGGCAGCATATTGAACACCGCCAGTCCGATATTGAGAATGACAATATACATCATCACATAGGTAAAACCGAAATAGAATTCCTCACTCATACGGAAGCAGAGACCGGCGCGGTAGATGATCGCGCCCAGCAGAGCCATGATGAGATTGGAGAGCGGCCCCGCGAAGGCGACGAGCGCCATATAGCCCTGTCGGCGCTTCTGATTGCGGAAGCGCACCGGGCTGACCGGCACAGGCTCCGCCCAGCCGAAGCCGATGAGGAACATGAGCAGCGCGCCGTAGAGATTGAGATGCGCCATCGGATTGAGCGTCAGCCTGCCCGCGCGCTCGGCGGTGTCGTCGCCCAGCGCCTTTGCCATAAGTCCGTGGGCGCACTCATGCACCGGCATGATGAAGCCCAGCATGAGCACCATTGTGAGAATATAGAGCAGCATTTCACGAACGTCGCCTAATGTACTGAAAAATCCCATATTCATACCTTCCTTAATCACTGATTATCAGGGCAAACTCCCCATTAAACATGTTATCCGAAATATTATATATTATGACATATGAAAATGCAAGCATAATATTGTGAATGAAAAACAAAAATCCGCGCGGCTTTGGTACCGCACGGATGCTTGCTTCAAAATATTCCGGGATGAGAAATCATTTCCATACGATTGACAGACAACCATTCGTTATCGTTGCTCCGCCCCCGTATCCATCAGCCCCTTTCCGGCTCAATCAGCCGCGACGCGTTGGCAACGCAGATCAGGCATACGCCCACATCCGCGAACACCGCCGCCCACATCGGCGCGTAGCCAAACGCCGCCGCGATCAGCACCGCCGCCTTGACCGCAAGGGCAAAGGCAATGTTGAATTTGATAATCCCCATTGTCTTGCGGAAGTGCCGGATCGCCTTGGGCAGCGTGCCGAGATTGTTGGAGGAAAGCACCATATCGGCGGCTTCGATCGCCGCGCCGGAGCCGAGTCCCATCGCAATGCCCACATCGGCAGCCGCCAGCACGGGCGCGTCGTTGATACCGTCCCCGACGAACGCCGTAACAAGTCCGCGGGACTTCATTTCCTCTATGGCTTCCACCTTGTCCTCCGGCAGCAGCTCGGCGCGGATCTTTTCAATGCCCACGCTTTCGGCGACAATCCTCGCATTGTCCTTGCCGTCGCCGGTCAGCATGGTCACTTCGTCGGCTCCGAGCGCCTTCAGCTCGGCAATGTTTTTTTCCACTCCGGCTTTCGGGCTGTCGCTGATAAAGATGCTTCCGGCGAGCGCACCGTCACAGGCCACATATGCCTGCGCCTTTTTCCCTTCGGGAATGTCCACGCCGTATTTCTTCATCAGCTTGCCGCCACCGCAGAGAATCTGCTTTCCATTGGCATTCTCGCAAAGCACGCCGTGTCCCGCTACTTCGCTGTAATTCTTATAATTAGTCACATCGCTCACTGTTCCGACGTAATCCCTGATCGCCTGCGCGTAGGGGTGGACGGAATTAATCTCAGCGGCAGCCGCCATTTGCGCGGCTTCTTCGGAAGTAAAGCCCTCGCCGGGAAGAATCTCCCGCACGCTCGGCTTACCCTCGGTGACGGTTCCGGTCTTGTCAAAGGCGATCGCCCTTGCGTTCGCCAGAAGCTCGGCAAAATTGCCGCCCTTGACCAGTACGCCGAATTTGGACGCGCCGCCAATCGCCGAGAAGAACGCCAGCGGCACCGAAATCACGATGGCGCAGGGGCAGGACGCAACAAGGAAGGTCAGGGAACGGAGTATGAATTCACGGAACCCGCCGAATCCCAGCAGCGGGGGAACCACCGCGATCAGCACCGCCAGCCCCACTACAATGGGCGTATAGACAACGGCAAAGCGGGTGACGAATTTCTCGGCGTTGCCCTTGTTCTCCGCCGATTCGGTGACAAGACTGATGATCCTTGCAGCCGCGGAATTCTCGTAATTATTGGTGACGCGGGCGGTAAGGGAGCCGTCCCCGTTCATCATGCCGCTGAGAAGCTCGCTGCCCGGTTCAGCGGAAAGGGGCAACGATTCGCCCGTCAGCGCGGAGCTGTCCACATCGGACGTTCCCGCCGTCACAATGCAGTCGAGGGGAATTCTCTCGTGCGGACGGATGAGGATGGTCTCGCCCACCTCCACGTCCTCCGCGCGGACAACCGCCATTCCGGCGCTTCTCTTGACATTGGCGGTATCGGGGCGAATTTCGGCAAGGGCTTCAATGCTGCGGCGGGAATTGTCCACCGCCTTGTCCTCCAGCCATTCGCCGATGCGGTAAAGAACGGCAACCATCGCGCCCTCGAAGAATTCGCCTAAGATCGCCGCCGCCACCATGGCAATCGCCATGAGTGCGCTCTCGTCCAGCCGGAGCTTTCCGACCGACTTCACGCCCTTCCAAGCGACGTCGTAGCCGGCAAAGAGAATCGCGCCGATATAACCGGCTGCGGAAACAATCTCATGATGCGGGAAGGAGAGAAAGTGCGCGGCGATTCCCACCGCACCCGCAATAAGGGCAATGACAGTGGTGATCAGCATGACGGTTTCGTTATCCTCCCCGCCGTGTTCGTGGGAATGCGTGTGCTCATGTCCGCAGTCCCCGCAGTCGAAGGCTGTGCCCTCCCCGTTTTCCTTGTGGCGGTGTTTTTTTCTGCCATCCGCGGCATCGTCGCCCTCGTACAGCACCACATTCACGCCCACCAGCACGCTGTCAATGATGTCCTGAATATCCTTGTCCGCGTTGGGATTGATGTCGCTGAGATGCACCGTCAGGCGTTTGTTCATAAAATCGACGGTCGCCTTTTCGATCCACGGCGCCTTGTTGACAGCCGCCTCCGCCTTCGCCGCGCAGCCCGCGCAGTCTAAATTCTCCAGCGTGTATCTGATCTTTTCCATCCGTCAGACCTCCCGTCATTTCTTCTCGTCGATATGCTCGAAGCCCATCTCGATAATCTTCTTCACATGGTCGTCGTCCAGCGAATAAAACGCCGACTTGCCGCAGCGCCGCACCTTGATCAGCCCGGCGGTTCGCAGCACCCGGAGCTGATGCGAGATAGCCGACTGGTTCATTTCCAGCACGTCGCAGATGTCGCAGACGCACAGCTCGTGATTGAGCAGCGCCGACAGAATCCGCAGCCGTGTGGAATCGCCGAAGATCTTGAACAGCTCCGCCAGATCAAAAACGCGGTCAATGTCCTGCATATCGCCCCGCACTAAATTGACATAATCCACATGAGATTCGCCCGCTTGGGACTGTTCCTCATAATCAGCCTCCGGATCAAGTGTGCTTTTATCAAGAAAATCCATCTTCATCGCTCCATTCAATATATGAACATTTATTCATGTGTTTATTGTAACATATGTTCATGCAATTGTCAATAGGTAAATGCAAAAAAGTGGATCGTGAAAAAATAACATCGCCTGACACGGGAGCTATGAAGCTGTGTCAGGCGATGTATTTCTATGACTTATTCAATTGTGTTCATACTTGAAACCGCGCGTTATTGAATCGTGATCTTTGCGGCGCTCGATGTGACGGAATGTCCCGCGCTGTCCTTGATGACGCAGCGAACCTGCATACCGTTCCATGTTGCGTTGGCGGTTGCAACGGTGAATGCGGTGGTTCGTGTGCCCCAATTGTTCCATGAGGTTTGCCCGGATTTCTTATATTGCCACTGGTAAGTCAGACCTGTGCCGGAAGCCTTGACGATAAACGCCACGTCTTCACCGACGCCGACAGTCACATTCTTCGGCTGCTGGGTAATGGTAATAGCTGCCGGTTTTACCGTAAAGGTGATGACCTTTGATTTGACAGAATATCCGCTTGCGTCCTTGACAATGCAGTAAAGCTGAATGCCATTCCATGATTCATTCGGGGTGACTGTTTCGCTGGCGTGGGTGCGTCCGTTCCATGCGCTGAAGGAGGTCTGTCCGGCTTTCTTATAATACCACTGGTAGGTCAGACCTTCACCCTCCGCCTTAACGGAGAACGACACGCTGTCGCCCGCTTTTGCCGTGACATTGGCAGGGTGAGATGTAATGGAAAGTGTCGTTGGTACATAATTATAATGGACTGTGACGTTGTCATCGAGTCCTAATTCAATTTCCATTTCACCTTCAGCTTCATCTTCATAAATGAGCATTTGATTCCACTTCTGCTGTGTGCCGGCGAAGTAAATGTCTTTAAGACTCTCACAGCTCTCAAAAACATACCATCCGATGCTCGTGACGGAATCGGGAATTGTCACGCTTGTCAGATTGCTGCAGCCCTCGAAAGCACTATTTCCAATGTTCGAGACGGAATTTGACATCTTCACACTGGTCAGATTGGTGCACCCCTGGAAAGCACTCTCCGCAATGTCCGTGACGGAATCGGGCGTGGTCACGCTTGTCACACTGATGAACCAAGCGAAAGCATACTTCCCAATGGTTGTGACGGTATCGGGGATCACCACATCGCCGCCCCGGCCATAATAGTCAGTCAGTACGCCGTCTGTAATGATAAATCTCCGTCGGCAAAGACATTTATGCTTCCCGTGCCGGACGGCAAGAACAAACCTAACATCGTCAGCACCAGCACAAATGATACGATACGTTTTTTCATCATTTGTTTTTTCTCGCTTTCACGAAAGTTTTCTACATTATACCACATATCAAAAAAATGCAATAGCAACCAGTATTTTTTTACATATGTTTATAATCATCGAAAAAAAGCCAACGCGAGAGGCTCCCTGACGCTTTGTCAGGCGCCATTCCTCCCGCATTGGCTTTTTCCTATTCTGCTGTTTCAAACGGTTGATAGCGACAGAATGTTCGCTTTGGCAGATCCACGAATTTGCATACCAATACACCCCGCACGGAATACGGGGTACATTCTCTTTCGTGAGGGCAGGGAAAACGCTCCGTCAGACATTATCTATCTTCTGTGATGAGTGATCCAGTCAACCGCAAAATCCACGAGACTTCGCTGGTTCATCAGACGGAGTTCCGCATTGCCAAGCTGTGCGATATGGACAGCTTCTGTCCGCTCAAAATCCGCGCCGATTTCATCAAAATCCTCT
>ONDC01000194.1 GCA_900316495.1 uncultured Eubacteriales bacterium
TTTTCCACGTCATTCCAGAAGCCTTCGCGGGCGCTGGCCGCTTCCAGTTCCTCGATCTCGCGCTCGGCCGCGTCGAGCTTCAGGGCGCCGCGCAGAACCTCGAGCTTCGGCTTGACGGTATTCAGCAAAAGCGAAATATCCGCAGCCGAACGGTGCGACCATGTGCAGTCGAGCGTCACCTTTTTGGCTACTTCGTCCTTATCCATCAGCCCGTTCAGATCGCGCCCGCTGTCCTCGGAGGATATGTCATTGAGCGACCATTTGAAGGGCATATCCGGCGACGGAATCGCAGTGCCGTTGATGGTAATCGGTGTTATCATTTCATATCAGCCTCCTGATCAGAATGAAAATTCGTAATTGCCGCGGCGTTGTTCTTCGTGCAGCAGCTTTATTATTTTGCGCACGAGGGTCTCATCTCCCAGATTTACTACCAACTCGATGAGTTGGTCGGCACTGTCGTTCGGCTTTTCCGGTCGATTCTGCTGACTGAAAAGCTTGAGCGCCGTGAGAATCATTTCTGTCATTTTGTTCTCCGGCGCGACGATTTCGCCATAGCGCGTATTATCGCCGATCACCGCCAGCTGCGGTGTGTTGGCTCTGACATAGCCGCCTCCCGCCAGACGGGGAAGGGACAGACTGGAAATCTTTTTGCCGCCTATAATCCTTAAAGCGCTGTTAATCAGACTTATACCGCTGTTGACGCGGCTCTGGACCTGATCAATGATGCTGTTGATGGCACTTTTGATAGAGGCAGCCATTGCGCCGCCGATCTGGGTGCCGATGGAAGAAAACGCAGACTTTACCCGGCTCCATATGCCGGAAAAATAGCTGACGACGGTGTCCGCCTGAAAGTTTGCCTTGATGTGATTCCAGAGGGACCCCGCTGATTGCTTTATGGCATTCCAAGCAGACAGAGCATTGTTTTTTATGCCGTCCCAAGCTAACCCAGCATTGGTTTTTATACCGCTCCACAGATTCCCGAACATACTGCTGACAGAGGGGACAGAGGATTTCAGCCAGTTCCAGACAGCCGCAACAGCGTCCTTGATGCCCTGCCACGCTCTCCCCCAGTCTCCTGTAAATACGCCGATAACAAAATCCAGAAGCCCGCTCAGCACGTCAAAAATCATGCCGATCGCGTCGGCAAGCCGACCGAATCCGGAAATTATTTCGTTCCCGATGATCTTTGCGAGCGGTGCGAATAATTCGCCCAGTGCTGACATGATTGCTTTCACAGCCGGTAAAAACGGCTTGATCCTGTTAAATAGAACCTTGAGCAGTTCCGCAATTTTCCGGAAGAATACGGCTGCTTTGCTCCACATGGGCTGCAAATGCGTTTGCCATAACTTACTAAGGGTATTTCCGAGTTCGTCAATAACAGGTTTCAAAAAGCTGTCATAGCCGACTTGAAATATTCTGCACATTTCGTGGTAGGCATCGGCAATCACGGAGAATATTTCTCCGATAGGTTTCAGAACCTGTTCGGCTGTGGTCTTCATGGAAGAGGCATTGTCAATAAAAGGCTTTGCCAGTGCCACGAACACATCGCGCCCCAACTTTGAAAAAGTGGTTGTAATGTGCAGCTTCATATCGGTGAAGACCGACAGCACCGACGCGGTGATTTTCTTGCCGCCTTCGCTCTTCCAAGCGCTGAATATTTCGGCAAACGACGCTGCAAGATTGCCGGCGGTGTTTGCAATTTCCGTGCGTATATCGAATAATTCCGCGAGCCTGCCTGTTAGCCAGTCTTTCCGGCGCTGGAGAAAACCGTCCATGCCGCCCAGCAGGTTTTCCGCGAGTGTCGCGCCTATGCTGCTGAAAGCGCCGACAATTTTGCCTGAATTGATAATGAAGGAGTCGGAAAAGCGCTTGGATGCACTCTGCACCTCATCGCTTGAAAAGATACCGGAAAGCGCCTGCCTTACTGATTCGGCATGAGTTTTTATCGCTTTAAGGTCGGCGGCAGCAAACCCGATGGAAAACCCTTGGGCAAACAGCTTTTTGATTTCCCTGACTTTCACCGTCAGACTGTCAAGCAGTTCTTCATCTTCCGGAAGGAAGGGCAGTGCGTTTTCATCTTCGCTTCCCCCGCCGCCTCCGCCGCCGTCGGAACCGTCCAGTCGGTTGAGCTGGTCAAAGCCCATCAGCGATTTTGTGATAGCCTTACCTGCTCCGCCTGCGCTTTTGGCAATGCCGTCAATGCTTCCGGACGCTTTATCCGCCGATTTGCCAAGCCCAAGGAAGGAAAAGGATTTGATGCTCAGCATTGCCGCCACCAACCGCGACAAAGCGTTGAATGCCTGTGTCAGTTTGACAACAATGACATTCAGCATGGAAATAAACGGGGCGCATAGGTTGACGGTCAGACTGCCGAGCGCTTCCTTCAGGTCTCCGAAGTTATTGGAAAGCTGTTTCATCTTTCCGGTCGGCGTCTGGGCGAGGGCTTCGTTCATGTTCGCGACCGAGGCTTCTATGACTTCCGTGACAGTCGCGACTTTTTGGGCTTCGGTTCCGTACTTGATGATG
>ONDC01000164.1 GCA_900316495.1 uncultured Eubacteriales bacterium
CCGTCCAGAAATCCTGTCATCGTCATAATATCGATTCCGTACTTCTCGGCCAGGATCGTGTACCAGATCCAGCCCATGCCGCCCACACCGGTGCCGCGGTTCTCGTAGTAATTCTCCCGCGCAATGCCGGATTTGTAACTGACGGTTCCGCTGCCGCGCGGAGAACCGGTTGCGCCGATGTCGATCTTCTTGCCGGTCTTCTTCGGCGTATAGGGTTCCATGCGCTTTGCCACGTCGGTATCCACCTGCACCTGCTTCCGGCGGAGAAGCTCAGCGGCTTCCCGCTCAAAGGCGGGCGACATCTGCACGCCCAAAAAACGGATCATTTCGCTGTCACCTCGATATGCTGTCCGGCAGCCGGACCGTAAAGGAACCGCTTGACGGCAGTGACCGTCAGCGCGTCGGACGGCGGCTGGGCGCTCTCCGAAATACCGTTTGCAATGCGGTCGTCCGGCTTCGGAATGTATTCTCCGATACAACTTGCGTGAATGATCACCAGCACGTTGTTGTCCGCGTCTCTTGCCATGCCGCCTACCGTCTGCCCCTGTGTTTCCTCCCAGTAGGCAGCGCCGGTCTGATGCCGGACATAAAAAGCGGCACGATTGACAATGGTCTTCTCCCACACCGTGGCGGCGGGCGTATTGGTCAGCATGGCGATTCCTCCTCCGACTGAACGCCGAGAACGTCCAGCAGCCCGTACCGCTGCCGCGTCAGTCCCAGTTCCTTCAGCTCTGTGCGGAGGAAATAAAGAGACTGTCCCGCGTTCAGGTAGGTCATGCTCATGCTCCACGCGCCGATGCTCTCGGTTCCCTGCTGGACGTTGCTGCCGCTGCCGATGTTGTCGAGCGCACGGCATACCGCCTGCACCACGACCGCCTTGACGGCAAGTCCGTAGTCCTCATCCTCGGCGATCATTTCGTCAAGGTTCTTGCCGTATCGCTTGGCAGCCAGACGCAGCCGGGCGGAAGCCTGTTCCAGCAGCGATACCGCCGCTTCGGATTGCTGGTTGGTCAGTGCGCGACCGACCGCCATTACGTCATTGACCGCCGCATAAACCGCCCCCATCAGGAAGCACTCGCCTGAATCAGCGCAAAGGAGCCGGCATCCAGAATGCCCCAGCCCACATACGCCTCCGAACGCAGCAGAATCTCGTTGGTGCGCTTGAGGTCGCCCTGACCGTCGGGGTCGCCGTACTGGATGATCTCCAGCGGGATGTTCTCCGCGTAGCCCCACTTGAAGCAGCCTTCAAAATCGCCGACAATGGCGCGGAGCAGGGAGCTGCCGAAGGCGACCGTGCCGTTGACGTCGCTTTTCAGTGCGCCGAAGGCGTCAGGGTTGCCGCCGAAGCGAAATTCCGGATACATATGGTTGCCGATGGAATTCTCCATCTTACCGAGTGCAGCGCCCATCGTGGGAGCCATTGCCACGCCGGTGATATTGCCGTCGCTGTCCTGCACCGCGCCCACTGCGTCGTCAATGCAGTCGTCCGGCAGCAGCGCGTTGTAAGTGATGATGTGCGCAGCGGCGGTGACTTTGCCGGCAAAGCAGTTGGTGCCGATCAGCTCGGAGGCGGTACCGGTGGCAGGATTCACGCCGTGAATGGCGGCAATGTCAATCGCGCGGGCGATTTTCTTGGAGAAGCCGTCGGCGAACGCCTGGAGATAGGGAATCTGCTTTTCCTCCGACATATGGACAAATTCGTCGGTCACGCGGTGCTGGTAGACAAATTTGATCGGCTTGATGGTGACGGTCGCAAAGGAAGCGTCGCCCGCGGGTTTCTGTGCGCCTTCGCCAACGATCGCGGCTTCACCGTCCATCGAGAAAATAAAGGTATCGGTGCCGGAGAACGGCATAGGCGCGGAATTGGAAAGCTTGACCAGGGAAGAATGTCCCTTGACCTTGCTGAACATTTCGGTAACGAGTTCGGGCTTGAAAAGCGTGCCCGATGTGGTTTTGTTTGCCATATTCAAATGACCTCCTTAGTTGTTGAGTTCACTCGCCATCGCCCGGAAGGCGGCGTCGCGTGACGAACCGGCAGGCGGCTCCGGCGAGTAATTCGGCGAGGGCTTCGGCGCGGGTGCGGTCAGCTTGGCAAGCGCTTCGGCGTCGGCGCGGAGAGATTTCTCATCCTCGCCCACCAGTCTCCCCGCCAGCTCAAACGGCAGTCCGGTTTCGTGCGCGATGCGTGTCCGCAGCGCGCCCAGCTCGGCGGCTGTGTTCTTTGCCGTCAGGTCCGCGACCTGTGCTTCCAGACCGGCGATTCTTTCGGCGGACTTGCCCGCCTCGTCCGGTGAAATCCAGCCCTCGTATTTCTTGGTGACCTCTTCGGTCACGGTCTTTCTCTGGCGTTCCAGCCGCTCTTTGATGGCGGCGTCAAACGCCTCCTGTGTATCGATGATCTTGAATTCGCTCATGATAAAAACTCCTACTTTCCCCGTAGTCGGGTTATTAAAAAGAAATATACTGCTTTTTGCGTTCCTTGGCGTTGGCGCAGAGCCAGTGCGCCAGAGAAACCGCTTCCAGCAGCGAGATGTCCGCGCCTTCCAGCACGGACAGGTAACCGAAGCCTCCGCCGCTGCCGATCGCGCGATGCTCACAGTTGGCGGCCGCCTGCGCGAGGGCAGGCTGGTTCATGTGCCGGATTTCTCCCGCGAAGAGCTGCCGCTCAAACAGGGCGTTGGCTTCGATGACCTCCGACACCTTCGGAAGGATCGCGCGGCACTTCACCGCCGCGTCCTTCATGTCGGCGGCGAGAATATTCTGATTGCCCGCGCCGTCGATCGCGACCGCTTCGGCGTGAGGATTCCGAAAAAAAGGAATCATCCACGCATTCCCGTCGCGGATGGAGCGGCAGTCGATCGCCTCCACGAAGACCTTGCCATCCGGGAGCTTGACCGCGACCGCGAGCGAGACGTTCCCGCCCTTGCCGTACTTGACCGCGAAGAAAAGACGCGGCTTGCTGCCGAGATCGGGCTTTTCGCTGAGCGCACATTCCGTCCAGTCGCCTTTGGATATGGCGGACTTCTGACTGTACCGCAGCCACAGCCCCAGACGCTGGATGTTGTCGTCCACCTGGTCGCTGCCCAACTCGTTGCGGATGGTGCGCTCCGAGAGGATCGTGCCGAGGGAGGGGTTTGTTTCATACCACAGCTCCGGGTCGTGCGCGTCGGTCAGATTTGGCACCGACCACTCCGCCCAGCCGGAATCCTCCGCCTGTCCGGTGAGAC
>ONDC01000195.1 GCA_900316495.1 uncultured Eubacteriales bacterium
GTCAAGGGCTTGTACAAAACCTTCAATCCCGGTTCGGTCAATGAGAAAAAAGCGCTGCAGGGCATCGACCTCACGCTCAACGACGGCGATTTTGTCACCGTCATCGGCGGCAACGGCGCGGGTAAATCCACCATGCTCAATATGATCGCCGGCGTTTACCCGGTAGATCGGGGCACCATCACCATTGACGGCGTCAACGTCACCAACCTGTCGGAGCACAAGCGTGCGAAATACATCGGCAGGGTCTTTCAGGATCCCAGAATGGGTACGGCGTCCGACATGTGGCTGGAGGAAAATTTAGCCATCGCCAACCGGCGCGGCAAATTCCGCGGACTCAACTGGGCGATTTCCGGTAAGGAGCGCAAGGAATTCAAGGAAATGCTGACAAAGCTCGACTTAGGGCTTGAAAACCGCCTGACCACCAAGGTGGGCCTGCTCTCCGGCGGACAGCGGCAGGCGGTCACGCTGCTCATGGCGGTCATGAATCAGCCGAAGCTGCTGCTGCTCGACGAGCACACGGCGGCGCTTGACCCGAAAACCGCCAAAAACGTGCTGGAGCTTTCGGATAAATTCATCGAGGAAAATCACCTCACCGCGCTGATGGTCACCCACAACATGCGCGACGCGATTGCCCACGGCAACCGCCTGATTATGATGAACGAAGGAAGAATCATTCTTGACGTCAGCGGCGAGGAAAAGAAAAACCTCACTGTCGAGGAGCTTTTAGCGGAATTCGCCAAGCTCAGCGGCTCGGAATTTGCGAACGACCGTGCGCTGCTGGCAAATTAACCTCTTGATAAAATAGTGATTGACTATTTTCCAAAAATACCTTATAATATAATAAAAGTCCGGTAGTCGTGAGTCATTAACAGAACAGAGCGATGTATCGGACTTTTAGTTTTTACAGAGGTGAGGATTATCATGAAAAAATGGACTGCGTTGTTTCTGGCGGTGATGATGATGACGTCGATCTTAGTCTCCTGCGGTTCGGACGAAGAGGAATTTGCGATAGAATTGCCTGTTGTCAAAAAACCAACCTATATGATCTACTACGGCGTGGTGGACGAGGATGTCGTGGAAAATGCCAAGCAGTACGATATTGCCATCCTTCATCCGAGACAGGGTGATCTGAAACGCAAACAGGTGGAGGAAATTCAATCGGCGGGTACCAAGGTGCTGGGATATATCGCTGTCGGTGAGGATCTGCGCACAGCGGGTATGACGGCGGCGGATCTGCTTGCCGACGAGCGTTTTACAGGCGATGGCAGCGGACCGAAGGTGGACGCGCGCGCAGAGGGCGAGACATCCCTTGCGGCTGC
Organism: uncultured Eubacteriales bacterium; assembly: GCA_900316495.1. Lineage (GTDB taxonomy): Bacteria > Bacillota > Clostridia > Oscillospirales > Acutalibacteraceae > RUG762. The sequence goes on from ONDC01000195.1 coordinate 1,320, forward strand.
CGATATAAAGGGTGTAACATCACCCGGCGGTTCCGGATTTGCTTCCTATTACCTTGATGATAACGACAAGGACGGCAAGCCGGATTTCAACCCCTATTTTACATGTGCCTATACCAATATCGGCGATCCGGCGTGGTACGACGTGTTGGACGGCATTCAGTTTGACGGGGATGATAATGTCCCCGGCATCAGGGAAATTCTCACGACGGATTTCGGAAGAGGTCTTGGCTGCGACGGTCTTTTCCTCGATACGGTCGACACCTGCGCCCCGGATAGCTATACCTCCGATGACGATCCCGGCAAGACAAGATTTGAGTGGACGGCTCCCGGTGTGAAGGATTTTGTGGCGAGAATCAAGCAGAATTATCCGGAAAAGCTGATCTGTCAGAACCGGGGATTGTTCTTTTACAATCATTTGCTGGAGCATTATCAGTATTCCCCCCGCGAGAAGGTAGATTATCTCTTTTTTGAGAGCTATATGCTGGATTCCAATTCCTCTCAGCTCTTCAACGAGGGCTTTTTCGCAGACAATAAATTTAATCAGCTTCCGAAGCTCTCCGTAGAGGCGAGCCGTGCCGACGGTTTTACTGTCCTGTCACTCGGGTATGCCGAGGGTCCTGGAAAATACGGCCTGAAAAAAGCCTTGGAAGGTAAGATGGGCGTGGGACTTGCGATCCTCCGAGAGGATATTGCTGAGGCCGAAAATACCGCTGGCTTTTCCCATTATATTACCAATGCCAATCTTACTCAGCTGAACGATTTTGTTCTGAAAAACCGGATAGAAACTGACGAGGACGAGCCGGTCTGGAGCAGCGTCTACAATAATTCCACCGAATGGCCCCCGCATGAACCGGAGCCGAGAGTGGGAATCTGCGCCGCGATCCCCGCGAAGGGCGGAGCTACGGTTTATTGGGACGTGGCGCTTGATAAAACAGGAGTCTCTTACGTTCTTTTCTACAGTGAAAAGCCATTTGATTTTGCCGCTGATCCTGAACTGAAAAAGGTTAAAAAGATCCTGCTTTCGCCCACCATCACTCCCGAATACGAGAAGGGACAGTATGACGCGCTTCCCTATCAGGCGGAGGTGGATGGCCTTGAGAGCGGGAAGGAGTATTATCTTGTCATAAGAGCATTTGATAAATCCGAAAACCACAACGGCGAAAGAAATACGGTTTATCTCACCGTCACGCCGAATTAATCCATT
>ONDC01000045.1 GCA_900316495.1 uncultured Eubacteriales bacterium
ATGACCGAGGATGAGCTGGCCAAGGCTCCCGCGGGTACCAAGTCCAAGGATCTCACAGGTCTGCCGGGCTACAAGTTTGTCATGACCGTTTCCACCCTCGACTGCACAGGCTGCGGCAGCTGTGTCACCGTATGTCCCGGCATGAAGGGCAACAAGGCGCTCACCATGAAGCCCATCGCTTCTCAGATGGCTGAGCAGGCCGTGTTTGATTACGGTCAGACCCTCGACGAGAAGCCGGAGGTCACCGCCAAGTTCACCGACGCTACCGTCAAGGGCAGCCAGTTCAAGCAGCCGCTGCTTGAGTTCTCGGGCGCCTGCGCGGGCTGCGGCGAGACGCCTTACGCCAAGCTGATGACCCAGCTCTTCGGCGACAGAGCCTACATCGCCAACGCCACCGGCTGTTCCTCCATCTGGGGCGGCTCGGCTCCCTCCACTCCTTACACCGTCAACAAGAAGGGCTACGGTCCCGCGTGGGGCAACTCCCTCTTTGAAGACAACGCTGAATTTGGTCTCGGTATGAACCTCGCTCAGAGAGCCATCCGCGACAGACTCAAGGAATACGTCGAGAAGGTTGCCGGTTGCGAGAACGCACCCGCTTCTGTCAAGGCTGCCGCTGAGGAATACCTCGCGACCTTCGACAGCTCCGCCGCCAACAGAGCCGCTACCGACAAGCTCATCGCAGAGTTAGAGGCAATGGACAGCTGCGGCGAGACCGTCAAGAAGATCCTTGCCGACAAGGACTTCCTCGCCAAGAAATCCATGTGGATCTTCGGCGGCGACGGATGGGCCTATGACATCGGTTTCGGCGGTCTGGATCACGTCCTTGCCTCCGGACAGAATGTCAACGTCCTCGTATTCGATACTGAGGTTTACTCCAACACCGGCGGTCAGGCGTCCAAGGCTACACCTGTCGGCTCCGTCGCACAGTTCGCGGCAGCCGGTAAGGCGGTCAAGAAAAAGGATCTCGCTCAGATCGCTATGAGCTACGGCTATGTCTACGTCGCACAGTGCGCGATGGGCGCTGACTACAATCAGACCCTGAAGGCATTCCGCGAGGCAGAGGCATACAACGGTCCGTCCCTCATCATCTGCTACGCCCCCTGCATCAACCACGGCATCAAGGGCGGCATGGGCATCTCCATGACTGAGGAGAAGAAGGCTGTTGCGGCAGGCTACTGGCATATGTTCCGCTTCAACCCGGCTCTTGCGGCAGAGGGCAAGAATCCCTTCACCCTCGACAGCAAGGCTCCGAGCGCCAGCTACCGCGACTTCATCATGGGCGAAGTCCGTTACAACTCCCTCACCCGTGCCTTCCCCGAGAGAGCGGCAGAGCTCTTTGCCAAGGCAGAGAAGTGCGCAGAGGAGAAGTACGAGCATCTCGTCACCCTCGAGAAGGTCTACGGTCAGGAATAATTTTCTTGCCGTCTCATTCCTCATTGCCTGAATCAGCTTAAGTGTAGGGCTGTGAGTGAGAAATAAAAAAATCCAAGCTCATAGAGCCGCTTCGGAAGAACCGCCGCGCCAAGAACGTGCGGAATGGTTTTCCGGAGCAGCCGTGGGCAAGGGATTATGATATCTGAATAAATAGAACCGTCCGGTTTTCAGCGAAGCAAGCTGATAACGGGGCGGTTTTTGTGTTTTTTATGATTTGAATTTCAACATCAGGTCGTACACGGCGCGTCGGGCTTTTACGCCGCTGTTTTTGAGAGAGAAGGAGCTGCCCGTGAGCTTTTTGATCCTTTCGACGGTGAGTTCTTCTTCATACGGGAGAAAAGAATCCTTTGCGATGAGAAAACGCTCCGCGTTATCCGGAACGCACACAGACATGCTGCGCTTCTGGAAATGCGCGTACAGCACAGGCTCGCTGAATTTCTCACCGTTTTCCACCCAGAGGCGGAGAAGCTCGCCGTCGCGGAAGGAATACATGATGTGCTTCATTTTTTTGTATCTTCGGGAAAGGTCGGTCTGATACGCCTTGTAGGGGGAATACCTTCCGGTCAGCTCCTTTGTCAGGCGGAAGCCCTCCAATCCGGCGGCAATATCGTCCATTACCAGTCCGTCATAGAACGGCAGCCCCTCCATTTCCCACGCCTTGCTGACGCCGCCCCACTCGTCAAAGGCAAAAATATCAGATTCGGTGTAAACCCTTTGAAAGGGAAGGAAGGTCTGCCGGCGGTAAAAGGAATTCGTATCGGGGTCGTTGTGATAGAGGGTCATATGCCCCCGGCTGAAAATCTTGTTGTTTTGCGACAGAATCTCATCGGTCAGAAATTCCCTGCAATTGCCGAAGATCAGATCGCAGTCACAGTGCCCCCAGAAATCAAAGCCGCTCAGATCATCCGCCAGTACCTCGCCGTATGCCGGCTTGTAATCGCATAGCTTATAGGGCTTGTCCAGCACAATGTCAAAATCGAATTCCGAAGAAAATTTCTCTCTGAATTCCGCGAAGGTCGTTTCAATCCTGTGAACGTTGGACGGCCAGTCGTATGGGTCGGTACAGTCCGTATAGATCAGATAGCTGATCGTGGGATTGCAGCGGCAGGATTGCAGGAACAGGCTGAAATATGGATTGAATTTTCCGAAATACGGCAGGACAAGGCAAATGCTTTTCATGTAAAATTCCCCCTGAAATGAATTGATAAGCCGGATCCGGCTTACTGCGCTAACGCTATTATATCATATGGTTCAATTCAAAAGCAATCCTCTTCGCAGAGATTGTTCCATTCTTTTATGATAATGTCGCGGAAGTAATAGAAAAAAATCCCTTGTATTTTTCATATGTATATGATACAATAGTGGAAGAATCAATCAACACGCAATAATGAACAACACAAGGAGAAGAAACAATATGAAATTTTCCAAAAAAATCATCTCCCTCACGGCGGCGGCATTGGCCGTCTGTATGACCCTTGCCTCCTGTTCGGCGCAGAAGGAGGACAACGGCGTGGCTTATGAAAAGGAGATGAAGATCTCCACCGCAGCCGACCTTGAGGGGAAGGCTGTCGCAGTACAGCTCCGTTCGGCGGAGGATGATTACATCGTTAACAACAAGCTGACAAACTATCCGAAGCGTTACGAGAATATGTCTGATGCGGTGCAGGCTCTGATCGATAAAAAGGTTGCCGCCGTGGTGGTCGATTCCCATTACGCAAACCAGCTCACCGACGGTGTGGAAGGCGTTCGGATCATCGAAAATAGCATCGGCAGTGTGGAATACAGATTCCTGCTGAACAAATCCGACGCAAAGCTTGCCGAAAAGATGAACCAGCAGATCGCCGCGCTTAAGGAATCGGAGGAATACCAGCCCATGGTAGAATCCGAGCTTCTCAAGGGCGAGAGCTATCGTGTTTCCAAGGAATCTGACAAGGAATTGAAAAAAACCTTCACACTGGTGACGGATCCGAGCTTCAAGCCATTCACGTATAAGGCAAAGAATGAGGTAAAGGGATTATTAGTCGCGATATCAGATGGTGTATCCTACGGCTGTGGCGGCAAGCTGGATACCATGACTGTCGATCCTGTGACAATCGATGACACAAGCAGCGTTAATGAGGGGGAGGTCACCTCCTTTGTGAGCAACGAGGCGCAGACCGTCAAGGGAAAGAAGAACGCCTTCTGCGTTGTTACCTCTGAGGTCAAGGATGATGATACAATGTTCGTCACAACCGACAGTTTCTATACGTCCGAGCTGGTGATGATCGTAAGAACAGAGGAGCAGGAGAAAAAATAATTTCCTTCCGCGCAGACCAATTGAAAAAACAAAAATGCCGCCGATGAATGAAATATTGTGCTACTGTCACATCAGAGGAAAAAATATCGGCGGCTTTTTTTGCCAATTTGCAGATTTTTAATAATTTCAAAAAATAGCTTGACAAAGCGACCGGCAGAGTGTATAATGTAACACGCTGCTAAATCTGCGGGTGTAGTTCAATGGCAGAACCCCAGCCTTCCAAGCTGGTCGTGTGGGTTCGATTCCCATCACCCGCTCCAAGAAGCTCCCTGTGAGCTTCTTTTATTAACCGTATGTGCGCCAGTAGCTCAGCTGGATAGAGCAACTGCCTTCTAAGCAGTAGGTCGGGGGTTCGAGCCCCTCCTGGCGCGCCAAAAGCGCTTTGCGCTTTTTTGAAGTGGTGGTATTGGCGCAGTTGGTTAGCGCGCCAGATTGTGGCTCTGGAGGTCATCGGTTCGACTCCGATATACCACCCCACAGACGACCGGCACGGAGCATCCGTGCGATGCTTCATGCCGGAAGTCTTTTATATATTTTTTTATCCGCTACCCTATATTGGGGTGTCGCCAAGCGGTAAGGCAACGGATTTTGATTCCGTCATCACGCTGGTTCGATCCCAGCCACCCCAGCCAGCATGAGGCTTGCTGCCTGAGGCTCTTTTTTTCCGCAGGCGGCAGGCTCATATGACCCATTAGCTCAGTTGGCAGAGCACTTGACTTTTAATCAAGGTGTCCGGAGTTCGAATCTCCGATGGGTCACCAATCTTGCTGCATTTTAAGATTAACAATAAGGAAAACGCCGCAGTTTACGGCTTTTTGGTAATCCTTGCGTTTCAGCTGGCGATGATGCTTTTCTTTTGTGTAAATAAGCAGGATTATCATATCGACGAAATCTACAGCTATGTACTCTCGAACAGCTATGACTGCGATAAATTAAAAAATGCATATGAAATGAAGAACCGTTGGATCAGTGGCAAAACGACATTCAGGGATTTTGTCACTGTACAAAGGGGCGAACGGTTTTCCTACGGCAAAACCTACTACAACAATACGACGGATGCGCACCCTCCGCTTTATTATTTTGTGCTGCACACCGTTTGCTCCTTTTTTCCGGATCGATTCAGCAAATGGTTCGGGCTTTCCATCAACCTTGTGACGTTTGTTTTGTCGCAGCTTTTGCTCTTTATGATTTCGCGTAAGCTTCTGAACGGAACCATATGGCAGCTGCTTCCTGTGACCGTTTATGGATTTTCACCGATTGCCGTTGATATTGTGCTGTATATCAGAATGTATTCTCTTCTCACCCTTTTCACGCTGCTGCTGTTTTATCTGCATTTCAGGATGTCGGAGGGAACGCTCAGGTTCCCGTATTTGATGTGCATGGCGGTAACCTTCCTGGGAATGTTTACACAGTATTATTTTGCAATTTCCGCCTTCTACCTGGCGTTGATCTGCTGTATTCTTCTTCTGAGAAGGAAGTATTACAGGCGACTGTTCTGTTACTCGATCAGTATGATGGCTGGTGTATTGCTTGTGCTTCTTCTGTATCCTGCCGCATTCCGTCAGGCGACAGGTTCAAGCACCAACAATGTCGGCGACGAGGTATCCTCCAACATTCTGAATTTTCTCATACTTCCGAAGCGTCTGTTGATGTATGCGAACCAATTTTTTTCCAGAATGTCAGGCAGCCGGAAATGGCTTGTGTTTTATTTCGCGCTCTTCGGCGTGATTGTTATTTATTCGGTTATTCTGAGAAATAAAGAGCAAGATAATAAAGGAAAAAAAGGTGGGAAGCACACGGGCGCTTTTGTCGCCTTGAGAATGACCTGGAAAGAAGCCATGAGCCGAAAAAACGCACCGTATATCACTGTGACGGCTGTGGCTGTATTTCTTACTGTCGTCACTGTCGCGCATATTTCTGGTCAGTTTGCCTATTTGAGATATATTTACAATCTGATGCCGATCATCTTTTTGCTGTTTGTTTTACTATGCTATTATGTGACTTCCATTATTGATGTTAACAGGGCCGTTTTTTCCACCGGACTGCTGCTTCTGGCTCTTTTAATCGGGGCGAATACCGTTAGCAAAAGAAATTGTGAATATTTATTCAACGCACGGCATCAGATGGTTTGTGATTCGCTCGCGTTCCTGCAAGGGAAGCCCCTGATCCTGATCGATAAGAACAAAAATCATATGCTCACCGGCAACTTTTCCCTTCTTTCTTCCGTGGATCTGATGTTTATTTCCGATTCAGATGAGCTGGATATTGATGAAATGACACAGAATATCGATGTTTCTGAAGGCGTGGCTTTTCTTGTGCTGGATAATACGCAATGGTCTGACGGCTACGTCGGGGACGAAACTATGCGTAACATTATCAGCTCTTCGGAAAAATTTGGAAGCTATGAAAAGTATGGAGACCAGCTTTTTTCTACCATGTATTGGGCTTACTGAGGGGAAAGGAATCAATGTATCTCTGAAAGGAGCGTCCGAATGATGGAATACGAAAGAAAGCCTTCATCCTCTTTGTGTTGTTGCGATAAACGGATCACCTTCATTGACTATATCAGAGGTATTGCGCTGATTTATATGATATTTTATCATATTACCTTTGACCTCGCCTTTGTCCTTTCAACGGAATGGGGCAAGGCCGCGTATTATGCCAATGAAAATATCGTGATATTTGATACCTCGTCCTTTATTCTGCTGGCGGGCATCTCCTGCGCATTCAGTCGGAGCAATCTCCGTCGCGGCGGACGACTGCTCGCCATCGCGATGGCTTTCACTGCCGTGACCGCGTTTTTCTTCCCCGGAGAGGCGATCTATTTCGGCATTCTTCACCTGATGAGCACGGGAATGATACTTTACGGCGCGTTTGAAGATTTTTTCAGGAAGCTGCCTGCCGTTGTGATGATTCCGCTATGCGCCGTAATATTCACATTCACCTACTTTATCAGCAAGGGGTTTGTCGGGATAAAGGGCTTGTTTGAAATATATCTTCCGGGGGAGCTGCTGGCAAACAACCTGCTCTATCCCTTTGGCATTATCAAGGGCGGGTTCATGTCGGTAGATTACGTCCCGCTGCTGCCGTGGCTGTTTTTATTCCTTGGCGGTGCTTACATCGGGCTTCTGATCGCCAAATACCGCGAAAAGCTGCCGGGCTTCTGCTACGCCGATCCGCTGCCGTGGTTGGGCTTCATCGGGCGACACACGCTGGTCGTCTATATCCTGCATCAGCCGATCATTCTTGCCGTGCTGTATGCGGCGGATTATTTCCTGCACTTTTCAAAATAAAAATAGACTCCGTGCAAGGATGGCGTTGTACGGAGTTTTTTTATTCTGATGACAAAAGGTTCATAATTTTGAAAAAAATATGTGCTATACTATCAGCTTAAGATATATTTTGCAAAGGATGAGGAAGAGAAAATGAATTTTGCACAGGCGCTTGCCGCCGAATTCGGCATTAAGCCCGAATACAGCGAGAATATTCTCAAGCTGATCGACGACGGCAATACCATTCCTTTTATCGCACGCTACCGCAAGGAGATGCACGGCTCCATGGACGACCAGAAGCTGCGCGAAATCTCCGAGCGCTATCAGTATCTTCAGAATCTGGACAAACGCCGGAACGAGGTGCTTGCTTCCATTGAAAATGCAGGCAAGCTGACCGACGAGATTGTCGCCGCTTTGGACAAGGCAGCCACGCTCACCGAAATCGAGGACATTTACCGCCCCTACAAGCCCAAGCGCAAGACCAGAGCCTCGGTTGCCCGTGAAAAGGGGCTGGAGCCGCTGGCGGCTGCCATTTTCGCGCAGGAAACGAGGGAATACCCCATCGACATGGCGGCAGCCTTCGTCAACCCGGAGAAGGAGGTCAACACCCCTGAGGAGGCGCTGCAGGGCGCGCTTGACATCATCGCCGAGGACATATCCGACAACGCTGAGATCCGCAAGCGTCTGAGAACCGTTGCCTTCGAGCATGGCAGCATTGTCTCAAAGGCGGCTGACCCGGAGGCGGAATCGGTGTATGAGAATTACTACGATTATTCCGAGCCGATGAAGCGCGCGGCAGGCTACAAGATCCTTGCGATCGACCGCGGCGAGAGGGAGAAATACCTCAAGGTGTCGGTGGACTTCGACCGTTCACGCGGGATTGACATTATCGCCAAGGCGGTGCTGAAAAGGGGAGACCTTCCCTGCACCGACGCTGTGAGAAACGCCGCCGAGGACGCCTATGACAGACTGATTTTTCCGTCCATACAGAACGAGCTGCGCGGAGAGCTGACCGACGCCGCCGTCGAGAACGCCATCAAGGTGTTTTCCGAGAACCTTCATCAGCTGCTCATGCAGCCGCCCGTCAAGGGCAAGGTGGCAATGGGGCTCGACCCCGGGTACCGCATGGGCTGCAAGGTGGCAGTCGTTGACGCGACAGGCAGACTGCTCAACACGACGGTCATTTACCCTGTGCGTCCCATGCATTCGGAGGCAAAGGTCGCCGAGGCAAAGCGCGTTGTCACCAAATTCATCAAGGCATATGGCGTGGAGATCATCGCCATCGGCAACGGCACCGCCGGCAAGGAGACCGAGATCTTTACCGCCGAGCTGATTCGCGAACAGGGTCTGAAGGTTGCCTACATGGTGGTGAGCGAGGCCGGCGCGTCGGTCTATTCGGCAAGCAAGCTGGCAGCCGAGGAATTCCCCGACTACGATGTGAACGTCCGTTCCGCCATCTCCATTGCCCGCCGTCTGCAGGATCCGCTCGCCGAGCTGGTCAAGATTGACCCCAAAGCGATCGGCGTGGGACAGTATCAGCACGACATGCCGCAGAAGCGGCTTTCCGAAGCGCTTGACGGCGTGGTGGAGGACTGCGTGAATTCCGTGGGCGTTGACCTGAACACCGCGTCGCCCGCCCTTCTCAGCAAGGTTGTGGGAATCTCCTCCACTGTGTCCAAGAATATTGTCGCCTACCGCGAGGCGAACGGCGAATTCAGGAGCCGCAAGGAGCTGTTGAAGGTCGCCAAGCTCGGTCCCAAGGCGTTCGAGCAGTGCGCCGGCTTCATGCGCGTGAGCGAGAGCGACAATCCGCTCGACGGCACCGCCGTTCATCCGGAGAGCTATCAGGCTGCGGAGGCGCTGCTCAGGCTGTGCGGGTTCACCCCCGCCGACATTCGCGCCGGCAAACTGGGCAAGCTCAAGGAAACCGTCGCGCGCATGGGCTACAGTCAGACGGCCGAACAGCTGAAAATCGGCGTTCCCACGCTCACCGACATAGTCAATGAGCTGATGCGCCCGGGACGCGACCCCCGTGACGAGCTTCCCAAGCCCATGCTGCGCACCGACGTCATGGACATCAAGGACTTGAAGGTCGGCATGGAAATGCAGGGAACCGTCCGCAATGTCATTGACTTCGGCGCGTTTGTGGACATCGGCGTGCATCAGGACGGACTGGTGCATATCTCGCAGATTGCCAACCGCCGTATTAGGCATCCCTCAGAGGTGTTGAAGGTGGGCGACATCGTAAAGGTGTGGGTGCTTTCCATCGACGAGGCGAAGGGACGCATCGGTCTTACCATGAAAGGAGAACCCAAAAAGTCATGAGGTTTTTCATATCGGCTGCTGCCGTTGCCCTGTTGTGCCTGCTTTTGCTTACCGGCTGTCAGAAGGAAATGCCGGGGCGGCTGGACGGGCAGTATCCCGACGCGTTAAGCTCCGCTGTGGCTTCTGATGAAGCAGCTCCCGACGGCGCTTCTGCGGAGAAGGACGTTTCACCGGGGGAGGAAGGCGAAAAGCCCGTCTCATCGGCAGCCGAGAAGGAAAAGAAAAAAACTTCCGCGCCGAAATTCCGATCCGGCCGCTACACGATGGAATCGTCGTCGGTCAACGAGCAGTATTTCTACAGCGGCAAATCGGTGATTTCCTATACCCGCATGACGCAATCCTACACCTACGACATCAGGCTGACCGTCAAGGGCAACGGCTCCATGACGGCAGTGTACACCTTCCGGAGGATCCGCACCGGCTACGAGACCGATGAGGGCGCGATTGCCACCGATACCAATCAAAAAAACGGCAGGAATGAGGACAACGCCGTCTATTATGACCTGATCGGGCAGAGCTTCACGGCGCATATCTCGAAGAATTACAAAATCACCGTCAAGGGCATCGATGCGATACACAAGAAATTTCCCTACACCGCCGACGTCGTAACGGATGACAATATGAAGGAGGTCGTCTCCGATCTCTTTTATCGGATGGAGGACAGCGTCGGACAGGGGAGCAGCTGGCAACTGAAGCAGGTGGGCCTTACCAATACCTATACCGTCAGCAGCATCAAGGACGGCAATTTGTATATCAATATCAAGGGAAAGCAGCTTGACCTTCCCGAACCCTACACGAGCGACGGCATCATTTATACCTACAAAAAGCGGGAGCCGTTGAGCGGTTCGCTGGTAATGGCGCAGGACAACCGCATGCTGCAGGAGCAGTCGTCCTATCAAGAGAATTCCGGCGTGATTGAGTCGGGAGATAAAAAATACACGTTTACAGAATCGGCAGCGTCGATCTGTAATATAAAGAAAAAATAGTTTTTTAGAAAGGAAGCGCATTCATATGATCGACTTCAACGAATTCAAAGAGAAGGAAGCACCCGAAACCGAGGAGGAACCCCACATTTACCTCTCCGACGAAGAGGGAAACGAATACCCCTTCGACCTGCTGGACATCATTCCCCATGAAGGCGAGGAGTACGCGGTGTTTTTCCCGGCTGACGAGTCGGATGAGGATGACGGAGAGGACACCGACGTCGTCATTCTCAAGGTGATTCACAATGCGGACGATTCCGTCGAATTTGAAGGCATTGAGGACGACGCCGTACTCGACGCGGTGTTCAATCAGTTCATGGAGAACATGCGGCAGGCGTTTGAAGAGGACGGCGAACACGGCGAGGACTGCGGCTGTGGTCATTGCCACGAGTGATTGTTTTTTTAGTCAAAAAGTTTTCCGCACACGGCAGTTCCTTATGCCAACTTTTATTGGAACGCCGCGTGCGGATATTTTATTGATATAATATAAAAATAAATTTATTAAATTGTGCGTATATCCAAATTTTACTGTTTCAAATTATTTTTTTAAATTGTGCGCTACTTTTTGGGTCTCTGAAACGTTTTATTTATGAAAGGCAAAAAGCAGCAGACAAAGAGTTGCCGCCGGCGATCCGACAGCCGGGCGGCAGCGGTCAGCAAAGTGTGACGTCAGACAATGCCGCAATAAATTAATTTTCCCCAATTGTTTGTCTTCGGCATTGATTCGCATATTCTGAAAGATTTGCCTTTGTTTCCCGTCTGTTGCCCAGAAAGCCCCGAACACATAAGCCGCCGTCATCCTGATTGTCACTTTCTGTGAAATCTTCTTACACAACTTAATGAACGAAACTAAAACCAAATACCCTATATGACCTAAAACCTTACTTTTTCGGCTTCACTTGTCACGGAGCTTCTTTAACGGGGGAACGGAACAACAGCTTATGTGAAAAAGAGGAGATGATATGGTATCAGTTCAATTGAATGCGGAGTTTTCTTCTTTTCTCAAGGAGGGATGAAACGGATCAAAATTCGTTACGGGACGGAATAAAAAAGGACACGTCGTATGTGTTAATTATTCTTCAGGGACGCCGAATTAAGACGTAGCCGACAATTCCGCGTTTCCTTGAATCACTTTACATCACAAAATCACATCACAATAATCATCAGACTTTCGCATAAACACAACTTTACCTCCCGCCGCGTATCGGAACGGCTGCGCGGCGGGGTTCCCATCACTGATTCTGCCGTTCCGCAAGGAATAAACCGCATTGTATGGCGCTTATCACCTCAGCCTTACAATGCGGTTTGTTGTATATCCTTTTGTGTGTTTGTAGAGACGGCATCCCTTTGCTCAGTTTGGTCGCAATCCAAGGAAGGCTTTTCGCTCAGTAGGAAAGAATTTCGTATCCGTCGTCGGTGACTGCCACCTGAATCTCCCACTGGGCGGATGGTTTGCTGTCCTCGGTGTAGACCGTCCAGCCGTCCTCCTCGTCGGTGCGGAATTCGCAACTACCCATGTTGATCATCGGCTCGATGGTGAACACCAGTCCCGGTACCATCAGCATTTCCGTTCCTGGCTTTGCGACGTAGCTTACCCACGGGTCCTCGTGAAACTGTAGCCCGATGCCATGACCGCCGATGTCCCGCACGACGCTGTAGCCGTTGCTCATCACAAATTGATTGATGGCGTCACCCATGTCGCCGAGATACCCCCAGGGTTTGACCTTTTCCAGTCCGACCTCGAGGCTCTGCTTTGCCACCTCGACCAGGCGCTTTTTCTCGGGGGACACCTCGCCGATGCAGAACATTCTGGATGAATCGGAGAAATACCCGTTCAGGACAGTGGAGCAGTCGATGTTGATAATGTCGCCCTCCTGCAGCACGCGGTCGGGGGAGGGAATGCCGTGACACACCACTTCGTTGATGGAGGTGCAGACGCTTTTCGGGTAGCCCTCGTAATTCAACGGCGCGGGAATGCCGCCCCGCAGCACGGTCTGTTCGTAGACCCATTTGTCGATTTGCTCTGTGGTAATACCGGCGCGGATGCGTTCGGCCACGTAATCCAGTACGGCGATGTTGATTTTGGCGCTCTCGCGGATCCCCGCCAGCTGCTCCGGCGTTTTGAGCAGCGAATGCGGCGGCACCTCCGCTCCCATCAGCTCGTATTCGTGTAAACGGCGGTCAAAATCCATGTGGCACTTCTTGTATTTCCTGCCGCTACCGCACCAGCAGACGTCGTTTCTTCCCGGCAATTGCATTTTTACGTCACTCCTAAATGTGGAATCGATTCTTTTAAGTGTACTGCTCATTTTATCACATGTTCCGCAAAATGAAAAGACCTCAAAAACCAAAGTTCATTAAAAGTTTTAAAAATTTTGAATTTTAAAAAAAAATATGATATATAATGATTTGTAACAGTTATGTAACACTTACCTTTAAAATATGTTTTATAATTTATGTCAGATGAAAGAAATGAATGATAGTGTCATAAGGCAATGTTGGCAGAAGGATGAATGCCAGCTTGCCTTTGTGCGCCCACGGGGTATTTTTCTGATATGAAAATTATGTGAGATGCATGTGATTTAAGGAGTGAACAAGTCAGATTGATAGAATTCCGCAATGTTTACAAAACCTATGACAACGGCACCAAAGCCCTGCGCGACCTCAATCTGAGGGTCAACGAGGGTGAGTTTGTGTTCATCGTCGGTTCCTCGGGAGCAGGCAAATCCACCCTGCTTAAGATCCTCATGCGAGAGGAAACCCCCAACAGCGGCGAGGTGATTGTCAACAACACCCGTCTTTCCACCCTGCGCCACAGGGATATTCCCTACTACAGACGCACGCTGGGCATGGTGTTTCAGGATTTCCGCCTGATCCCCAAAATGACGGTGTTTGACAATGTGGCGTTTGCCATGCGCGTCACCGGCGCCAGCACCAAGGCGATCCGCAAGAAGGTGCCCTATGTGCTGAGTCACGTGGGACTCGGCGATAAGGCGAAATGTTACCCGAACGAGCTTTCGGGCGGCGAGCAGCAGCGCGTCGGATTGGCGCGCGCGCTCATTAACAATCCCGCGCTTATCATAGCGGACGAGCCTACCGGCAACGTCGACCCCAGAATGAGCTTCGAGATCGTCGACATGCTCAACCAGATCAACCGCAACAACGGCACCACCATTCTGATGGTCACACATGAGCATGCCCTTGTCAGGAAGTTCCGCCGCCGTATCGTTGAGATTCAGAACGGCGAGCTTGTGGCTGACAGCGGACCGGAGGTCGATTATTATGTTTAATAATTTCAAGTACCTCGTCCGTGAAGGCTTCCGCAACGCGTGGGCGAACCGGCTGATGACCTTTGCGTCCGTCGGCGTGTTGGTTTGCTGCCTTGTCCTGATGGGCAGCGCCGTGCTGGTTTCGGTCAATATCAGCCATATCATGGAGCTTTTTGAGGATAAAAACGTGGTCATGGTGTTTCTCAATGACACCGTAAGCGGTAGCGACGCGACACTTACGGTGGCTGATGTGCAGAAGAAGATTCTGACGGTGGACAACGTTGACCCTGACAACATCGAATTTGTTCCCAAGGAGAAGGGCTTTTCCACTCTGATGAACAGATTTGACGAGAAGCTCAAGATCATCGATACGCTCGGCGATACCGCCAACATTCTTCCGGACGCCTTCAAGGTGGGTTTTAAGGATCCGACGCGTTACGAAACAACGGTGCAGCAGCTCAAGAATCTGCCGGAGGTATATACGGTCAGAGACAACCGCGAATACGCCGAAAAGCTGATGGGCATCAATCAGACAGTTACGGTGGTCGGCACATGGATCGTGGGACTGCTGCTGGTCGTATCGCTCTTCATTATCACCAACACCATCAAGCTGACGATGTATGTCCGGAAGCTGGAGATTTCCATTATGAAGTCGGTGGGCGCTACCGACTGGTTCATACGAATGCCGTTCCTTGTGGAGGGCATTGTGATAGGACTTACCGCAGGTCTGATTTCCTTCGGACTTGTATCGTACATTTATTCCGCGGCAGCTTCTTCCATCACGGATGTGCTTGCAACCGGTGTGCTGCCGTATTCATCCATGCTTTTCAAACTGCTGCTCGCCTTTATAGGAAGCGGTGTGCTTTCCGGCTCTATAGGCAGTCTGGTTTCTATAAGAAAATATCTTAGAAATGACGGAGGTCTGTATGATGAATGATTCAACCGCAAATCAGACAGTGAGAAAAATTTCATTCGCTAAGGTTATTCTATGTGTCATTTTGCTTCTGTCGGCAATGGCGCTGACCGTTGAGCTGATTCCTGCCGATACGCAGGTGGGCGTAACGGCGTCCGCGGCCACCAAGGAGCAGCTCAAGAACAAGCAGGCGCAGCTGCAAAGCCAGCAGAAGAGCATTTCCGCCAAGCTGAGCAAGCTCAAGAAGAGCAAGGCCGCCGCGCAGGAGCAGCTGGATCTTGTCAATGAGCTGGTGGAAAACCTTCAGACACAGATTACGACGGTCAACAATCAGATAGCGGCCGCCAACGCCGAGATCAAGGATATCGAGGACGAGATCGCCGCCAAGGATCAGGAGATAGAAAACAGCAAGGAAAAGTTCAAGGAGCGCATGAGAGCCATTTACATATCCGGCGATATGACAGGCGGCCTTGAGGTGATTCTTTGCTCCAACGGAGTGGAGGAGCTTATTTCCAACACCGTTTATCTTGAAACCATGGCGAAGTATGATCAGGGTCTTATCGACGAGCTGGTCAACGACAAGCAGGGCTATCAGGATAAAAAAGCGCAGGTAGAAGCGCACAAGAAGGAAATTGACGCCCAGAAGGCGGAGCTTGCCAAGAAAAAGACCGAGCTTGACGCGCAGCAGAAGGAAGCCGAAGCTCTGATGAAGCAGATCAAGGCAGACGAGGCCGCTTACAAAAAGAAGCAGGCGGAAATCGATCTTGAAATGTCCAAGGCAAGGGCGGCACTCGACGCGCTGATCAGCAAGAATACCGAGAACTCCAAAAATACCGAGTACTACGGCGGCTCTTTCGGATGGCCGACGCCCGGCTATAAACGCATCACTTCACCGTTTGGACCGCGTACCTTCACACTCAACGGAAAGCGAATCAGCAGCTACCACAGAGGTATCGACATAGGCGCGCCCACCGGTGCGAAGATCGCCGCCTCCAATGGCGGCAAGGTGGTGACGAGCGCGTACAATGCCGGCGGCTACGGCAACTACGTCATTCTGGATCACGGCGGAGGAAAGATGACCGTTTACGGTCATATGAGCAAGCGTATGGTGAGCGTGGGACAATCTGTTACCAAGGGACAGCAGATCGGCAAGGTCGGCTCCACCGGACGCTCCACCGGTCCGCATCTCCACTTTGAGATCCGCATTAACGGCACCGCCGTCAACCCCATCAACTACTTATAATCCCCCGCATGCTTTGCCCGCAGGTCTGTCAATCAGCAGGTCTGCGGGCATTCTTACGTCTTGCTGCGTTATATCTACGCCGAATTGAGCAAAAAAAATAAAATATTTATAAAAAAGAGGTTTATTATCGGCGCGATATATGATATAATTATAGAAGAAGTCTGTCAGGTGACAGAAATCACGGGCGGAGGTCATCGGATTTTTCATCATTTACCGTGAAAGAGGTGCATTTTCAGATGAACAAAAAAATTTCCCTCGGAATGGCGGTTTCGATCGCTGCCATAGTTGCCGCGTTTGCGGTGGTCATTACCTATACGGCTGCCATTCGGGTGTTTGACAGCCGCATGAGCTCGGTCACGGAGCGTCAGAACATGTATCAGATTCTCTCCGAGATAGATATGACTGTCAGACAGAATTACTACGGGGATATTTCGGAGAACTATCTGCAGAAGAATATTTCACAAGGTTATATGCTGGGGCTTGATGACGCCTTCAGCAGCTATCTTACGGCAGACGAATACCAGCTTGCGGTAAATGAGGGTCTTGGCTACACATTCGGTCTGGGAATGGACGTTGACCGTTCGGGCGAAGGGTATATTCTTGTAAATGTGGTCTACAAAGGCTCTCCGGCGGACAAGGCAGGTATCATGCCGGGCGATCTGATCGTGGCGGCGGAGGGCAAGGACGTGCTTGCCATCGGGTACGAGAAGGCTATGTCGCTGATCGCCGAAACCTCGCCGAAGGTGTCGGTGACGCTCAGTCGCGGCGGTAAGAAGTCGGCGTATGAGCTGACCCGCTCCAAATTTGAGACTAAATCCGTGACACATCGTGTGACAGGCGAGAGCATCGGCGTCATCAAAATATACGAATTCAATGCCAAGACCCCTGAGCAGTTCAACAGCGCGCTCAACAAGCTGCGCAATCAGAATGTGAACGGATTGATTATCGACCTTCGTGACAACGGCGGCGACAATTATCAGTATGCCTGTGAGATACTCGATACCCTGCTCCCCGCAGGCAAGCTGATGAGCGTGACAGGTAAGGACGGCAATGTGTCCATCAGATACACCTCCGACACTAAATTCATCGATCTTCCCATGGAGGTTCTGATCAACGAAGGCACAGACGGCGCTGCCGAGCTGTTTGCGGCGGATATGATGCGCTTTGGAGCCGCGGAGAGCATCGGCACCAGGACGGCAGGTCACGACACCGTGCAGGAGCTTTTCCAGCTCAGCAACGGCTGTGCCGTGAGAATCACCACCGGCAGATGGTCCGACGATCTGGGGGAGTTGATTGCCGAAGGTAAAGTAATTCCGCAATTTGAGGTCGGGCTGACCTCCTATCAGCGTATTAACCGCTATCTGCTTTCCGACGAAAGCGATCCGCAGCTTCAGACAGCGCTTGACCGCGTCAATTCAGTGATTGCCGCGCGCAAGGAGGCGGAAGCGGAGGAAAACGGCACTGTCACCCCGACAGACGCTACCACGACTACCGCAAAGAAAGACGCAAAGAAAGACGGAAAGACGGAAGGAAAAACAGACAAGACCGAGACCACGGAAAAGGCAACGGAGAAAACCACCAAGAAGGGCTGATTTCCGGCAGGAGGTGCCAAGTATTGAAAAAGAAAGCGACTGCGCTGCTTACCGCGTTGCTGATGGTCTTTTCCATGCTGTCGCTGAACGGATGCGGCGACGGGGACGAGGCGGACAATACCCCGGATTACCCCGTGGAAGTGGGGGGCGTCAGGTTTGTGGGACCGCCGTCGAAGGTGGTGTGCTATTCCAGCACCCTGATCGGGATTATTTACGCCATGGGCTATCAGGATCAGATGTTCGGGCGGACAGCCAACTGCGATTATAAGGAAGCCGACGATCTGAAGGCATGCGGTACGCCTGACAATCCCTCGGTTGACCTGCTGGTGGGCAACAAGGTAGACCTTGTGATAACCGATGACACCGTGTCGGCCAAGTCGGTTCAGGATATACAGGAAAAGGAAATTCCCGTCGTTGTGATACCGAGGGCAACCGGCAGAGCGTCCATGGTGGAGATGTACGGAGCGCTCGGAGCCTGCTTCAGGGGTGGCAATAAGGGCTACAACAAGGGAAAAGGCATCGCCAACGGGATTTTTTCGCAGCTGGATGATATTTCACGCTTAGTGGAGACCGAGGACCCGTGGAACACATGCGTGATTCTCTCCAGCGACCTCAAGACCTTTGCCACCGGCGACACGCTTGTTTCCACCATATTGGAGCTGTCGGGCGGCTTCAATGTCGCGAGGGATTCCATGAAGGGGGAATATGAGCTTTCCGATCTCATGCGCAGCGACCCGGATGTGATCATTGCGCCTCCCGGCGTGGAAATGCGACTGCGTGCCAAGAGCAGCCTTGTGGGTATTCCCGCGCTGGATAATTTCAGGGTCTACGCGATGGATATGTCGGTCTTTGACGATCAGTATCAGGGTGTGATCAAGGGCGCGTGGCG
>ONDC01000222.1 GCA_900316495.1 uncultured Eubacteriales bacterium
GACCAGCAGCGGCTTGAAAATCTCCGCGAGGTCGAGATTGAGCGATTCCTCGCGGCGGTTGGTGGCGTGGAGGAAGCCGACCCGCACATCGAGCGGGGTTTTGTCGATCTCGGTCGCCAGCAGGTTGTACAGCAGCGTGTTGCCGAAGCTGATCATGGCGTTGACCTCGTTGTGCGGGGGACGGCGGCTGCGCTTTTCATACACGAATCCCTCCGTCCGTATGAAACTGTCGAAACACCGGTAATAGAACTGCCGCACCTGCGCCTCCAGCAGAAGCAGGTTGTCATAATCGCGGTTCTCCTTGATCATCTTCTCGGCGCGTTCGATTTTTTGCAGCATGGCGTCATAGATCGGATCGGGGTAGGTCTTGTTGTAATACCGGATGACGAGCCGCAGGTTGTGAATCGAGGCAAGCACGAACTGGGTCGCCAGCCACAGGCGCTTCTCCGCGTCGCCGTACTGTTCGAGCTGCTCCAGCGTCACCATGGGGGATTTCAACGGCGCGGCGGGCGTGAACCGTCCCAGCAGATTGCCCGTTTCGCTGAACAGATTGACGGTAATGCCGCTGTTGGCGGCGCGTTTGAAAAAGCCGGAATCCAGCACCACGCCGGAATAGATATTGATGACGTCGGTATTCATGACGGGGATGTCATAGGCGCCGTCTTCGTTCTCAAAGAGCAGGGAATAATCCTTCTGCCGCAGAATGCCGCTGCTGAGAATATCCGCCGCGCGGTTGTCCCTCTCCGGACGGGATTGATGCCAGTTTTTGTAGGACGAATGGGAAGGGCTGTCCTCATCCACCGCAATGTAATGCCCGTTTTTGCCGCGCTCAAACCGATAGCCCAGATAACAGATCCCGGAGGGAGAGCCGATTTCGCATTTGGCAGGGTTCTTTTGGAGCCGGAGCGTTTGCAATTCGTATTCCTCCGCCTCGCGGGTGAAGCGCCGTATGTCTTCCTCGGAATCCGCGAACAGGATCAGATCGTCCGCGTACCGCACGAAGGGAATGTGCCTCTCCTCCAGAAACAGATCCAGACTATGAAAATAGATATTGCACAGCAGCGCACTGAGCGGCGCGCCCTGTAAAATGCCCCTGTGCGTCTGGTGCAGCTCTCCCTCGATCATGACCGGCATTTCCGCGCACCGCATGATCAGCCGCGTCAGCGCTTCCTCTCCGAAGAAATCCGCGACGGCGGAACGAAGCACACCGTGGTCGATGTTGTCAAAGCAGGCGGCGGGGTCGAGCTTGGAGGCGAAGGAATGCGCCATGCCCTCGGCGCAGTACTGCGCGACGGCGGTGGAAACGCCGCGCCCCTTGCGGTAGGCGTGGCTGCGGGGGGAGAACTGCCGCTCGGCTTCCTCACATACTGCGTCGAGAAGCGCCTGCTGGATCACCGTGTCGAGCGCGGTCAGGCGCGAGATGCTGCGGTGTCCGCCGTGCTTCTTCGCCACATGAAAGCCGATGGCGGGCATGGGCTTGTAACGCCCGTGAAGCAGATCCCGCACCAGCACGTCCCCGTTGATTTCCAGCCAGATCACCAGAGCCTCGGCGGTCATATTGTCAAACCCCGGCTTGAACCCCCTGCCTGCCAGCGCCCGCGCATATTCTGACAGGCGGTTTTTATCACATATTTTTTCAAGCATATCCTCACCTCATACTGATTCTACACTACTTTAATGAAAAATGCAAGCTGTTTTTTAGCGCGGTGAAATTTCCTATCGTCAGCGCGGTGAAATTTCCTATCGTCCGATACTCCGATTTATGCGCTGTTTCTGTTCTCTAAATATCATATTCACTAATTAAAATTGCATCTGTTCACAATTTATTCACTTGACAAATCAAGAGGTAGTGGGTTATAATAATAATGAACACAATCTGTTGTTCTTGCATTATCCTATATAAGGGATTGATACATTTTTTTAAGGCGTACAATTTTTTGAGCAGCAGTTTCCTTGCATTATCCTATATAAGGGATTGATACACGTATCCAATCTTTTGAGATGGTTACAATCTGCCTTGCATTATCCTAGTATAAGGGATTGATACTTTTGACCAAAACTTCTTCAACATATGTTTCGAAGTTTCCTTGCATTATCCTATATAAGGGATTGATACCTGCCGGTGTTAGCATTCCATTCACCTCCTTTTCTTGCATTATCCTATATAAGGGATTGATAGCAGGCTTTTTCATGTTACATTTCTCTATCTTGAACAAAAACAAAAAAGAGGTCTTTTCCGTAAAAAGAAAAGACCTCTTTGGGTTATATAAGGATTTTCACAGGAGGGAAATTTTAGCATTCCTTTTCTTGCAGATAGAGAGAATTCGGGCGGTTCCTTCTGTCAGGTGGTTCCTTTCATTGCCGCTGACGGCTGCTTTTGATAAGATTTTATCACGAATCTTTTCATTTTGTATGGGAAAGTTGTTGTATCTCTTTGAACTATACCATGACATTTGTCCTTCTTCCTTGACATTCATCTCCCCGATTGCTATAATACTATTATAAGAAGCCATGCGGATAGATGCAAACATTCGGCATATTCCTGTATCAGACCTCCTGCGACAGCCGGAAAATGAAAAGGCAGTCCGACGCATTTCTCGCCGGACTGCCTGCTTTGCGCTATCTGGATTTTTAGGATAAGGTGATAGAGAATCAACCATTCCTTTCGCCCGAATCGGTCAGCGGAATGAATTTTGCACAGTTTCACGCGGAGTAATCTGATCTTCACCGTCATGTCAGAACAAATTGATGTGTGTTCCTGTTCAGGTGAGATACAATAGAAGCTCATTTTCCATT
>ONDC01000165.1 GCA_900316495.1 uncultured Eubacteriales bacterium
CGCAAGGTCGGGATATTTCTCCTTTATCTGCTCCCTGAGCGGCAGTCGGGGACGTTCCCGGTCGCGCCACAGCCGGAGTTCAATCCCGTGCTTCAGCAGCAGCATGCGGCTGTAGGTGCCGTCGGGATGCATTTCCATTCCGCCGTCGCTGAATTCCTCCAGCGCGCCGACATCAAAGTTGAGCTGCTCGTGATCGTCGGTCTCCGCACCGGAATACTGCCGGATCTCCCGGTTGTGCCTGATGCACAGCACCGGAATCAGAACCGCCAGCAGGATAACCGCCAATCCGGCAAGGATCACGACGGTTCTTGGGTTGTCCAGCCGTTTCAGGATGGTTCCCGGCTTGCTTTCCTTTCGTTTTTTCATGGAATGAACCTCCTGTCGGCGCAGCGCCGGAAGCGCCGGCCGCACCCTTCCCATTTTCTATAATATTAATTTTACCACACAATTCCAAAATAAAAAATACATATGGGGGATATTTAGCGAATATGACCAAACAAAAAAAACGTAAATTTTCGTAAATATTCAACATGCCGGAAGAAGGCAACACATGCCGGAAGAAGACAACGCCCCGCTCCTGCATCCGAAGCGGGGGCGTCACACGTTGCACACTCCGCGAGAGCGCGCAAAAAAAGGCATTGTGCGCGGACGTTACCCGGCACAATGCCCCTCCGTTCTGACTCAGGGTCAGATCTTAAAGCACTTCTGAATATCCTTCAATTCACCGATTACAAAGGCGACGTCGTCGGTTTTTTCTGAATATCCTTCAATTCACCGATTACAAAGGCGACGTCGTCGGTTTTGATCTCCGTATCGGGGGAAGGAATAAACACCTTGTTGTTGCGTTTGATGGTCAGGACGTTGATCCTGTATTTCTTGCGGATGTCGATCTGGGTAAGCGTCTTGCCGTACCAGTCCTTAGGCACCTTCATCTCATAGATCGAATAGCTGTTGTCGAGGTGGATGAAGTCAAGGATGCTGTCAGAGGCATACCGGGTGGCGATCCGGAGCGCCATCTGCTTTTCGGGATAGACCACCTCGTCGGCGCCGTTCCTCAGCAGGAACTTCATCTGGACGTCGTTGGTCGCGCGGGAGATGACCTTCTTCGCGCCCAGCTCCTTGAGCAGGGAGGTGGTCTCCAGCGACGACTGGAACAGACTGCCCAGCGCGACGATGCACACGTCGTAATCCCGCACGCCCAGCGAGCGCAGGAATTCCTCGTTTGTGCTGTCGCCGATACGGGCGTTGGTCACATGGGGCAGGATCTCGTTGATTCTGTCCTCATTGATGTCCACCGCCATGACCTCGCAGCGCAGCTCCTCCATTCGTTTGGCGATGTGGGTGCCGAACTGTCCCACACCGATGATCAATACGGTTGTCATTTGCAATGTCTCCTTATCCTACTGAGATTTTGTCGAGCGGCAGGCGGGAATTCCTGCTGCTCACGGACGGCAGAGCAGCGTAGATCAGCGTCAGCGCGCCGACTCTGCCAAAGAACATAAGCGCCATCAGAATCACTCTGGACAGCAGCGAGAGCTTGCTGGTAATGCCGAGGGTAAGACCCACTGTTCCGATTGCCGAGCCGGTTTCAAAGAGACAGGTCAGCAGCGGCAGCCCCTCGGTGCGGCTGATGATGATGCCGCTGGTGAAAAACAGCACGAGATACATGAAGAGAATGGCTCCGGCGCTCCGGACGGTTTCATCGGAGATGCGTCTCTTGAAGCACTGGACGTCGTTTCTCCGGCTGAACACCGTAACCGCCGCCAGAAACAGCACAGCGAAGGTCGCCGTCTTCATGCCGCCCGCCGTGGAACCGGGGGAACCGCCGATCAGCATGAGGAAGATCATGACCGCGGTACCGGATTCGTCCATCTGTGAAAGATCCGTGGTATTGAAGCCGGCGGTTCTGGTGGTAACCGACTGAAAAACGGAGCTGAGCAGCCGGTCGCCGAAGCGCAGCTCCCCGTACTCGCAGAAAAAGAAGTAGACCGCCGGCAGGAGGATCAGCAGCGCGGAGGTGAGCAGCACCACCTTGCTCTGAAGGGAATAGCGCTTGAGGTGCTGGCGGTAGGTGGCGATGTCGCTCCAGACAAGGAAGCCGATACCGCCCGTCACGATCAGCAGCATAATGACGGTATTGAGGTAGACGTCGTCGCCGTAGGAGGTGAGCGACGAAAACTGTCCGCGCACGCCCAACAGGTCAAAGCCGGCGTTGCAGAACGCGGAGATCGAATGAAAGAGCGAATACCACAGTCCGCGGAAGAACCCGAAGTCCCGGAAGAACACCGGAGAGAGAAGCGCGGCGCCGATCAGCTCGATGAGCGCGGACGTCTTGAGAATGAAGCCGGTCATGCGGACGATGCCGCCCACCTGCGGAGCGGAGATGGATTCCTGCATGGTGCTGCGGTGCCACAGCCCGATCTTCCTACCCGAAGCCATCATGATGGCGAGGGCGATGGTGATAACGCCCATCCCCCCAATCTGGATCAGGATAAGAATGACCGTCTGACCGAAGAGCGACCAATAGGTCGCGGTATCCTTCACCACCAGCCCGGTCACGCAGGTGGAGGAAACGGCGGTAAACAGCGCGTCGGAAAAGGGCGTCACGCACCTTTCGCGCGAGGAAATCGGCAGCATCAGCAGCAGCGCCCCGATCAGGATCAATCCCAGAAAGCTGAAAATAATCACCTGAAAAGAGGACATGCTCTTGCGGTTTAACAGTTTGAGTTTCTTAAGCATTTCACACCTCTGCCATTTGATTGATAGTACCATTATAGCATAAAAAATCAAAAATACAATGAGTTTTTTTAAGCAAAAATGTTAAGAAAAAATGAGAAAAGATTGACATATGAAATATCTGAGTGTATAATCACAATGCTTTGTTATCTCAGATTAACATTTCAGACCATAATTCGGATAAATGCAAAATAACAAGCCTCCACGGAAGGTGAAACTGAATGTCATTGGAAAACTGCAGACTCCTGCTTTCAAAACAAAAGAGCTATGAATTTTCCTTCGGCTCTGTCATCGGGACAAGAGAAAGCCAGGAGGATTATTTCAGCGTGATCACATCGGAGCGTTCCATTGCCGCCTGTATCTGTGACGGAATGGGAGGGCTTGACTGCGGCAGAGCCGCCAGCGAGACGTCGGTAAGAGTATTTACGGACGAGATTACGCCTGTAATCGACTTCTGTCCCAACGAGTCCCCGGATTACTTCCTGTCGTTTCTGGATAAGATGGATCACGACGTCCGCCGCCTGAAAAAGCCGGACGGCTCGCGGTCACGGGCGGGAAGCACGCTGATTGCCGTATGGATCGGCGGTGGAGCGATGAACTGGCTGTCGGTCGGGGACAGCTCCGTCTATCATGTGCGTTCGGACAGGATCACCCGTCTGAACGTGTATCATAATTATCAGACCAGCCTCGACGAGCAGCTCTCTCAGGGCAGGATCGACAGGGATCAATATCGCAGGGAATCCCGGAAGGGACACGCCCTCACCTCCTTTATCGGAATCGGAGGAATCAAGCAGTTCGACGCCCCGCCGGAGCCGGTTCCCGTCCTGCGGAACGACGTAATCCTGCTTTGCAGCGACGGCGTCACCAACAATATTACGTCCGACGAGCTGTT
Organism: uncultured Eubacteriales bacterium; assembly: GCA_900316495.1. Lineage (GTDB taxonomy): Bacteria > Bacillota > Clostridia > Oscillospirales > Acutalibacteraceae > RUG762. The sequence goes on from ONDC01000165.1 coordinate 3,629, forward strand.
GTCCTTGTGCGGCGGCAGAAGCGCTTCGGGCGTGGTAAAAAATCTCTTTGCGCTTCTCTCCGAAAAAACCGAGGGAAGAGCCTCCGATAACGCGACAGCCATTGTCATCAGAATAAAATAACGGAAACAGGTGTAAAAAAATGTCAGCCAACAACACGATTAAGGAAAAATGTCCCAACGGACATTATTACAATAAGAGCCTGTTTAGAATCTTTACAAAAGAGAAAAAAGGGAGTAAAATAAGGGAAAAAGAGAAGCGGTGAAAGAAATGAGAAATGAATATCCGAGCGAT
>ONDC01000043.1 GCA_900316495.1 uncultured Eubacteriales bacterium
GCCTGTGGTGACAGTGGTCTCGCAGGCGACGTGCGCGACGGGATCCAACTCTAAAATTGCGTCCAGCACCGCGTCGGAAATCTGGTCGCACACCTTGTCCGGATGTCCCTCGGTGACGGATTCCGACGTGAACAGATAATGGTTTTTGTTTTTCATGGCTTTTAAAGTCCTTTCTGTTTTACTTTTGTATATGGTAGGGATTTTTTATGAGAGGGTGCGTGGGGGGTTCGGGCGTGTGGGGGGGGCTACCCTGCGCCGGGGGCGGACTCACCCACCACAAGCGGTCCCCCCTCCCTTTCAGGGAGGGTTTATTATGCGGGTGCGCTTATTTGCCTTCCCTGAAAGGGAAGGTGGCACGAAGTGCCGGATGAGTTTATGCACATCGCGATAGCATCTGAATCGGGGTCGCCGCCCGTGCGATCAGGTGGAAAAACAGTCTCACAAAGAGGTAACATGCACTGTTATTCATTTCTTTAGACTCAGCCAAAAGTGAGTATTTTTGAATCGGGCGTATTGCCTTTTCCTTCGGGGTTCGGTGGACGATGGTCTGGCGCGGGGCGCGCTTCAACCCGCGTTTTGGGTGCGTTGCGTTGATTGCTTTTTTTGGAATTGGGCATCTTGTCTTTTTTATTCGGGGTTACGGTGGACGATGGTCTGGCGCGGGGCGCGGCCAATAGGAGGGGAGGCTCGCACGATTCTGATTCTGTTTTTGGGAGAACCTTTTTTCCCGCGTCCGGGCTTTTGGCTGATCGCTCGCGTCCGGGAGCGAATATTGAAGCGCGGCTGCGCTTCAACCCGCGTTCTGGGCGCGTTGCGTTGATTGATTTTTTTTGGAATTGGACATCTTGTCTTTTTTCTTCGGGGGTTCGGTGGACGATGGTTTGGAGCGGGGCGCGCTTCAAACCGCGTTCCGGGCGCGTTGCGTTGATTGCTTTTTTTGATTGGACAGCTTGTCTTTTTTCTTCGGGGGGTTCGGTGGACGATGGTCTGGCGCGGGGCGCGCTTCAACCCGCGTTTTGGGTGCGTTGCATTGATTGTTTTTTCTTTTCTTTTTCTTTTTCTTTTCAGGACAGACTGCTAATCATATCGTGGGAATTTCTTTTTATAGGATTTTTGGAGATTGTGTGAAAATTAACGTGAATTATCGGTTGTGTACGGCTGAATTATGTCTTCTTCTGAGGAAGGGTGAATTGATTATTGACAGAAAGTGATTGTCTTTTTATGAGAATTGCTGCTAATCATATCGTGGGAATTTCTTTTGCTGAGACCTTATGTCTTTTTCCTTCTTCGGACGTTTTTCTTCTTGGAATCTCCGCAAAAAATTCCCCGGTGTCTCGCGACATCGGGGATTTTTATTAATTGCGCTGCGCTTTTCTTGCGCTTCGCTTCTCATCTCCCGGCTGTCGCCGCAGGATTTGGCACCTTTCCGCCTCTAAGCGGCAGGTTGTCGGACTTCTTCGGGCCTGTTCCCTCCGTCACTCTTGATAAGATGTTTTTTTGTTTTTTTTTTTATTATGTTATTTTGTTCTTTTATTTTTTTGTTTTATTATTTCTTCATAATATTATACAGGCGCATGCTCACATTGTCAATGCACATTACTCACAGAGAAATTTCTCCGTCAGCTGATAAATCCGTTGATTATTTTGTCCTCGGCTTCCTTCTCGGTGAGACCGAGGGTCATCAGCTTGATGAGCTGTTCGCCGGCAATCTTGCCGATGGCGGCTTCATGAATGAGCGACGCGTCGGTGCAGTTCGCGCTGATCTTCGGAACCGCGCTGACCGACGCCGCGTCCATGATGATCGCGTCGCATTCGGTGTGTCCGGAGCATTTGCTGTTTCCGTTGACGTTGGAAATATAAAGCTGCTTGCTGTTCCCCCTCGCTACCGAACGGGAGATGACGTGCGTGCCCGCTTCCTCGCCGTCGAGATCCACCTCGAAGCGCGTCTCCGCGTACTGCTCGCCGTCGGTGAGGATTCTCTCGGTGATCTTCAGCGTCGCCTTGTCCCCGAGCTTGCCCTTGGTGGTGCGGATGGTGTTGTCCACCCCCTGAATCTGCACCGTGTCCATCTCCATATAGCCGCCCTCGGCAATGTCGATGATGGTGGTGGGATTCATGATGTTTTTACCGCTGCCGGGGGCGTTCTCGCCGTAGTGCTTCTCGGAATAGAACACGCGCGAATTCTTGCCGATGTGGAAGGAATGAATGCCGTCGTGCGCGGAATCCTCGTGTCCGTGATTGTGAATGCCGCAGCCGGCGACGATCTCGACGTCGCAGTTTTCGCCGATATAAAAGTCGTTGTAGACCAGATCCTTGATGCCGCTCTGTGTGAGAATGACCGGAATGTGAATCTTCTCGCCGACCGTGCCGTCCTTCACGCGGATGTCGATGCCGGGGAGATCCTTCTTGGCGGAAATGGTGACATTGGCGCTCGAGCCCTTGGCGTAGGGACTGCCGTCCACGCGCAGACTGAACGCGCCTGTGAGATTCTCCGCCATGACGCTGATCTTGCCCAGCATGTCCAGCTTGTCGCGGCTGATATTGAGTCCGTTCATTGCCTTACGCCCTCCTTGCACATTCGTATTTGAGATCGCCGTTCATGAGAAGCGGCAGAATCTCCTCCTTGCCGCCGACGGCGGCGATTTTGCCGGCGGTGAGCAGAATGATCTGCTCGGCAAAGGAGAGGATGCGCTCCTGATGGGAGATGATCATAATGCTGCCGTTTGTCTTTTCGTACATCCGCTCAAAGACCTTGATAAGGCTCTGGAAGCTCCACAGGTCGATTCCCGCCTCCGGCTCGTCGAAGATGGTGAGCTTGGTGGAGCGGGCGAACGCGGTGGCGATTTCAATGCGCTTCAGCTCGCCGCCGGAGAGCGATTCGTTGATCTCGCGGTCGATATAGTCGCGTGCGCAGAGCCCCACCTCGGAGAGATACGCGCAGGCTTCGTCAAGGGTAAGCGTCCGTCCCGCGGCGATGGAGATAATGTCCATCACCGTGATCCCCTTGAAGCGCACGGGCTGCTGAAAGGCGAAGCTCACGCCGTTTCTGGCGCGTTCCGTGACCGACATTCCCGTGAGGTCGGTTCCGTCAAGCAGGATGCTGCCCTCGGTGGGAGTGAGGATGCCTGCGACGATTTTCGCAAGGGTGGATTTGCCGCTCCCGTTGGGACCGGTGATGGCGACGAATTTCCTGTCCACCGTGAGGTTGATGTCGTCAAGAATGACCTTTCCCTCCGGCGTGACGTAAGAGAGATTTTTGATTTCGAGCATATAGACTGAACTTCCTTTTGTCAATTCTTTAACGATTATTATATCACAGGGACAGGGGATAATTCAATACCTTTTTTTGTGTTCACAGAATTGTTAAACATACGAAAAATCGGTTGATTTTCCGTGGCATATGTAGTATAATTACAATAAATGAATTCCCGAAAAGGAAGGAAAAGCATGAAATTATTTGATCTGCAGGGCAACGGCACCAATTTTATCACGGAGGTGCTGGCGGGATTTACGTCCTTTTTCACCGTGAGCTATATCCTGACGGTATGTCCCGCGTTGATCGGGGGCAGAGGGGTAACCACTGAAACCGTATATATAGGAATGTGCCTTGCCTGCTTTGTGGGCTGCCTGATCATGGGACTCTGGTCAAATCAGCCGTTTCTGGTGGTGCCGAGCGTGGGAATGACGGTCTACTTCTCATCGGCGCTGATGACCGATCTGAAGCTCTCCTATCACGAGGCGATGCTGATTGCCACCGTATCGGGCATGTTTTTCATCGTCCTGAGCTTTGCCGGAATCAGCGGCACGGTCTTCAACACCCTCTCCGGCAGTATGAAAAACGGCATTTCCGCCGGCATCGGTCTGTATATTGCCATGGTCGGGCTGCAAAACGTGGGAATTCTGGTAAAAGACAAATCCTCCGTATGGATGATAGGGGAGCTTTCCTACAAAAAAACGGATATATTCCCGCTGATTGTATTCCTCATAGGGCTGTTAGTCCTTGGCTGGTGCAAAAAAATCGGCATGCCCTCGCCGCCCTTCTTTGCGATAGCGGCGTCCTGCGCTTTGGTCTTCACGGGGGGACATATCCCGAAATTACGCGATCTGCTGTCGATCCGGATCAGGCTCGGAGAATTCAATCCGAATTACGGCACATGGTACAAAGAAGGCCTGCTGAAAAATCTGACGATCGGAATCGGCAGTCTGAAGAACAGGCCGGACATGACCCTGAAAGCCGCGCTGATCCTATTGGTCACGGCGGTGGTATGTTCGGTGTTCAATATGACCGATACGGTCGGCGTGACCTACGCCATCGCCAAAAACCACGGGAAATTAGACGGAGATGGCAATTTCGGCGCGCTGAAAAACACGCTCATGGCAAGCTCCGTTTCCTCGACATTCGGAACGATGTTCGGCTGTCCGACGCTGTCGGTCGCGCCGGAATCGGTCGCGGGCATCTGCGCGCAGGGCAAATCGGGGCTTACGGCTGCCACGGCAGGCGTTCTCTTTCTGCTTGCGTCGTTCTTTGTACCCGTCGCCAACTACATACCGCCCTCGCTGACCGCGAGCGTCATGGTCTACATAGGCTTTACCATGCTCGCCGCGGTGAAGGAGATCGACTGCGGCGACATAGGCGAAGGAATCCCCTCGCTGCTTACGATTCTGCTGATCCCCGTGACGTCGTCGATTGTGGACGGAATCGCGCTCGGCATGCTGTTACACGTCCTGATCAATCTTTGCATGATGAAGGTGAAGGCCGTCAATCCCATCGAGATAGCGATCGTCATCTTTTTCGGGGCGAATTATTTGTACTTCTGATAGCCCGGATCGGCTTTCGGAAGCAATCTCCGCCATCCTGCTTGGAGTACGCACGATAACAGGACGGCGGATTTTCTTTTTCACAAAAAAAACACTCGGACTTTGTAAAAAAATTAACGAGTTGTTCTGGAAATTTCTTAATCTATGTGTTATGATAAAGTATAAAGCATTCATTGAGAAGGAACGCGGAGAGAATGGCGGAGGGTTGTATGGCATGCAAAGAACCGTAATAGCGAAAATCATGGCGCCGCTGCTTGTGATGCTGCTGTTGAGCGGCTGCGACACGCAGTTTTTCGGGGGGGACAGACAGCTGATGCGTCCGCCTTACCCGGCGGGGGAGGACAGGAGCATACAGGAGGAGCTGACCAAGAGTCTCGGCAGCTTCACGCTGAAATACCCCAAGAGCGGCGGCTACCGCTCCGCCATCGTGAGGACGGATCTGACCGGGGACGGGCGGGACGACGCGCTGGTTTTTTACCGGCAGGACGAGAGCAAGCCGATCTCGCTGGCGCTGCTGTCGCAGGACGGCGGCAAATGGCAGTTTGTCTCCAAGAAGGAGGGCGAGGGCGGCGAGATTGACCGCGTGCTTTTCGGCGACGTCAACTGCGACGGGGTCAACGAGATCATCGTGGGCTGGACGATTTACAGCAGCGGTCTCAACATCATTTCCGCCTACTGCCTGCAGGACAACGCCCTGACCTCGATCGACGTGAAGGAATATTCGGAGTCCAAAGGCTCCAACATCTCGGTGGCGTACACCGACATGCAGCTCTACGATTTTGACAACGACGGCTCGGACGAGATCATCGCCTCCTACCTGAACCTGTCGGAGGTATCGGCAACGGCGAAGCTGATCGAATGTCACCGGGGAGTGGACGACGCCTACACGATGAGCGTCACCGACACCGCCCCGCTGGACGGACATGTGCTGTATTACGCCGAGGCGAAGGTGGCGAAGCTGACGGACGACAAGGTCTACGGCGTGGTGCTGGACGGCTACAAGGACAATTCGACCATGGTGACGGAGTACATCTACTGGAACAGTCAGTCGGGCGACCTTGAGACGCCCTTCTACGACGAGGAGGAGCAGACCGTGATGAACACCGTCCGCAACGTCAATATCCCCTCGCGCGACATTGATTCGGACGGCGTGGTGGACATTCCGGTGACGGAATACCTGCCGGGCTACGACCACCTGTCGGAATCCCCGATGTACCTGACGCTGTGGTACAGCGTGGACTTTGGCGCGAGCGGCTACACCTTCCACAACAAGCGGAAGAACATCATCAATCTCTCGGAGGGCTATAGTCTCACATGGCAGTCCGTGTGGAACGGCAAGGTGACCTGCCGCCTGGACGAGAAGAACCGCATCCTGTATTTTTACCGATACAAAAAGGACCGCTTCGCGTTCAGCGAGGAGCTGTTCCGGATAAAGGTATTCACCCCAAGCGCATGGAAAGAGGACAAGCACGACCCGAAATACGCGGTTGTACTCAGCTCCGGGGACGAAGCGGTGTGCGTCGCGCTGTTTTCCAGCGAACAGACGCTCATTGACCCCGAGACGGTCAAGGCAGCCTATTCCGTCATATAACGCAGAGAAAGGAAGATCGGATTTGAAAAAGATACTTGTAGCAGAGGACGAGGACGCCATCAGAGAATTTGTGGTGATCAATCTCCGGCGTTCGGGCTATGACGTCTATGACGTCAACAACGGCAGCGCCGCGGTGGAGGCGTATGAAAAGGCGAACGGCGATTTTGACATCGCCCTGCTGGACGTGATGATGCCGGGCATGGACGGCATATCGGTGTGCCGCGAGCTGCGCCGGCGCAACAGCAACTTAGGGATCATCATGCTCACCGCCAAATCGCAGGAGATGGACAAGGTCAACGGCCTGATGAACGGCGCGGACGATTACATCACCAAGCCCTTCAGTCCGAGCGAGCTGATGGCGAGAGTGGACGCGCTGCACCGCCGTGTCGCGTTGACCGAGGCGACCGACCGCTCCTTCCGCGAGGAGCTGCGCTCCGGCAATTTTGTCCTGAACCTCCGCAACCGCACCCTCAGCAAGAACGGCGAGCTGGTGGAGCTGACGCAGGTGGAGTTTCAGATTATGGAGTATTTCTTCTCGAATCCCCGCACAGCCCTCAGCCGGGGCGACATTCTGAAGCACGTCTGGGGCGACGGCTTTTTCGGCGAGGAAAAGATTGTGGACGTGAACATCCGCCGTCTCCGCATGAAGATAGAGGAAAAGCCCTCCTCCCCGCGCCACATAGTCACCGTCTGGGGTCTGGGCTACAAGTGGGAGGCATAGGGCGGCTGAGAACCCCTGCCTACAACTCAAGCCAAAAAAACCCTCCCTGAAAGGGAGGGGGAACCGCTTGCGGTGGGTGAGTCCGCCCCCGGCGCAAGGTCGGAATATTTTTACTTGCCCGGACATAACCCGACGCACCCGAACAAACAAAAACCCTCCCTGAAAGGGAGGGGGGACCGCTTGCGGTGGGTGAGTCCGCCCCCGGCGCAGGGTCGGAATATTTTTACTTGCCCGGACATACCCCGACGCACCCAAAAAAACCTCCCTGAAAGGGAAATGAATATGACAGAGAATCTAAAGGAAAAAACCGTGGAGAAGACGAAGAGAGAAAAGCTGCGGGACAAGGCGGGCAAATTCTTTGGCGCGCTGGGAAGCATGCTCAAGCATCTCTTCCTGCCCTACCGGGAAATGATACGCGGCAAGGGCATCACGCGCCGCTGGCTGTTTACGACCTTTTCGCTGTTGGGAACCATGCTGATAGCGATTTTCATCATTTCGGTGTCGCTGATCAACAGCTTTTATTACAACAACATCAGGCAGGTGTTGGATCAGCGGGCGGCGGTGACCTCGGATTACTTTGCGCAGACGGCGTTCAACTCCTACGCGGCGATGAACGAAAACGACTACCGTCTGTCGGCGCAGTCGTTTGTGGAGGGCTTTGCCGACAAGGACAAGATGGAGATCCAGTTCATCAACGGCAGGGGAGCGACGCTGGTATCGTCCACCGGCTTCGAGCCGCCGGAGGGGCAGCCCAAGCCGGACTATGACGAGGCGTGCCGGAACGGCGACCACGGCACATGGAACGGTCTCAACGAGAACAACGAGCATGTGTACGCCGTCTCCTACATACTGGAGCTGCCGAATTACAAGGGCTACCGGGCGATTCGTCTGATCGTCTCGCTCGAGCCGACCGACGCGGCGGTGCGGGGCAACATCATTCTGATTCTGGTGATTCTGCTGGTGGTGCTGCTGTTCATCTCGCTGACAAGCTCGTACTTCATCCGTTCCATCGTCAATCCGGTGAAGACCATCACCAATATTGCGGGCAATATCGCGGGCGGCGATTTTTCGATACGGCTGGAAAAGCAGCACGACGACGAGATCGGCGACCTGATGGATTCCATCAACGCGATGGCGGCGGAGCTTGCCCTGAGCGAGAACGCCAAGAACGACTTCATTTCCTCGGTCTCCCACGAGCTGCGCACGCCGCTGACCGCCATCAAGGGCTGGAGCGAGACGGTGCTGATGTGCGGCACCGAGGACGAGGCGATGATCAAGCGGGGCATGGGCATCATCATCAAGGAGACCGAACGTCTGAGCGGTCTGGTGGAGCAACTGCTTGACTTCTCGCGCATGCAGAGCGGGAGAATGGTGATGAACTTCCAGCTGCTTGACATCGTGGCGGAGATTGACGATGTGGTGTTCATGTTTGCGGAGAAGGCGCGCAAGGAGGACAAGCGGCTGACCTTCTACGAGCCGGAGCAGGCGATACCGGTGATGGGCGACCGCGACAGGCTCAAGCAGGTCATCATCATCGCGATTGACAACGCCATGAAGTACAGCGAATCGGGCGGGGAAATATACGTTTACACCTCGGTGGAGGGCGACAGCGTGACCGTCGGCGTGCGCGACCACGGCTGCGGCATTCCCGCCGATCATCTTTCCAAGGTCAAGCAGAAGTTCTACAAGGCCAACACCGAAAAGGGCGGCTTCGGCATCGGACTGGCCGTTGCCGACGAGATCATCCGCAAGCACAACGGCGAATTCATCATCGACTCCGTGGAGGGCGAGGGAACCAATGTCAGCATCGTCCTGCCGATCGCGCGGCAGACGACGTCCGGCGCGGAGAATATTACGACAGAGAGCGAAGTAACAGACAATGAGTAAAAAGACAAAGACCAAATACACATCCATCGGCGGTCAGGCGCTCATCGAGGGCGTCATGATGCGCGGCCCGAAAAAAACCTCCATTGCCGTCCGCACCCCGGACGGGAGGATCACGGTGGAGGACGTGAAGTGTCCGCTTCCGTCGGAACGCCCGTGGATCTTCAAAATACCGCTGCTGCGGGGCATGTATTCCTTTTTTGACTCGCTGCGGGTCGGCTCCAGGACGCTCATGCGCTCGGCGGAGCTTGCGGGCGAGGACGACGGCGAGGAGGAACTGACCCCCTTCGAGCAGAAGCTCAACGACCTTTTCGGCGAGAAGCTCTTCGGCGTGCTGATGACGTGCGCCATGTTACTGGGAATGGCGCTGGCGGTTCTGCTGTTTTTCGTGGTGCCGACCGCCTGTTACACGGGGCTTTCGATGCTCCTTCCGGCGCTGAAGGGCAATATCCTCTACCGCTCGATTTTCGAGGGCATTTTCAAGATCATCATTTTCGTGCTGTATATTTTCCTCTGCACCCGCATGAAGGACATGCACCGTGTCTTTGAATATCACGGTGCGGAGCATAAGACAATCTTCTGCTATGAAGCGAAGCAGGAGCTGACGGTGGAGAACGTCAGGAAATTCCGACGTTTCCACCCGCGCTGCGGCACGAGCTTCCTGATTGTCATGCTGATCATCGGCATTGTGGTGGGCTTCTGCATCCAGACCGACGTGATCTGGCTGCGGACGCTGATCCGGCTCGCCTGTCTGCCGCTGGTGATGGGCTTCGGCTACGAGATCATCCGCTTCTGCGGCAAGCACGACAATTTTCTCACGAAAATCCTCTCCGCGCCCGGACTGTGGATGCAGCGCATTACCACCTTTGAGCCGGACGACAGCCAGATCGAATGCGCCATCGCCGCGATGAAGGCGGTTATTCCGGAGGACTCGGAAGGGGAGATCGTCTGATGGAGCGCCGCACCGTCAGAGAAGTCTATGAACGCGGCAGGAATACGTTGTCACGGGCAGGGCTGCAAAGTCCTGCCTTTGACGCGTTATGCCTGATGGAACGGGCGTTCGGGATAGGCGACCGCGCCGCGCTCGCGGTTCGCGGGGGGGACGTCGCCGCCCCCGAAGCCGCCGCGCTGTTCGATTCGCTCATCGAACGCCGCACCCGCGAGCCGCTTCAGTATATTCTGGGGCGCTGGGAATTCGACGGCATGCCGCTGCGGGTCGGCGAGGGCGTGCTGATTCCGCGCGAGGACACCATGACGCTGGTGGAGGCGGCATGCGCCGCCCTGTCCGGACGTCCCGCGCCGGTAGTTCTCGATCTCTGCGCGGGGAGCGGCGCGGTAGGACTTGCCATAGCCCGCAGAATCCCCGGCGCGCAGGTGATCTGCGTCGAAAAATCCCCCCGGGCGCTGTGTTATCTCCGCTCCAACATTGCGGAATTCGGGCAGGGACGCGTGCGCTGTGTGGAGGGCGACGTGCTACAGCCGCCGGAACGCTGCGCCGTCCGGGAGGCATGCGACTGCATTGTGTCCAACCCGCCGTATATTCCCTCGGCGGACGTCGAGGGGCTGCAATGGGAGGTGCGGTGCGAGCCGCGCATGGCGCTCGACGGCGGCAGCGACGGACTGACCTTCTACCGCGCCATCTGCGAACTCTGGAAGCCGCTGCTGAAAACAGGCGACGGAACCGCCGGCGGAATTCTCGCTTTTGAGACAGGCTATGACATCCGCGACGGCGTAATCGACGTCATGCGGCGCGCCGGCGTAGGTCACATCGATGTTGTCAAGGATTTTGGAGGTATTGACAGGTGCATTTTTGGGACTGCTGTATCAAAAATGCAAATTTCCTCTTGCAGTATTCTCAAAAATGATATATAATACAGTTGAAAAACAAAGCAAAGGATGGTTACACACATGGCGGTTGACAAGAGAAAGGCGCTGGAAACGGCGCTGACAAGCATAGAGAAGCATTACGGAAAGGGCGCGGTGATGATACTGGGGGAGAATTCCGCGCTCAACGTGGAGTCCATTTCCACCGGCTCCATCGGGCTTGACGTCGCGCTGGGCATCGGCGGACTGCCGAGGGGCAGGATTGTGGAGATGTACGGACCGGAATCCTCCGGCAAGACCACGCTGGCGCTGCACTGCATCGCCGAGGCGCAGAAGAAGGGCGGCATCGCGGCGTTCATCGACGTGGAGCACGCGCTCGACCCGGTTTACGCGGAAGCGCTCGGCGTGGACATCGACGACCTGCTGGTTTCGCAGCCGGACAACGGCGAACAGGCGCTTGAAATCACGGAGGAGCTGGTTCGCTCCGGCGCGATCGACGTAATCGTGGTGGACTCGGTGGCGGCGCTGGTGCCGCGCGCGGAGGTAGAGGGCGACATGGGCAGCGCGTTCGTAGGCATGCAGGCGCGCCTGATGAGTCAGGCGTTGCGCAAGCTGACCGCCGCCATCGGCAAATCCAACTGCATCGCCATCTTCATCAACCAACTGCGCGAGAAGGTGGGCGTGGTGTACGGCAACCCGGAGGTAACGCCGGGCGGCAGGGCGCTGAAATTCTACAGCTCTGTGCGGATTGAGATCCGCAAGGGCGAGGCGCTGAAATCCGGCTCGGAGGTGATCGGCAACCGCACCAAGGCGAAGGTGGTCAAGAACAAAATCGCCCCGCCCTTCCGCACAGCGGAATTCGATATTATGTATGGCGAGGGCATCAGTCACAACGGCGAACTGCTGGACATGGCGGTGGAGCTGGGCATCGTGAAGAAGGGCGGCGCGTGGTTCTCCTACGGCGAGACCCGTCTCGGACAGGGACGCGACAACGCCAAGAATTACTTCAACGACCACCCCGAGATCGCGGAGGAGATAGAAGCGAAGGTCAGGGAGAACGCGGCGAAGCTCTACAGCAGGCGCAAGCCGGCCAAGGCGAAGAATGACGAGAGCGACGCGCCCGAAATGCCCGACGCGCCCGAGCTGCCGGAAATGCCGGGGCTGCCCGACGATCTGCCCCCCGTTCCCGAAGGCATTCTGATAGAGGATGTGCCGCTGCCGGAGGAGGTCAATGAAGGCAAGAAATCCACCCGGCGCAAGAAGAATCTTGATATAACGGTAGACTGACCATGCCGGAGATCATCATTGAAGAAATCAGACCGGAGAAGGGACATCTCGTCGGTCTGTATTCGCACGGAGAGCTGATCTGCGCGATTGTCAGGGAGCTTGCCGCCGAAAAGAAGCTGCGGCCGGGGGAATACACGGAGGAAGCGCTGCGGGCGCTGCTGACCGAATCGCAGCGCCGCCGCGCGAAGGCGAAGGCGCTCTACCTGCTCAATTATCGGGATTATTCCTCGCGCGACCTGCGGGACAGGCTGCGGAAGGAGTTTGACCAGGACGCGACGGAGCAAGCGCTGACATTCATGAAGGAGATCGGCGCGCTGGACGACGCCCGCTACGCGGAGAACATGATCCGCCACCTGATTTTCCGGAAGCACTACGGCAGCCGGAGGATTCTCCGCGAGCTGACGGGGAAGGGGATTGACGGAACGACGGCGGCGCAGGCGCTTTCCCGCTTTGAGCTTGACGAACCTGCCGCGATTGCGGCGCTGCTCCGGGATCAATTCAGCCACGACCTCGGCGACGAAAAGGGGATCCGCCGCACGGTTGCCACGTTGCAGCGCTACGGCTACGCGTCTGGCGACATATGGGACGCGCTGCGGAACGCTCCGGAGGACAGCGGGGACGAAGCTCTGTCGGAATCATACACAGATTATTGAAAAACCGTGTAAAAAACTTGACAGAGATCACAATTTATGATAGAATGGCAACAGAAATTCTATCATAGAAAGGTGACGATCCCCATGAAAACCACCATGAAGCATGTCAGAACCCCTGTCCTTTTGTTGGTAGCGCTGATGCTCCTGCTCATGACCGGCTGCGCCAAGACGGAGGCGACGACAGCGACCTTCCAATCGCTTGCGGAATCCAAGGGCTACCTCACGAATGACGTAATAGAGCAATTTGCCGATTACCGCGACACGGTGAAGGAAGCGACAGTGGCAGCGCCCCAAAGCGTCGCGTTCAAGCTGGAATTCTATGTGCTGGCGGATGAAACCGCCGCCAAGAATTTCTTTGCCAACAACAAGGCGACCCTTGAATCCAACCAATCGGGAATATACTCCCAAAGCTCGGTCAATATCAGCAATTATCAGTCCTACTCGCTGACCGCGTCGGGGCAATACATGTTCATCGAACGCGTGGGAAAGACCGTTCTTGTTGTGTTCCCGACCGACTCCGGCAACAAGAAGGAAATCGAGGAGTTTGTGAAACAGTTGAACTATTGATCGACCATCCGGAACCATATGGAATGGAGTCTCACATAAAAAGCGCTGTGCCGCGGGAAATTCCCACGCACAGCGCTTTATGAATTTTTTCAATCCGGATCAGGTTCTGTAGTCGCCGTTGATTCTGACATAATCGTAGGTGAGATCGCAGCCCCACGCCGTAGCGGAGCAATTGCCCTGATGCAGGTTGATCAAGATGAATATCTCGTCGGCGGCGAGAATGCGTGCCGCCTCGTCCTCCGAGAATCCGATGCCCGCGCCGCCGCGGCAGACAGCGATACTGCCGTTTGACGAGGAGAGATCGACGTCCACCCTGTCAATATCGAATTCGGCTTCGGCATAGCCGATGGCGCAGAGAATCCTGCCCCAGTTGGCGTCCTCGCCAAAGAACGCGCACTTGACGAGAGGGGAGCGGATGACGCTTTTGGCGACGGTGATGGCGGTGTCAAGATCGGGCGCGCCCGAGCAGGTACATTCAAGGAGCTTGCTGGCGCCCTCGCCGTCCTTGGCAAGCATGCGGGTGAGGTTCATCATGACGAAATAGAGCGCGTCACGGAAGACGTTGTAATCCTCGCCGGTGGCGGTCAATTCGTCGTTGCCGGCAAGACCGTTCGCCATGAGCAGCACGCAGTCGTTGGTGGAGGTGTCGCCGTCCACGCTCAGGCAGTTGTAGGTGACCCTCACCACGTCGGAAAGCGCCTTTTGCAGAAGCTCCGTGCTGACTGCCGCGTCTGTCGTGATGAAATTGAGGGTAGTCGCCATGTTGGGGTGAATCATACCGCTGCCCTTTGCCATGCCGCCCATCCGGCAGACTTTTCCGCCGAGAATGAATTCCACGGCGCATTCCTTCATGACGGTGTCGGTAGTCATGATGGCATATTCCGCCTTCTGGTTGCCGTCGCGGGAGAGTCCGGCGACAAGCTCCGCGATATGCGTTTCAATCGGCTCGATGGGGAGAATCTGTCCGATCACGCCGGTGGAGGCGACGACGATTTCATTCGGGTCAACCCCAAGCGCATTCGCGGCGAGCGAACACATTCTCTCCGCCTTTTCCACGCCGTCGGCGTTGCAGGTATTGGCGTTCTTGCTGTTGGCGATGAAGCCGCGCGTTTTGCCATTGCATGCCGCAAGATGCGCCTTGGTCACAAGCAGCGGCGCGCCCTTGACCTTGTTGGTGGTATAGACCGCCGCCGCGTTGCACATCACGTCGCTCACGACAAGTCCGAGGTCGTTCTTGTTTTTGTCCTTGTTGAGGCCGCAGTTGAGACCGTTGGCTCGAAAGCCCTTGGCGGCGCAAACGCCGCCCGGCAAGGTGGCGAACGGCGGGTTTTCTGTTGAATGGTACATAGATTGATTCCTCCAAAAAAGTAAATCAAAAAAGAGCGCGCGAAGCGCAAAGTGGGGAAGGGATTATTTGTGGATGTCCGGGCAGATGGAAAAAACGACCCTGCGCCGGGGGCGAACTCACCCACCGCAAGCGGTCCCCCCTCCCTTTCAGGGAGGGTATTTTTAGGAGCGGCGCTTATTTGCCTTCCCTGAAAGGGAAGGTGGCACGAAGTGCCGGATGAGTTTATGCTCGTCGCGCTTGCATCTGAATCGGGGTTGGCGCCCGGCACGAAGTGCCGGATGAGTTTATGCTCATCGCGCTTGCATCTGAATCGGGGTTGGCGCCCGTGCGATCAGGTGGAAAAACAATCTCACATAGGGTTAATTTGTTCATTTTTCATTTCTTTAGACTCAGCCAAAAGTGATTTAGAATTGGGCGTATTGACTTTTCCCTCGGGATAACGGTGGACGATGACCCTGCGCCGGGGGCGACTCACCCACCGCAAGCGGTCCCCCCTCCCTTTCAGGGAGGGTTTTTGCTTTTGTTTACCCTTTCGCGTCGAACCAACTGTCGCCGGCGTGCGCGTCGACGGTCAGCGGCACGGAGAGACTGACGGCGCTCTCCATTTCCTGCCGTAGAATCTCCGTCGCCTTCACCGACTCGTCGAGCGGACATTCCAAAATCAGCTCGTCGTGAATCTGCAGAATGAGACGCGACCGCATGCCCTCGGCTCTGAGCCGCTGGTGAACGGCGATCATCGCCTTTTTGATAATATCGGCGGCAGTCCCCTGAATGGGCATATTCCGCGCCACGCGTTCGCCGAAGGAACGGGTCTGGAAGTTGGAGGCGGTCAGCTCCGGCAGATAGCGCCGTCTGCCGAACATCGTCTCCGCGTAGCCCGTCGCCTTGGCCTGCTCCACGAGCTTTTTCATATAATCTGCAATCGCAGAATATTTTCTCATATAGCTGTTGATATAAGCGGCGGCCTCGGCATTGCTCACGCCGATGTCCTTCGCCAGCGAGAAGGCGGAAATGCCGTAGACAATGCCGAAATTGACCGCCTTGGCATTGCTCCGCATGCGGGGAGTGACCTCCGCGAGCGGAATCCCGAACACCTGCGAGGCGGTGACGGCGTGAATGTCGGTGCCGTCGCGGAAGGCCTGCGTCATGATCTCGTCGCCAGCCATATCGGCGAGGACGCGCAGCTCGATCTGGCTGTAGTCCGCGTCCACGAGGGTCATGCCCTCCCCGGCGCGGAAGAACCGGCGCAGCTCGCTGCCCAACTCGGTGCGGACGGGAATGTTCTGCAGATTCGGCTCGACCGAGCTGATTCTGCCGGTGCGGGTCTCGGTCTGACGGAAGGTGGTGTGGATCCTGCCGTCGGCGGCGATCGCCTTTTTAAGTCCCTGACAGTAGGTGGAGGTCAGCTTGGTGAGCGTGCGGTATTCCAGAATCAGCGCCACGATTTCATTGTCGGCGGCGAGTCGTTCCAGCACCTCGGCGTTGGTGGAATAGCCGGTCTTGGTTTTTTTGCCGCCGGGGAGCTTCATCTTCTCAAACAGCACCGCGCCGATCTGCTTGGGGGAATTGATGTTGAATTCCTCCCCCGCGAGCGCGTAGATTTTGGCGGTCAGCTCATTGACGCGGAGGGAGAGGCGCTTCTCGAATTCGTCGAGGGCGTGCGCGTCGGCGGCGAAGCCGGCGGTCTCCATATCGGCAAGGACGTAGGCAAGCGGAATCTCGACGTCGGAGAGCAGCGGAAGCTGCCTGTTGCGTTCGATCTCCGCCATGATTCTCCCGCACATGGCGGGGAGACGCTGACAGAGCAGCGCGGTTTTCAGTCCGGACGGAATGCTGTCCGGCAGGACGGAGGCGTACTGCGCCGCCAATTTTTCGAGGCTTTCGCAGTCGGAGGAGGGATTGAGCACATAGGCGCCAAGCATCACGTCGCAGACAACGCGGCGGGGAACAATGCCCCACGGCGCAAGGACGTGAAGGGTGGTTTTCAGGTCAAAGGTAAACTTTTCGATGGCGTCGTCGGCGAGGATTTCGCGGCAGAAGCGTTCCACATCCTGTCCGGTGACAACCACGACGTTCCCTTGCCTTGCCACGCAGACCTGTTCCGGATCCTCCGGCAGCAGGAAGTACGCTTTGCCGTCCTCGCGTATCTGCGAGATAAGGGCGTCGGTATCGCGGCAGAAGATCACGTCGGTGGACGCGGCGGCATCCGCGTGGTCGGCGGGCGCTGCGGCAGGGGACGGCGGGGGAGCGTCGCGGAACCATTCCTTCTTCATTTTTTCGAGGGAACGGAACAGCTCGAAGCGGAGCATCAGCTCCGTGACCTTTTCCGCGTCGGGCGGTTGCGGAACGTATTCCCCAAGATCGGTAGGAACGGGGGCGTTTGTGGCGACGGTTCCGAGCCACCGGCTGAGATAGGCGCTCTCCCTGCCCTCGATGAGTTTTTTGCGTATACCGGGCTTCACGTCAATCTCGTCGATGTGGGAATAAATATAGTCAAGGCTCCCGAAGCGGCTCACAAGGTCGAGCGCGCCCTTTTCGCCGATACCCGGAACGCCGGGGATATTGTCGCTCGTATCGCCCTGAATGGCTTTGACCTCGATGAGCTGAACCGGCTTCACGCCGTAGTCCTCCAAAATTTTCCGCTCATCGTACAGAACGGCCTCAGCCTTTCCCTGTCTGGTCGTGAGCATCCGGACGACAACGCCGTCGCCGACAAGCTGCAGCGTGTCGCGGTCGCCGGTAGCGATCACGCAGGAATCGTCAGGATTCAGGCGGCAAGCCTCGGCGAGGGTTCCGAGAATATCGTCCGCCTCCCAGCCGTCAGCGGAGAGAAGGCGCAGTCCCATCGCGGCAAGAAGCTCCTGCAGCGGTTGGAGCTGCATGGCAAGCTCCGGCGGCATGCCCTTCCGTTTGCCCTTGTAATCGGCGTATTTCAGGTGGCGGAAGGTAGGCGCCTTCCGATCGAACGCCACGGCGACGCCGTCGGGCTGCGTGTCGGTATAGATTTTATGGAACATCGTGAGAAACCCGTAGATTGCGTTTGTAAAGAATCCGTCCTTGGTTGTCAGCGGACGCACTCCGTAATAAGCGCGGTTGATAATGCTGTTGCCGTCCAGTACAAGCAGCTTCATTGCAAAACCCCCTGAGAGAAAGAGTGAGCGTAAAGAGTGAGCGTATTGAATAATCTATCACTATAGTATATACCATGGTGAGGGATTTTTAAAGGGTTTTTTCGTGAATTGAAGAAAAAGCGTAAAAAAACTGTGCGGCAGACGAGATTGACATTTGGACATGAGTGAGATATAATGAGAAAAAGCATAGCGCGGCGCGAATTAAGCGAGCGAATGCGAGCGCGGGGTCCAGGGGGCATTGCTCCCTGGCGGGTCAAGGGCAGGGCCCTTGCAGGGTACTTTGTCAGCGAAGCTGGCAAAGAGGGGCAGCGCCCCTCGCTGCAACGCGCCTCAAACAGAATCGCGCCCTGGCGCAACCGAAAAAGGCACAAATCACAACTCATTCGACCATTTCCGGCTCAACACCGCCAGAACAAACCAGATCTCAAAAGAGGAGGAACAACCATGCCACTGATCATAGAACGGAACGACATCACCAAAATGCATTGCGACGCGGTCGTGAATGCCGCTAACAAATCGCTGCGGGGAGGGGGCGGCGTGGACGGGGCGATCCACCGCGCCGCGGGACCGCGTCTGTATGAAGCCTGCGCGAAGATAGGCGGCTGTCCGACGGGACAGGCGAAGGTGACCGAGGGGTTTGACATGCCCTGCCGATACATCATCCACACCGTCGGCCCGATCTGGTTAGGGGGGGCGTATCAGGAGGCGGAGCTGCTGGCGTCCTGTTACCGTGAATCGCTGCGACTGGCGGCGGAGCTTGCATGTGAATCGGTGGCGTTTCCGCTGATTTCGTCGGGTGCGTTCGGCTACCCGAAGGAGGAAGCGCTGCACATAGCCGTCAGCGAGATCAGCGCGTTCCTGATGCAGCATGACATGACGGTATACATCGTCGTGTACGACAGGGAGGGCTTCCGGATCAGCAAAAAGCTGATGAACGACGTGACGGAGTACATCGACGAGCATTACGTAGACGAGCATCCGAACGAGCGGAACTCGCTTTTCCTGGCCTATGACAACGCATTGCCGCTCGGCAGCGCGCTCACGGAGAAAGCGAAACCCGCGATGGCGGGACGAAGCGCGCCGGCAAGGAAGGAGAGTCTCGACGACCTGCTGAACTGTCTGGACGAGAGCTTCTCGGAGATGCTGCTGCGCAAGATCGACGAAAAGGGCATGACCGACGCACAGTGCTATAAAAAGGCGAACATCGACCGCAAGCTCTTCTCCAAGATACGGGGCAACAAGCTCTACAAGCCGAGTAAGCCGACGGTGCTTGCCTTTGCGATTGCGTTGGAGCTGTCTCTGGACGAGACAAACGAGCTGTTGCTGAAGGCGGGCTTTGCGCTGTCCCACAGCAATAAATTCGACGTGATCGTGGAATACTTCATCCGGAACGGACGTTACGACGTGTTTGAGATCAACGAGGTGCTGTTTTCCTTCGATCAACTGATGCTGGGATAAAAAAAACAATTGTCGCTCGGCAGGCGACCACAGGATCCATGCGCCGGTGTATAATAGGGATGCAGGGTGGAAATGAACCTCGACCATGCGCCCATCATTCAATTATCATCAGGAGGAATGGATCATGAAGAAGAACAACAACATCATCATCACCGAGCTGGTATTTATTCTGGACAGAAGCGGCTCCATGAGCGGTCTGGAGAGCGACACGATCGGGGGCTTCAATTCGCTGATCGAGAAGCAGCGCGGACAGGAGGGCGAATGTTATGTGTCCGTCGTGCTGTTTGACAACGAAAGCGAGGTGCTCTACGACCGCGTGAAGCTGGCGGAGGTGCGGAGGATGACGGCGGACGACTACACGGTGCGCGGCTGCACGGCACTGATCGACGCGATCGGCGGCGCGATTCACCACATCGGCAACATCCACAAGTACGCCCGCCCCGAGGACGTGCCGGGGCACACGATGTTCGTCATCACGACCGACGGCATGGAGAACGCCAGCCACCGCTATACGAGCGCGGAGGTCAAGCGGATGATCGAACGCCAGAAGGAACAATACGGCTGGGAATTCCTCTTCATCGGCGCGAACATCGACGCGGTGGAGACGGCGGGACGCATCGGCATCACCGCCGACCGCGCCGCCAATTACCACGCCGACAGTCAGGGAACCGCGGTGGTTTTTGAGGCGGTGTGCCGTTCCATCGGTCACGTAAGAGCCGGCATGACGCCGGACGCCGACTGGAACGAGTCCATCAACGCCGACTACAACGGCAGAAAGAAAAGAAACCGCTGATCGTCGGCGCCGTACCCATCACAATGCAGAAAAGAGAATGATTGACTATGCAGAACATGATCATCCCGCAGCCGGTTCGCGCGGGGGAGAAGATCGCGCTGATCGCCCCCTGCGCCCCGGTGCTGCCGGAACGCCTTGCCTTCGCCGCCGAATTCATCGCGGGACTTGGCTACACGCCCGAAATATACCCTTCCTGCACGGCGCGGCAGGGCTTCCTTGCGGGGAGCGACGAGCTTCGCGCGGGAGACGTCAACCGCGCCTTCGCCGATCCCGACGTCCGCGCGGTGGTGGTGACGCGGGGAGGATACGGCGGAGCGAGACTGGCGGAGCTGCTTGATTACGATACGATCCGGGCGAACCCGAAGGTGTTCACCGGATTCAGCGACGCGACGGTTCTGCACACCCTTCTCCATCAGCGCTGCGGTCTGGTGACCTTTCACGCGCCGATGCCCGCAGCCGCCAACTTCCGCGAGGACGAATTCACCCACCGCGCCCTTGCCGACGCGTTAGCGGGCAACTGGCGGACGGTGTATGACGCGTCCCATCCGGAACGCAACGCCGGCGAGCCGCTGCAATGTATTTTTGAGGGAACGGCGGAGGGCGTGCTCACCGGCGGCAATCTGACGATTGTCGCTTCCACGGCGGGAACGCCCTATCAGCTTGACTGCCGGGACAAAATCCTCTTTCTGGAGGATGTGAGCGAATACGCCTACGCCATCGACCGCTCGATTCTCCACATGCGCCACAGCGGGATCCTTGAGGGGTGCCGGGGCGTGATTCTGGGGACGTGGAAGGACTGCGAGGCGCCGGCGGATATGCCGGTTGCCCAGACGCTCCGCAACGCGCTGTCGCCGCTGCACATTCCGGTGATCGGCGGCTTCTGCTGCGGTCACAGCGTCCCCTCGACCTTCCTGCCGCTGGGAATGAGCGCGAAGCTCCACTCCGCGCCGGAGGGCTGCGCGATAGAAATCTGACAAACACACAGGAGAGAGAACATGGATCATGTAGGTCTTGCGCGGATGATGATGGACGAGATACACGCCGCGGGAGGAATCGTCTCGGTCATATACAAGGATTTTGACACGGGCGGAACCCCGTTTCAGTTTGCGCCCGATTACGTCGTGCCTTCGGGCGATCTGGCAAAAATCGCCATACTGCTGGCGGCGCTCTGCCGCGTCGCGGACGGCGAGATGACGCTTGACAAATGCGTGATCGTGCCGAATCTCTGGATCAATTACGACAGCGTGGCGTTCGAGCGGGGACAGATGTCCTATTCGATCGACGAGCTGCTTTCGTGGATGATTGTGGCGAATGAGGACACGGCGGCGAACGTGCTGATTGAAATACTGGGGCTGCCGTACATCAACCAATGCTGTCAGAGATTCGGACTGGCGAATACGCGGGTGGAGTGCCGTCTGGGACAGACCAAGGTGCAGGACGACCTGCGTCTCAACCTGACCACGGCGCAGGATATGCTGACCTTCTTCGAGGGACTGTACCGCAATACGCTGCTGCCGCGCCCGCTGTGCGAATACGCGGGGCGGCTGTTTCTGCGTCACCGCTGTCACAACGGCTTCACGCGCTATATCAGCGACGACATTTACACCGGCCGCCTTGTGAGCGACCGGGAGACCGTGAATCACGAGGTAGGCGTCTTCTACCTGCGGTATGTGGACTATTTTCTTGCGATATGCAATTCCGACCCGGTCTCCACGCCCGAAACGCGGCTTGCCAGCCAACGCATGCGCGCGCGTATCGCCAACGCGGTCTACAATTACTATCTCGAACGCGAGGATGCCATCCGAACCCAGCCCTATCAACAGAACGCGCCCTACGGCGAGAACAGATATTAAGAAAAGGCTTCAGTAAGAGATGGAAGGTCGTGTGGATTTGTCAAGCAAAAAAATCCATATTTCCACGCACCAAAATAAAACCCTCCCTGAAAGGGAGGGGAGACCGCTTGCGGTGGGTGAGTTCGCCCCCCGGCGCAGGGTCGGAATTTCTACGCACCCAGACAAAACCCCCACGCACCAAAAAAACCCTCCCTGA